>JAXDKI010000318.1:0-4218 GCA_034667245.1 Thermomicrobiales bacterium | reverse complement strand
GACGACCCGGACCTTCGCGGGAGGGTGAGCGGGCGGCCGGTCCGTGCATGCCGGATTGGTCCTTCCCTGCCCTTTCCCTGGTCGGTCTCCCTATCACCCGCGCCGTAACGGCGGACGAGGTGCCCCTTGGGCGCTGTCCGCCCCAACGCCCCTTTCACAGATGCAACCATCGGAATCCGCAGACCGATGGTTGCGTCGCTGGAGTCGTACCGTGAACCAGTTGAGAAGTGCTACGAACACCGGTGCCGTCGAAATAGTGAACGGCGGTTCAGAAATGATTGTCGGCGTCGTCGTCAAGCGGGATGGGCGGGAGGTTCCGTTCGATCGGTCGCGCATCAGCCACGCGATTGAGATGGCGTTTCGGGCCGAGGTCGGCTCTCCGTTTCCCGACCCACTACCGGCCGAGGTCCACGGGCGGATCGATGCCATCGCCGACGGCGTGATTGCCACGCTCGGGCGGGAGAAGGCGCCGATCCTGGCGAGTGTCGAGGAGATTCAGGACGAGGTTGAACGGCAGTTGATGACCGCGGGCGCGTACGGCGTGGCCCGGCGGTACATCCTCTATCGGGAGGCGCGGGCGCGGCGGCGCGAGGAGCAGGCGCTCCGGGTCGTCGATCCCGAGGGGTGCGAGCTGCTGCTGAACCGGGCGCTACTGCGCTCGTGGATCGACGAGGCGTGCGCGGATCTGGCGGGGCGGGAGGCGGCCAAGGCGATCGAGGACGATGTCCTGGCGACGATCCACCACGGGATGTCGTTAGTCGACGTCGAGCGTGCGATCGCCCTCGCTGCCCGCGCCCGGATCGAACAGGACCCGGCGTACTCGCGGATCGCGGCCCGCGCGCTGTTGCGTGGCGTCTACGGCGAGGCGCTCGGGAGACGCAGCTCGATCCTGGAAATCGGCGCCGACTATCCGACTGCCTTCGTCGCCTACGTCCGTGAGGCGGCCGAACTCGAGTTGCTGGCGCCGGAGTTGCTGGACTTCGACCTGGCAAGACTCGGCGCCGCGCTCGACCCGGCGCGCGATCTCGCCTTCCAGTACCTCGGACTCCAGACCCTCTACGACCGCTACCTGATCCACCACCAGGGGAGGAGGATCGAGCTGCCGCAGATGTTCTGGATGCGGGTCGCGATGGGGTTGGCGCTCAACGAGGATGACCGGGAGGCGCGGGCGATCGAGTTTTACGACCTGATGTCGTCCTTCCACTACTGCCCCTCGACGCCGACCCTCTTCAATGCCGGGACCCGCTACCCGCAACTCTCCTCCTGCTACCTGACGACCGTGCCAGATGAGCTCGACGGCATCTTCTCGGCGATTCGGGACAACGCCCTCCTCTCGAAGTGGAGCGGTGGGATCGGCAACGACTGGACACCGGTCCGCGCCCTCGGCAGCCGGATCAAGGGGACGAATGGGCAGAGTCAGGGCATCGTGCCGTTCCTGAAGGTTGCGAACGATGCCGCAGTCGCCGTCAATCAGGGCGGCAAGCGGAAGGGCGCCGTCTGCGCCTACCTCGAAGCCTGGCATCTCGACGTCGAGGAGTTCCTCGATCTGCGCAAGAATACCGGCGACGACCGCCGGCGTACCCACGACATGAACACCGCCCTCTGGGTGCCCGATCTCTTCATGCAGCGCGTCCGCGAGGACGGGCCGTGGACCCTGTTCAGCCCGAGCACCGTTCCCGAGCTTCACGACCTCTACGGGCGTGCCTTCGCCGCACGTTACGACGAGTACGAGGCGGCCTTCGCCCGCGGTGAGATCGGTCCCGGTCGCCAGGTCCGCGCCGCCGATCTCTGGCGGAAGGTCCTGACCGCGCTCTTTGAGACGGGACATCCCTGGCTGACCTTCAAGGACCCGTCGAACATCCGCTCGCCACAGGACCACGTCGGGGTGATCCACAACTCGAATCTCTGCACCGAGATCCTCCTCAACACGAGTGCCGAGGAGGTGGCGGTCTGCAATCTGGGCTCGATCAACCTCGTCGCTCACGTCCGCGACGGCGCCCTCGACCAGGAGCGTCTGGGGTGGACGATCAAGACGGCGATGCGGATGCTCGACAACGTGATCGACCTCAACTTCTACCCGATCCCGCAAGCGCGGAATGCCAACCTGCGCCACCGTCCGGTCGGACTCGGGCTGATGGGATTCCAGGACGCGCTCTCCGCCATCGGCATCGGTTACGCCTCAGAAGAGGCGGTGGAGTTCGCCGACCGGAGCACCGAGGCGATTGCCTACCACGCCATCCTCGCCTCGACCGAACTCGCGCGCGAACGGGGGGCGTATCCCTCCTACGCCGGTTCGAAGTGGGATCGTGGTCTCCTACCGATCGATACCATCTCGCTGCTAGCCGAGGAGCGCGCTGAGCCGATCGAGGTGGAGACGGGAGCCGCGCTCGACTGGGAGTCGGCTCGCGCTGCGATCCGCAGCCACGGGATGCGCAACAGCAACTGCCTGGCGATCGCACCAACGGCGACGATCGCCAACATCCAGGGCGTCAGCCAATCGATCGAGCCCCTCTACGCGAACCTCTACGTCAAGAGCAACCTGTCCGGCGAGTTCACCGTCGTCAATGAAGCGCTCGTCCGCGACCTCGCGGCGCGCGGTCTCTGGGATCAGCAACTGCTCGACGACCTCAAGTACCACGACGGCTCGGTCCAGGCGGTCGAACGGGTCCCCGACGATCTGAAGGCGCGCTACCCGACCGCATTCGAGATCGACCCGACGTGGCTGATCGCCTGCGCCGCCCGCCGCCAGAAGTGGCTCGACATGGGGCAGTCGCTCAACCTCTACGTCGCGGAACCGAGCGGCCGCAAGCTGAGCGATACCTACCAGGAGGCATGGCGCGCCGGTCTGAAGACGACCTACTACCTGCGCTCGCGCGGCGCGACCCAGGCGGAAAAATCCACGCTGGACGTGAACCGGTGGGGTCTCCAACCGCGCTGGATGAAAGAGCGAAGTGCCTCAGCGGACGTCGCGGTGGTGCGGGAAGAGGGGGCACCGTCGTGCTCGCTGGAGCTGGGGTGCGAGGTGTGTCAGTGAATGGAGCGGACGGGGCCAAGACCTGAAACATCAGAGTCCGCCTCCGCATCTGTAGGGGCGCACGGCCGTGCGCCCAGCCAAGAGACAATAAGATCATCCCTCAGTCACCAACGCTGATAACCAACGCTCCCCTCTCCAGCGCAGCGGGAGAGGGGCCGGGGGTGAGGGTCCTTCTCCCCAATCCCCACTCAAAGGAGTCAGACCATGACCGCCACGCTCACAACCGTCGATCACGAGGCCATTCCCACCCGCATCCGCGCGGACGAGAAGCGGCTAATCAACTGCGAGACCGTCGACGTCAACCAGCTCATGCCTCTCAAATACGGGTGGGCCTGGGAGCACTACCTCAACGGCTGCGCCAATCACTGGATGCCGACCGAGGTGCCGATGGCCGCCGACATCGCCCTCTGGAAGAGCGGCGACCTGACGGAGGACGAGCGACGGGTCGTCCTGCGTAACCTGGGGTTCTTTGCCACGGCCGAGAGTCTCGTCGCCAACAACCTGACGCTCGCCATCTTCCGCCACGTCACCAATCCCGAGTGCCGGCAGTACCTGTTGCGGCAGGCGTTCGAGGAGGCGATCCACACCCACGCCTTCCACTACATCGTCGAGAGTCTGGGACTGGACGAGGGGTTGATCTTCAACATGTACCGCGAGGTCCCCGCCGTCGCTGCGAAGGACGAGTTCGAGATGGCCCTGACGGCGGAGTTGGTCAGCTCCGACTTCTCGACGGCAACATTGGCCGGGGCGCAGCGGTTCGTCGAGAACCTGGTCGGCTACTACGTGATCATGGAGGGAATCTTCTTCTACGCCGGATTCGCGATGATCCTCTCTTTCCATCGCCAGAACCGGCTCAAGGGGATCGGCGAGCAGTTCCAGTACATCCTCCGCGACGAGACGGTCCACCTCAACTTCGGGATCGACCTCATCAACGGCATCGTCGCCGAGAACCCCGCGCTCTGGACCCCCGAATTCCGGGACCACCTGGTCGCCCGCATCCGGGAGGCAGTCGAGCTGGAGATCGCCTACGCCCGCGATTGTCTGCCGCGCGGCGTCCTGGGGCTGAACGCGGACCTCTTCCGCAACTACGTGCACTTCATCGCCGATCGTCGCCTGGAGCGGATCGGTCTGCCGCGCCAGTACCGCGCTCGCAACCCATTCCCCTGGATGAGCGAGACGATCGA
>JAXDKI010000317.1:0-26345 GCA_034667245.1 Thermomicrobiales bacterium | reverse complement strand
GTCGACACCGACGGCAAGATCGGCGGGAAGGGACCGGACACCGCGGAGGGGAACGACGACGCCTTCGCCGCCTTCAGCAACTTCGGCGCCGACGTCGACCTCGCCGCGCCCGGCGTCGCCATCCTCTCGACGTGGCCGATGTCGTTCTCCAGCAGCGTGGGGACCGGCGCGGAGGTGCTTAGCGGCACGAGCATGGCAGCGCCCCACGTCGCCGGGGCCGCGGCGCTCTATATCGCCAAGAACGGCCGGGTCGGGCCGGCCGCTGTGAAGACCGCGCTGCGGAAGAGCAGCGACGCGATAGCCCTGCACGGCGACCCGGATGGCACCCACGAGCCGGTGCTTTACGTCGGCGCGATTGCCCCATCGTGCAGCCTCTCGCCGACCTCGGGGAAAGTGGGCACGACGGTCACGGTCACCTGCACGAAGTTCCGCGCCGAGGAAGGGGTCAACGTCTACTGGGACAGCACCGCCACGACCCGCGTGGCGTCGTTCACCGCGACGGCTAGCGGCAACGGCAGCGCGACGTTCAAGCTCCCCGCGGCCGTCAAGGGCGCCCACACCGTCATCAGCCGCGGCCGGACGAGCGGTAAGAAGACGACGGATCAGGCGGGGATGATCCCCAGCCTTGCCCTGTCGCCGTCGTCGGGGGCGAAAGGCGCGATCGTCAAGGTGACGCTTCGGGGCTTCGCGAAGGGCGAGAAGATCACCATCAAGTGGTTCAAGTCGTCGACGTCGACCACCACGCTCAAGACTGGACTGGTCGCCTCTTCGACCGGCGGGGCTTCGTTCTCGTTCACGGTGCCGCAGGGCACCGCCGGCGGGCACAAGGTGGAGGCGGTCGGGTCGGCAGGGAGCAAGGCGGCCCGCACCTTCACGCTCGGCACGAGTGCCGCCGCCGCCCAGGAACCGCCGCCATCCGCGACCGCTAAACCGACCCGCGCGCCGACCACCGCCACAGCAACCCAGCAGCCGACCAGTGAACCGACCGCGACGCCGACGAACACGCCGACGCCGACGCCGACCGAAACGCCGGTTCCGACGGAGACGGCCGTGCCGACCGAGACGAACACCGCAGAACCGATTGCAGAGGCAACGAGCGACACGTCGCAATAGGCGGGCGCGGTTCGGGACGGGGAGCGCTGGAGATGACGAATGAAGGGGGCGCTCCCCGCCGACCGCGCCTCGGCCGTCGCCCACGACGGGGCCGGTAGCGCCCGCCGTCGCGAGCTGGCCCCTGCTGCTGCGGGAGTTGCGGGACCGGGGCAGTGACTCCTCCGGTGACCCGATCAGTCCCCGCTGAAGTCGATGATCTCATCGATGAGCCAGCGATCGCCGCGAAGGGTGAAGATGAGGAACAGCGCGTCCGCGCCCGGCGCGTCCGAGGCCGGATCCACGGTCGCGATCACAGCACTGACGCGTCCGTCAGCGAGCCGGGAGACCCCGGCCACGGCGAGCAGCGTCTGCCGCTGGTCGACGGGCACGGCGAACGGAGTCTGCAACTCGGCCGGCACGTCAGCACCCGCGAGTTGGTCCGCCAGCCAGGGAAAGGCGGACGCGATGGCGCCGTCCGTCAGGAGCCCGAGGAATCGCAGCAGATCACCGGCGTTGAGGCAGGCTACGGCCTCGTGCACGGTTGCGACGATCCCGGCCGCCGTCGTCGCGTCCGCGGGACGACCGACGGGGACGACAATCGACGGCGATACGTCGTCCGTCGCCGCTGGAGTCGCTGCCGCGAAGATCGCCCGCAGGCCATCGACGGTTCGCCCATCAACACGACACAGGGACGGATCCGGGGTGACGGCCTCGGTTCCAGGCATCCCCACCTGGGCGATCGCCCGTGCGGATCCTCCGAGCAAGCTCGCCAACATGGCGGCTCCCAGGGCCAGCCCCAACCCCCATCGCGTCACAATCCGGTCCATGCGATCCTCCTCTGTCCCGGGCGCTCGTCGCCCCATCGGTCCAGGGAACAGCTTCCCCGTCACCCAGGGAGACGGAAGCGAGCGTCACGTCTTACGGTCGAGGGGCGGTCATGTTGACCCTACGATTGGGGTTCTGAGCCAGCGCAGAACCGGTGCAGGAGACGAGGCGGTGCCACAGCCGGAGCGGAGATCGGACGGACCACCAGAGTCAACCGGTCCGTGCCTGCAAGTTGCGATCTTCGTCGAAGCTTCGCCCGATGCCGAAAGCGGCCGAGCGATCCAGATGGGCAACCGAGGTGGACGTCCGGAACGTAACCGTGTTGGAGGACGGGAGCGCGGGCGCCCTTATCGACACGATCTTCCCGGACGCGGGTAACCAGATCCAGACCGACTACTTCTTCTTCGTCGAGAAAAGCGGCAGAGGGGAGTCACGTCAAGGAGCCGGGTGGAAAACACTCGCCATGGCAAGCAAGCTGAACGGCGCCAAGCACTGGACTGCATTCGCTGCTACCTACCACGCGCACTCGATACCCTTGCGATAGCGCTTATGGGCAGGTATCATTCGGGAAGTTATGGTGAGTCAGCGTACCCTACCGTCCGTCGCCGATTTGGGCGCTCACCCTCGCGGTGAAGGGCGCTCGCGCGAGGCGGTGCTCATGGAAACCCCCGAAAGCCTCGGCTGTCCGGTGGCCCGGACGGCGCAAATCATTGGCAACAAGTGGACGCCGCTCATCGTGCGGGACCTCGCCGACGGTCACCGCCGCTTCAGCGAGCTGGAGCGATCGCTGATCGGGATCAGCCCGAAGACGCTGTCCGAGCGGCTCAAGCGCCTCGAGGAAGCTCAGGTGATCGAGCGCCACTGCTTTGCCGAGGTTCCTCCGCGGGTTGAATACTCTCTGACCGCGAAGGGACACGCCTTGCTCCCTGTGATCGAGAGCATGCGCGAGTTTGGGAAGCGCTGGGTGCCCGGCGACGACTGCGTTGCCGAGGTGGGCGACGAAGATTAAGGCGACTCCTATTCAAGTCGTTCCCCCCGCGTTACGCGGGGAAGGGCGGTGCTCCTTCCCCGCGATTTCAAGTTAACTTCCGATACGGCGGATGGTGACCTCGGGGGTGCATCACCCCTACGGTCTGTTGATCGCGAGACTTCATCCGACCGCGGATATAATCGGCGGACAGTGGAATCGTGACTTTGTCTGGTGGGAAGGAATACGAACGGGATGTCGGAGCAGGCGGGTACGGCGCACTCGGGCGCGCACCGACGGAAGCGGGTCTTCTCGGGGATTCAGCCGTCGGGGACGAGTCACATCGGGAACTATCTGGGTGCGATTCGGAATTGGGTGACGCAGCAGGATCAGTACGACAACGTCTTCTGCATCGTGAATCTGCATGCCCTGACGTTGCCGACGACGCGCGACTCGCTGGTAGCGAACACGATCACGATGGCGAACACGTTGCTCGCTTCGGGGATCGATCCCGAACAGTCGATTCTGTTCTTGCAGTCGGACGTCGTCGAGCATCCTGAGTTGTCCTGGCTGTTGAACTCGGTGACGCAGTTCGGCGAGCTGCGGCGGATGACGCAGTTCAAGGACAAGTCGGGCGGGCAGGACGAGGGGGTCTCGGCGGCGCTGTTCGACTATCCGGTGCTACAGGCCGCGGACATCCTGCTCTACGACACCGATCTGGTCCCGGTCGGCGACGATCAGAAGCAGCACATCGAACTGGCGCGCGACATCGCACAGCGTTTCAACGCGCGGTATGGCGAGACGTTCGTCGTGCCGCAGCCCGATATCAAGCCGGAGGGCGCGCGGATCATGGCGCTCGACGATCCGACGAAGAAGATGAGCAAGAGTGCGGGGAGCGCCGCCAGCTACATCGCGCTGACGGACGATGCCGACACGATCACGCGGAAGATCAAGCGGGCGGTGACGGACTCGGGGAGCGACGTGACCGCCGGGCCGGACAAGCCGGCACTGACGAATCTGCTGACGATCTACTCGCTCTTCAGCGGGGAGCCGATTCCGGTGCTGGAAGAGCGGTTCGCCGGGCGAGGCTACGGCGCGTTCAAGCTGGCGCTGGCGGAGTTGCTGGTCGAGGCGTTGCGGCCGATCCAGACGAAGCTGGCGGAACTGGAAGCGCATCCGGAGGTGGCGGTGGGCGTGCTGGCCGAGGGGGCAGTGCGCGCGCGCGTCCACGCCGAACGGACGATGAAGCTGGTTCGCGATCGCATGGGCTTGACGTTGTCGGCCGTCTGAGCCGAAAGGCTCGACGGTACCGGGAGGCGACGTGCTCGGCGACTATCGCGACACCTGGCGCGCCACCGGTCCGGCCGGACGGCGGTTTCTGACCGGGGGCGTTCTCTACGCCATCCGGTTGCTGACGTTCACGGTCGCCTTCCCGCTGTTTGCCAAGGCGCAGGGGTACGACTCCGGGGACATCGGCTGGTTGGTCGGCGGGGCCTCCCTGTCGCTGTTCGTCTTCGGTGTGCCGGTCACAATCCTCGGGGCGCGTGGGCACACCCGGCTGCTGTTGATGGCGGGGCCGCTGCTCGGAGCGGTCGGGCAGGCGATCATCCTGACGGCGCCGGAGGGAGCGTTCGCGCTGACGTTTCTCGGCAGTCTGCTGTCGGGGATGGTCAGCACGATGTTCTGGATCCTCGGGGATCCGTTGCTGGCGGCGACGACACCAGCGTCGCGGCGGGCGCACGTCTTCGCGCTCAAGTTCTCGATGATCACCGCGGGGATGGCGCTCGGGGGCGGTTTGGGTGGATGGATTCCGGCGGGTCTGGAGTCGTTCGCCGGAATCGGTGAAAAACGGGCGCTGGCGGCAACGATGGTCGTCATCGCCATCCTCGACTGCGCTCAAGTTGTCGCGTACGCACTCATTCCGGTCGCCGAGATGCCGCGACCGCTGGCGCGTGTTCGCAGCCTGGCACGGGGCGTCAGCGGTGGGCAGCTGCGAAGTGCCTGGGTCCTGCTCTTTCTGCTGGCGATACCGGAAGCCGGAATGGCATTGGGCCACAACTCGATTCGTCCCTTCCTGCCACTCTATTTCGAGGAGCGGCACGGGCTCTCGACCGGTGTGATCGGCACGGTGATGGCGTCGCTGGCGCTGGCGGGTGGAATCGGCGCCCTGTTCTTGCCGGGCGTCGCGGGGCGCCTCGGGAACCTGCGGACGATCGGACTGTTTCGCGGGATCGCCGCGACGACGATTGTCCTCTGCTTCACCGGGGTCGGGATCGCGGCGGTTGTCGGGCTGCTGTTTGTCTACTACGCCGTGGCCGACGGGACGGAAGCGACGTTCATTACGGAGTCGATGGAGCGTCTACCGCCAGAGCAGAGGACGGCGTTTAGCGGACTGTATGCCATGGTCTGGAGCGCGTTCTCGTTCGCGGCAGCGGTGGCCAGTGGGGCGATCCAGGATCGGCCGGGGGCAGGTTTCGGCGCGGCGTTCGGGCTGGGGGTGATTGGGTACTTCTTTTCGATTGGTTGGATTGCGGGAGTCTTTCCGCGGTTGCCACAGCTGAAGGCGCATCGGGAGAGTTCAGCTGTGGGAGCGGGGACAGTGGAGGAGGGGCGAGAGGAACTGGCGGCGGTTCGGGAGTGAGGTCTGTTCGGCGAGGTCATGTGACCATTCTGCAGCGCCGCCCGTGCGCGGGCCTCAAGACCCGCGCTCAACCGACGAAGTCAGCTGAAGCTGGCTGAGACCGGTGGGTCAGCGACGGTTTTGGCGAGCAGAGACTGAGCAGAGACCGGTTCGGGCGGGCATGGATGACCCTCTGGCTATGATAGGATTGCCCCTTGTGTGGGTCCGAATTCTCTTCTGTGATCCCCTTCTGAACGGGAACCGCGACGCGCGGGATCGGCTTTCGCGTCTGATAAAGGAGCGTTTCGATGTCCGCCCGCTCGAGCAGCCGCGCGACCGCCTCCGCGGGGTCAACGTTTCGGTTTGAGGAGATGACGCGGACGGAGCGCGTCATGGCGGCGGTGCGGGGTGAACCGGTGGATCGCCTGCCGGTCTGCTTCTGGCGCCACTTTCAACCCGAGGGGACGGGACGGAAGATGGCGGAGGCGTCGCTCAGGTTCTTCGACGAGACGTTCGATCTCGACATCCTCAAGGTGATGCCGGACATCCCGTACCCGTTCGGCCGGAAGTCGATCCAACAGCCGAACGATTGGCGACTACTGGAGCCGATTGACGCGGCGCGGTCGCGGTTCTTCCAGCAGCGGGCGGAATGCGTCGAGCTGCTGCGGGACGAACTGGGTTACGACACGCCGATCATCGTCACCGTTTTCAGTCCCCTCTGCGAGGCGATGTACTTTGCGGCGGACCGGGAACGGTTTCTCGCCCATATCCAGGAATCGCCGGCCGTCGTGCATGAAGCCCTGAGTGTGATCGCGGAGAATCTGCGGGCGCATATCGCCGACGTGATCGAGGCGGGTGCGGACGGGGTTTTCCTGGCGCTGCAGGGGTGCTCGCGCGAAATCATGAGCGAAGAGCAGTACCGCGAGTTCGGCCGGCCGTATGACCTGATGGCGCTCCAGGGGGCGACCAACGGTTGGTTGAATGTGCTGCACGTCCACGGCGAGAAGGACCTGATGTTCGATCTGGTGCTCGATTACCCGGTCCAGGTGCTCAACTGGTCGGATCGCCTCGCGGGGCCGCGTTTGCGCGAGGCGCGAGGACTGACCAGCAAGTGCCTGATGGGCGGGTGGCACGAGTTCGGCGCGCTCTCGAACGGACCGGAGGAGAAGATCCTCGAGGAGGCGCGGGACGCGGTTGCCCAAACGGCGGGCCGAAAGTTCATACTCGCCAATGGGTGCTCGGTACCGGACGACACCGACGAGCGCTGGCTCCACGCCGGACGGGACGCCGTCGAGCAAATCGAGATCGAGTAGGTGGCTGCCGCCTCCGCTCGGCGGGTTTGTCGCAATGCCTGACGGTCCGACCTACGTCGTCGGCGATGTCCATGGCTGCCTCGACCAGACCATTGTCCTCCTCAGACGGGCCGGTTTGATCTCGGAAGCGCTGACCTGGACCGGGGGCGGTGCCACGCTCTGGTTCACCGGGGACTTCGTCGACCGCGGGCCGCTGGGGCTGGCATCGATCGACCTGGCGATGTGGCTGCAGCGGGAAGCGGCAGCGGGGGGAGGCCAGGTCGAGGCGTTGCTCGGCAATCACGACCTGTTATTGATCGGAGCGAGACGCTACGGCGGAAGATTCTTGGCGAACTGGCGGCGAAACGGCGGTGTGATGGCCGATCTCAAAGGACTGACGGCGAAGCACGCGCGCTGGCTCAGCGCGCGTCCGGCGATGGCGATGGTCGGAGATACCCTCCTGATCCATGCCGACGCGACGTTCTACACGCTGTATGGCAAGAGCGTGGAGGAGGTCAACGCCACGATCGGTGCCGTGATGAAGGAAGGTGATCCGGCCGAGTGGGATCGGCTCCTCGAATACTTTTCCGAGCGCCGGGTCTTTGACGATTGGTTACCGGGTGGCACGGACCGGGCGGTGGATGTGCTGCGGCACTTCGGGGCCGAGAGGTTGGTGCATGGTCATACGCCGATCAACTATGTGAGTGGTGCTGAGGCGAGTGACGTGGTACGTCCGTTGGTGTACGCGGACGGGCTGTGTGTGAATGTGGATGGTGGGATGTATCTCGGTGGGCCGGGGTTGATCTATCGGGTGGATGAGGTGCGGTAGGCTGCCTAACAGCCCTCACCCCCTGCCCCCTCTCCCTTCCGAGGGAGAGGGGAATCCGCGACAACAAAGGCGGTTTCTTCTTCGTCTGCGACGATGGCTCGAGCTGGACTCAGTCGGACTGAGTGCGCGAGGCGGGGATGCGGAGGGCCATGGCGATGATGAGGAAGCCGGCGAGGGCGATGCCGGCCATGACGGCGCGGGCGGAGAAGAGGGAGGCGACGAGGCCGGCGAGGACCGGAGCTCCGGCGAAACCGAGGTAGCCGCCGGCGAGGGTTGCGCCGGAGGCGGCGCCGGTGGCGCCGGGCACGGCGGCCCCAGCCATGCTGAGGGCGGTGGGTCCGGTGCCGGCGAGACCGAGGCCGGCGAGGCCGCAACCGAGGATGGCGAGCGCCGCGGGTCCGCCGGAGGCGATCAACACGCCACCGAGGAGGGCGATTCCGCCCTGGACGAGGATGGCCCCGCGGTCGCCGAGGCGGGCGGTGATGGGGCCGTTGGTGACGCGGCCGAGGAACATGGCGAGCCCGTAGGCGGCGATGGCGAAGACGCCGATGCGGGCAGAGAAGTCGCGTTCCTCGCGGAGGTAGATGCCTGCCCACTGCGAGATCAGGGATTCGCCGGCAAAGGCGAGGCCGGTGATCGCGGCGAACCAGCGGATGTCGTGTCGCCGGAGGAGCGAGAGGGCGACGGTGGGTGCCTCGCGCTCGTCCGGTGGGCGATGGGGGAGGACGACGGTGCGACGGAGGCGGAGGGTCCCAATGACGGCGAGGGCAAAGATGGCAGCCAGTCCAAGGTAGACGGTGCGGAAGCCGCCTCCGGCCGCTAATGCGATCCAGACGACGCCGGCGCCGAGCATGGTGCCACCGCTGAAGCCGGCGTGGAGCGGGCTCATGATGTGGCGATTCGCGGCCTGCTCGTAGTCCATGGCGAGGGCGTTGTTCGAGAGGTCGAGGAGAGTGATGCTGGCGGCGCGGAGGATCAGGCAGAGGGCGAAGACGGCGATGCCGCCGGCGCCGGTCAGAAGACCGACGGACGCGACGCCCATCCCCGCGAAGGAGAGGGCAAGGAGTGAGCGCTTGTCGAAGCGTTCGGCGAGGCGGCCGCCGAAGATGAGGATGGGGAAGGAGAGGGCGAGTCCGAGTCCGCTGAGGAGGCCAAAGACACCCTTGGAGACGCCGAACGCGTCGAGGACGTCGGTCCAGAGGACGCCGCCGGCACCGTCGAGCAAGCCAAGGCCGATGAAGGCGCCGAACATCAGGACGAGGAGTCCGGTCAGGCCGGTTCCGGTCGTGCTGAAGCGAGCGCCGCTCTCGTGTGGCGGCGCCGGGAGAGCCTCGACGTTCAAGGGCGGCGCCTACGTGCGGAACGGATCGTCCCGGGCTTCGGCGTCATCCTACGTTCGGGCCGCCATGATGTTGGTGGAGTGCCCGGGATCGAGGCGGGCCTTGGGATCGATGAAGGTGACGGCGTGGTTGACGGCGGTGACCGCCTCGGCGGCGCCGGTGGCGATCAACTTGAACTTCGCCGGGTACCAGCAGATGTCACCGGCGGCGAAGACGCCGGGGATGTTGGTCTCCATCGTGATCTTGTCGACGATGATCTGGTTGCGCTGGAGTTCGAAGCCCCATGTCTTGAGCGGGCCAAGATCGGCGACGAAGCCGATGGCGACGATGAGCTCGTCGGCCGGGATGCGGAACTGCTCCTGTTCGGCGTTCTTGTAGGTGACGGCGTAGAGGCGGCCGTCTTCTCCGGCGTGGGCTTCGATTACTTCGCAGCCGGGGTAGCGGAGCTCGACGCGCGACTCTTCGAGTTCTTTGACGGTCGCCTCGTGGGCGCGGAACTTCGAGCGGTGGATGAGGGTGACGTGGCGAGCGATCGGTTCGAGGGTGACGGCCCAATCGACGGCCGAGTCGCCGCCGCCGACGATCACGACGTCCTTGTCCCGGAAGTCCTCGACGCGCTTGGCGAAGTAGTGGACGCCGCGCCCTTCGAGTTCCTTGACGCCGGGAGCGTCGAGGCGCTTCGGCTCGAAGGCGCCGACGCCGGCGCAAACGATCACGGTCTTGCTGAAGCGCTCGCCGCGGCTGGTCGTCAGCTTGATGATGCCGTCGGGCAAGCGCTCGAGGCCGAGGACCTCTTCGTTGAGGCGAACGGTCGGCTGGTCGCGCATCGACTGGATCACCATCTGCTCGACGAAGTCCTTCGCGAGCACCTTAGGGAAGCCGGCGACGTCATAAATGTATTTCTCGGGATAGATGGCGGTCAGCGCACCACCTGGCTCTTCCAGCGAGTCGATAATCTGCGTCCGCGCCCGGCGCATCCCGGCGTAGAAGGCGGCGAAGAGCCCGGTCGGGCCGGCGCCGATGATCGTCATGTCGTAGATGTCAGAATCCGGCTCGGTTCCGTTGGGAGAAATGGTTGTCGCGTTGCTCACCGTGATGTAACTCCTGGTTCTCTGACCAAGGGATGGATTTCAGTCCCCACCCTGCCTCACGGCAGGGCGCAATGGGGCAAGGTGTGGGGGAGCCCTCGGGCGATTTTACCATCGTTGGCGCCTTGGACAGTTATCGTCGGCGCACAAACGAATGCCGGTGCGGTTCGGCAACCCGTTGCCGTCCGTCGATGGGCACCCGTACAATCGCCCTTATTGAGCTATTTCGCGCGCTGGAGGCGCCTCGCAGGAGCACACACGCAGATGACCGAATCGACCGTTGCCCGGACGCAGACGAACCTCCAGGCGCTCTACTCGCGACGGGCGAGGGATCTGCCGGCGCCACGGATCGGAGATCCGCGGCAGTCGGCAAACCTGATTTCGTTTATCTATGGATTCCCCGATCCACGGACGCTACCGAAGGAGAGCGTGGCCGCGGCGACGACGCGCGCACTCGAAATCGACGGCGAATGGGCGCTGCAGTACGGGAAGACAACCGGCGCGCCCGTGCTGGTGGAGCAACTGCTGGCGAAGCTGCGGCGCGATCAGGGGATCGTCGCGGGGCCGGACAACGTGCTGATCACGGCCGGCGGGTCGCAGGCGGTGCAGCTCACGCTCGATCTGCTGGTGGACTGGGGCGACACGGTGATCGTCGAGTCGCCGACCTGGATGGGGTTCCTCTACGCCCTGAAGAACGTCGGCGGGCAGGCGGTTCCGGTGCCGGTGGACGATCAGGGGACGGACACCGACGCTCTGGAACGGGAGTTGGCGCGGCTGAAGGGCGAAGGGATCACGCCGAAGTTCATCTACGTGATCTCGAATTTCCAGAATCCGAGTGGGATCTCGACGACGCTGGAGAGACGGCGGCGTCTGGTGGAGCTCGCTCAGGAGTATGGGACGCTGATCCTGGAGGACGACGCCTACCACGATCTCCGCTTCGCGGGAGAGCGTATCCCGCCGATCTACACGATCGACGACAGCGGCTCGACGATGTATCTGGGGACGCTCTCGAAGATCATGGGTGCGGGGATGCGGATCGGCTGGCTGGTTGCGTCCGAGGAGATCGTGCGCCGGATGTCGGTGCTGAAGGTCGACGGCGGGACGAACATCTTCGGCTCGCACGTCGCGGCGGAGTGGATCCCGGGCAATCTCGACGCGCACATTGCGAAGCTCAGGGAGGTCTACCACCGGCGCCGCGACCTGATGCTGGCGGCGCTGGAGCGGCACATGCCGGAGGGGACGACCTGGACGACGCCGGAGGGCGGTTTCTTCATCTGGGTGACGTTGCCGGAGGGTATCGACGCAACGCGGATGCTGCCGCAGGCGAAGGAGCGCGGTGTCGAGTATCTGCCGGGGGCGACCTGCTACGTCGATGGAAGCGGCAAGAACCAGATGCGCCTCTCCTACTCCTTCGCACAAGACGAGCAGATCGAGCCAGGGATCCAGGTCATCAGCGAGATCGCGAAGGGCGAGTTACTGGAAGTCGGGCGAAGATAGCGCTTTTGGTCGCCGGGGCGATGGGAGCGTCGCCCCGGCGACGTCAGGGCGTTCATGGCTGTTGTGGTCGCCAGGTTGCACTCCGCCTCGCGACACGCGACCCTGGCCGTGCAGCGGTCACAGCCGATTCCATGCCTCCTCGACGGGTGACCAGAGGTCGCCGCCGGCCTTCGCGGCCACGAACCGCGCGGCCTGACCGACCGCCGATGTGTCGCTGAGATCCCAGATCGGGCAGTCGACCGCGATCAGGTGCGGCTGCTCGACCACGACCGTGCCGCCTACCACGCCCTTCGCCGCGTCCAGGACGTCGACGGTGTGGACGGCTAGGACCACGTCGTCCCTTCGGTGACGACGAAAGAGTATGGCCAAACAATCCTAATAGTGATCGTGTATGTACGGGTGAATCGTGACTCCTTGACAACCGTTCCGGTGTACGTATATCGTCTCTTTGCATAAACCAGGTCCCCGCACCTGTTGTTGCTCACCACCTGCACTGGGGTGGTAGACATCGCCGCGCTCCGGCTGGAGGATCGCGTGGCAGTCATCTTTCGTCCTAATGTCAAGGTGCGCGTTCGCGGCAGCGCAAATGGTCTGCTGGCTGCGCTTGACGTGGTGTCGCATCGGCTCAATCTGTGGCATCGATACGCCTCCAGCCCCAGGTGGCGGAGGTTGTTGTCGGCGTCGGTCGTCTCGGATCAGCCGTGGCGGTTACTGGTCGGCGCCTGCTGTGTGGTTGTGCCGGCCGTCCTGATGGGGCTGGTCTCTCCGTCGCTTCCGGTAACGACGCCGGGTGTGGTGCTCCTCCTCGCGGTCGCGTTCTCCTCGTACCTTGCGGACTGGGTTGGCGGAGTCACGGCGCTCGTGCTGGCGTCGGTGGCGCTCAACGTTCTATTCGTGGGCGATCGCGTCTACATGAGCGTGCCTCGGGACCCGACGGAGGCGCTCGGCTTCTTCGTGACGTTGGTCGGCGGGGCGGTCTTGATCTGGTTGATCGAGCGGGTCAAGCGGCAGAGCGTCGAGGACCGACGGGCGGCGCTGGCGGCGAGGTCGGCGGCGACGGCTCTGGCGTCGTTGGAGACGGTAGCCGCGTCTCAGAAACCGGGCGACGAGACCGGGCGGCGGCAGCTCTTCGACGCGGTCGTGCGGGCGCTAGTTGGAATCCATCGCGCTCACGCTGGTGCGCTGTTCGTCGCGAGCCGTGCTGAAACTGGTCTCGGGCTTGCTGCCAGCTACGGATTCGGTGCCGACGGAGGGGGAAGCGCGCCGGCTCCCTCGATCGCCGACCAATTCGCCCGTCTAGTCGCTCAAGGGCATCGCCCCATCTTCGTCGACGACGTGTACGACGATCCGCGCTTCAAGAACGCTCGACCGGAACAGGTAAATGTGCACGCGTTGCTGGGCGCACCGGTCCTTGGCGCGGGCGACAAGCTTCTCGGCGTGGTAATGATCGGCTTGCTCGTGCGCCATCGCTTTACGGCGACGGAGGTCGCCAAGCTCAATGCCCTCGCTCGCCAGGTCGCAGCGATCGTCGAAACGGCGACGGTGGTCGACGCCAGAGAAGTTTTGTTGAAGCGGGCGCAGGATGAGCAGCGCCGGCTCGAGCTGGTGATCGCGGCGCTACCGGAGGCGGTCGTGCTGGCCGCCCCACCGGACGGGAAGATCGTCGCCGCCAACGACGCGGCGATCGCGCTGTTCGGTCCGCTCGGCGATTCGAACATGAGTGGGCGACTTCGTCAGTCAAGCGGGGAGGTATGCCCGCTCAACGAACTGCCGGTCCTGACGGCACTCCAGACAGGCGAGGTGGCCGTAGGGGTCGAGTTGCTGGCACGGCACGCCAATGGCACGGATGTGCCGGTGCTGGCGAGTGCGGCACCGGTGCGGGAACCGGACGGGACGATCGTCGCCGTGGTCGCGGTGTTCCGAGACATCGGGGCTCTGAAGCAGGCGAGTCGGATGAAGGACGAGTTCGTCTCGGTGGTGTCGCACGAGCTGCGGTCACCACTGACGCCGATCCGCGGGTTCGTGCAACTGGTGGCGAAGGAATTGGATCGGGAGGGTGGACACGAGTCGCACGTGCAGCGGCTTCGGTCGCTGGCAGGGCACGTCGATCGGATGACGCGGCTGGTGGACGACCTGCTCGACGTGTCGCGATTGCGGGCCGGCCCGCTCGACATCCGCCGCAAGCCGACCGATCTGGTCGCGGTCGCCAGCGATGTGGTCCAAGTGCGGGCGGCGTCCGGCGAGCACGTGCTTCGTCTGGAGCCGGCACTACCGACGGTTGTCGGTGATTGGGATAGCGATCGGTTGCAACAGGTCATCGACAACCTGGTCGGCAACGCGATCAAGTACAGCCCGCCGGGCGGAAAGATCTCCGTCTCGATCGGAGTGGATGCCAGGACCGGCGAGGCCATGTTGACGGTCGCCGACGAAGGGCCGGGGATCCCGGCCGAGGACCGCGAGCGGATCTTCGCCGCCTTCTACCGGACGCGGAGCGCGGCGACGAGTCAGGTCTCTGGTCTCGGTCTCGGTCTGTACATTTGCCACGAACTCGTCGCGGCGCACGGCGGTGCGATTGAGGTGGGTTCGTCTTCCTCCGGCGGTGCCGCGTTTACGGTCCGCCTCCCCCTCGTTGCTCAGTCCCTGGCGGCGTAGGGGAGTCAGTTGCGACCCCAGAGGAGCGACAGAGAGACGGGGCTGGCAGCGAGGGAGGCGATCTACCCTGAGCCAAGCCCGGAGCTGCCAGCGATTGCCGGTACCTGGTACGTCAGGCTTCCGTTTCCTCGGAGATGACCGTTGGCGGCGGCTCGAGCTCGGTGCCGGGCGCGGCACCGGCGTTTGCGTCGGTTGGAGCCGCCCCGAGCGCCTCCGGCAGGCCACCCACGAACGGCTGCGGCGCACCTGAGGCCGTCGCCTGCATAGTGGGATCGAGACTGGCCGGTGCCGGCCCCGCATTTATCGCCCCCGTCGCCGCTGCCATCGACGACGCCGCTGCTGGAGTCAGCATCGACGTGTCCCCGCCCCCACCTGACGGAGGGGTCGGCATTGCTCCGGGGACTCCGGCTCCGCCGGTCGGCGGCGTCGACACCGGGGCTTCGGCGCCATCGATCTCGATGACGATACGCATGTCAGGCTCCTCCTTAAGATAGGATCGCGTACCGGCCTTCGAAGGTGAGGGTGTTTGCCGTGAGATTCTTCACGGTGATCCAGTAGGTGCAGTACGTTGCGTTCGCACGCTCGACCGCGACATCCCAGTCGACCTGGGGAGCGCCAATCTGTGGCGACGTCGGCATCATGTACCAGACGACGTGCCACGAGGTCGGCCAGTTGAACGTGAACCAACGATTGGAAGCGTTGGGGCCGAGCGTTCCCGTCCACTGCACGCCCGTCGACATGTGTTGTCTCCTTTCCGGATCAATAGCTCCGGATCAATAGCGACTCAGGATGCAGTAGCGTCCTTCGAAGGTCAGGGGGACAGCCGTGAGGTTGCGGACCGAGATCCAGTAGGTCACGTACTCGGCGTTAGCCCGCTCGACCTGGACCTTCCACGTCACCTGCGGTGCGCCCGGCTGTGGCGTCGTCGGCATGACCGTCCAGACGATGTGCCACGTCGCCGGCCAGTTGAACGTAAACCAGCGGCGCTCCTCGTTCGCGGCCAGATTCCCCGTCCACTGCACGCCGCAAACGGGTCGGGTCATCCAACCGTCGACCGGAATCTCCCAGACGCCACGGTTGCGCGTTCCCGCGCGGAGCACCCGCGCGTGCGGCTGGAAGACGAGATCGCCGATGAAGGCATTCGGCAGGCTACTCGAGAAGTCCGCCCAGGTTGTGCCGCCGTTGAGACTCTGGTAGACGCCGAGGTCGGCTCCCACCCAGACCCGGTTGGCGTTACCTGGGTCGACCTCGATCGCGTTCATGGGCAGCCCGGGGAGCCCGGCGGTGCGGTCGAGCCATGTCGAGCCACCATTGTCGGAGCGATAGACGCGCCCGCCGCCGATTGTCCGGAACGTCGCCCAGAGGCGTTGGACGTTGTTCGGGTCGACGTAGAGGTCGCTGACCGTTGCCCCGGCCCGAGGCGTCGTGAGCGCCGTCAGCGCTGACCAACTGGAGCCCGTCCAACCCGTGCGGAAGACGCGGCCGTCCGTCGTGCCGACGTAGACCGCGTTCGCGTTGGGAATGAAGACAGCGCTCGCGATGGCCGCCGAGGGGAAACCGAGGCGCGTCCATGCCGTGCCGTTGTTGCGCGAGACGTAGAGCGCCCCTCCCGCGATCGCGATGGTGTCGCCAGCGGTCGCACTGCACTCCATGGGGGGGTAGAAAAGCCCGGCGTCGCCAGCCGGCGCCGAAGGAAAGATCGCGCCCCATGATCCCCAGTTGCCGCGCGCCGTCGAGCGCTCAGGTTGCAACGGCTGCCCGCCACGTTGGAAGGTGTGGAATACCGTTGCCGGGGTGGCTCGATTGACACCGCAGTCTCCGCCGTCGCCGTCGGCGACGTGCTCCCACGTGCCTGGACCGGTCCAACGAATGGTGCCGTTGTCCTGCGTGCCGGCGATGAGCCAGCGCGATGACCCGTAGTCCTGCGCCAGGTACTCAACTTCGGAGATGACGAGCCCATTGTTGCAGTGCTGCCACGTAATCCCGCGGTCGGGACTCCGATAGACTCCACCGTCGTTGCCGGCATAGATCGTATCGGGCCGTCCGGGCTCGAAAGCAAAGGAATGCTGGTCGGGGTGGATGGACTGACCGGTCGCGCCCTTGTTCGTCAGGTTGCGCCACGTCCAGGTCGTGCCGGAGAGGTCACCGCGGTGAATCTCGATGGCTCCGCAGTAGACCTGGGTGTCGCGATCAGGCGCGGCCGCGACATACCAGTCGTACCAGGCCTGGTTGACACTGACGCCGGGGGGAATGGCGACACTGCTCCACGTGCCACCCGCGCGTCGCCAGAGATAGCCCGTGGAGCCACGGGCGCCCCAGGCGTAGGCAACACCCGGGTTCGACCGCGCGATCGAGACGGCGAGTCGGTCGAACCCTCCCGGGGAGCCGGGCAGGGTGACCGCGTTCCATGTCGTGCCACCGTCGGTGGACCGCCACAAGCCGTCGCTGCTGGCGGCGAGGATCTCGGCTGTCGGGCCGCCAGCCGGTGCGATGGCGATCGACCATGTCTGAGCCGTGCGACGGCGGGTCCACGTGAGACCGCTGTCGGTCGAAACGTAGAGTCCGCCGGTGGTGGCGGCAAGCAGGTGGCGGCCGTCTGCTGGATCCACGATGAGGTTATAGAACCCCTGGCCTACGAATGGCGCGGTGCAGAGCGTCGCCCAGGTCGAGCCGCCATTCGTCGAACGCAGAATGCCGGCACCAAGCCAGGACCACCAGTCGCCCTCGCCGGTGCCACAGTAGACCAGCCTCGAGTCGCGGGGATCGAAAGCCAACGCACCGACCGTGGTGGTGGCCGCGTAGTCGGTGCGGGGCGACCAACTTGCGCCGCGGTCGCGGCTTTCCCACACGCCACCATTGGCGGCGCCGGCCAGGACGTGAGCTGGGTTTGCGGGGTCGACAGCGAGAGCGGAAACGCGGCCCGAGACATTGACGCGGCTACTGCCGTACGTCTGCCCGTTTGTCACGGTCCACGGGCCGACTGAGCGCCACTGGGGACCGGTCGGAGTCGGAGGGCCGAGGGCTTCGCCGACCTCCATGTAGGTTTGGGCGATCGCCTCAATCTCAGGCGCACCCGCGTCAGCCTCAGACTCTTCGGCAGCGCGGCCCGTGCGGCCCCTCCGGCGACGAGACGCGGGGGTGGCTTCTCCTTCCGGCGTTTCGCCGGCGGCCGCGGGCGATATTTGCGCGACCAGCGCCCTGACAGTGTCCGCTTCTTCTTCGGGGACCGCGCGATCAATCACGGCGGAAGCCGTATGAGTGTACCCAGCAGTCTCGAGTAGTTCCACCAGGCGCAGGAGCGCCTTGCCTCCTGGCAGAGGGCGTCGTTCTTCGGCGGCAACCCCTGGTGCGCGCGCGGCTTCGGCTACGTCCTGCGGTGTCGTGATGGTGTCGTCAAATGGCCCCTGCGCCATGTGCCCTCCCCATCTCTACGACGAGCGCGGCATCAGATCAATGCCGACACGCGCCCGAATAGCCAACCCCGGGTTAGGTCACGGTGCCGGTCGCACCTCCGACTCTGTCGCTGTCCTCGCCCTGCTTGCCGCCGTTGCCTACGTTATCTGCAGTACTGGGTTCTCCACGCTGATCGATTTCCGAGAGGGACTCTTCGATAACATCCGGAAGCGATGTACCGGGCGGCACACCCTCAGGGAAGCGCTCTCTCAGAAACTCCTTCAGCCGCTCGGCTGCTCGGCCACCGGGCGGTTCGTCCTCTTCCGTGTCGTAGGGACCTCGTACCATATTGACCGTCCTTCGCACGCTGGCACGCGGATGCCGACGTGCGGCAGTGAGGGGCAAGGGGGAAAGTCAGATGGGGTAGCGGCAAACCGGTCGAAAAGGATGGCTACTGTGATGTGACCAGACAGGCGCCTGAGCGTCTTCGCTCACGTTAGGAGAATTTGAGGTTAGGCTCTCCACGGTCCTAAGTCAATGGTACTAATAGCCTGGGTCATTTCTCCTGTACGGACTGTTGACCTTATGGAAGTCGGCTTCGTGTGGTTCTCGTGGGGGCTCTGAACGGGCACGGCGGCCCGCCAGATACCCTCTGGAGACGCCTCGTCTGAAACTCGGCGAAGCGTGCGATCGACAACTCGCACGGGATAGCGGCGGCCAGCCCATGCTCTCAGATGGACAGGCGACCAAGATAGGGCAGTGCCGGTGCTCCTTCAGTGAAGCACGACAGGGTCGGCGGAGTCAGCCCCTACCCAACCGGTTTATCTCTTCGGAGAAGGCTCGCGGTATGCGAGCCTTTTGGCCGGTCAAGGTATCTCTATACGTGCTAAAGGGAGGACGTTTGGATCGTGACGTCGGGGCGATTCCGGACGTCGGGGAGGAGCGCGGTGCCGAGTCCTGGAGCGGTTGGGGCGAGGAGGTGGCCGGCTTCGACCTGGACGCTTTCGGTCGCGAGGTTGGGGTAGGTGATGCGGAGGTAGGAGCGGACGGTCTCCTGGTAGACGGCGTTGGTGGCGTTGATGGCAAGGTGGAGGCCGGCGAAGAGGGTGAAGGGGCCGGTGCAGTCGTGCATCGCCACCGGACGCTTCCAGGTTTCGGCCATGGTCGCGATCTTCTTGCTCTCGGTGATGCCACCAGCCCAAGTGGGATCGATCATGATGATGTCGGCCGCGCGCTGCTCGAGGACCGGTTTGTACTCGTAGCGGGTCGTCAGGTATTCGCTGACGAGGAGCGGGATGCTCGTGCTCTGGCGGAGCTCGACGAGTGATCCAATATCGTCGGCCCGCATCAAGTCTTCGAGCCAGTAGGGGCGAAACTCCTCAAGGGCCTGGGCGATTTTCTTCGCCGCAGGGAGGGACCAGAAGCCGTGCCCCTCGACCATGATCTCCATCCGGTCGCCGACGGCGCGGCGGATCTTACGGAAGGGCTCCAGCCCCCGATCGAGGTCAGCGGTATCGATCCGCTGGCCGCCGAGTGCGCGGAGACCCGGATCGAAGGCGCCGCGGAAGGTGCGCCAGTTGTCGAAGGTGCCGGGAGCGTGGGCGACGTAGTCGAAGGGCCAGATCTTCATGCCGGTGATCCCCTCTTCGAGGAGATCGATCGCCAGCTCATCGGCGCGGGTCATGAAGGCGATCAGGTCTTCGTAGCGGCCCTCGACGCCGGCGTCCGTGCCGTATGACGTGCCGCCACGAGTCGGACGGCCGTACGATGGACCGCCGCAGGTGTTGTAGGTCTTGATCCGGTCCCGTGCGGCGCCGCCGAGGAGCTGCCAGATCGGCATTCCGGCCGCCTGGCCGAGGATGTCCCAGAGGGCGACGTCGATCGCGGAGAGACCTCGCATCTCCGCACCCTTGCCGGCGATGTGGGCGATGACCTCATAGATCCGGCGCCAGTGGAGCTCGATCGACAAGGGATCGTGGCCGAGGAGCATCGGCGCGGCGAACTGATGAATGAAGCCGCGGACGGCGTCGGTCATGTAGAAGGTGTCGGCCCAGCCGACCAACCCCTCGTCGGTGTGGAGTCCGACGAAGAGGATGTGTGGGTAGTCCTCGACGTGGATGGTCTCGATCTTGGTCAGTTTCAACGCGTTGCCCCTGAGCTATGCCGGCTCGAGTTATGTCCAGGGCCGGCCGAAGGCGTGCGCTCGAGAATCGGTGAACGGCGCGACGCGGATTCTATGGGCGAAGCGGAGGGTTGGGAAGTGGGCGGCGACATCGAGGTGGCACACCAGGGCATATCGTCATGGGGAAGACGAAGGAGAGGTCCTTCGCTACGCTCAGGATGACAGGGGGAGGGGCAGCCTCCACTTGGAAATCCTGAGCACCAGCGAAAGAACTCTCCGACGTGGCGGCACCCTAGTCCAGCTAGACGTGAACGCCCTCGTGTTCGAGACGATCCCTCACTGTCTCCGCGTCCGGCTCCTCGGCGAGGGCTTTGGCGAGCTTCTCCAGGACCTGCTCGCGCGGCTGAGGCGGGAGGGTTGGGACGTTGGGATCGACCAGGGCGTTGATGACGACTGGGCGGTCGGCGGACAGGGCGTCTTCCCAGACCAGTGAGACTTCTTCAGGGGATTGGACGGCGATACCCCGCAGGCCGAGCATCTCGGCGTATCTGCCGTAGGGGAAGTCCGGGACGCGCTGCGCGGCGTCGAAGCGGGGTTCGCCCTCCATGGCCCGGCTCTCCCAGGTGACAAAGCCGAGGTCGCGGTTGTTGAGGACCAGCATGATCAGGCGAGGATCGCTCCACGACTGCCAGGCGTTGGCGACGGTGACGAGCTCGGTTAGGCCGTTCATCTGCATCGCGCCGTCGCCGAGGAGTGCGATCACCGGGCGGTCGGGGTGGGCGAGCTTGGCCGCGAGGGCGTAGGGGATCGCACAGCCCATGGTGGCCAGTGTGCCGGAAACGGAGGCCTGCATGCCGCGCCGCAGCTTCAGACCACGGGCGTACCAGACCGTGGAGGTGCCGGAGTCGGCGGCGAGGATGCAGTTGTCGGGTAAGCGAGGGGAGAGCTCATGGAAGAGCAACTGCGGGTTGAGCGGATCGGCAGGCTCCAACGCCCGCCGCTCGGCGTCTCGCCACCACTCGGCGACGCTGGCCTCGATCTCGTCCCGCCAGGACCGGTCGCTTTTGCGTCGCAGTAAGGGCATCAGGGCACGGAGGGTTTCGGCGCTGTCGCCGACGAGGTTGACCTCGGTCGGATAGCGGACACCGAGCATGCCAGGGCTGACGTCGATCTGGACCGCACGCGCCGCGCCGGGCTTCGGCAGAAACTCGGTATAGGGAAATCCGGTACCGACCATCAGGAGCGTATCGCACCGCTCCATCATCTGGTTGCTGGCGGAGGTACCGAGCCAGCCGACCGATCCGGTGACGAAGGGGAGATCGTCGGGCACGACTGTCCGCCCGAGCAGGGCCTTCGCAACGCCGGCTCCGAGCAGGTCGGCGGTCACAATCAACTCCTCGCCGGCACCAGCCGCGCCGGCACCGGCGAGGATGGCGACGCGCTGTCCCGCATTCAGCACGTCGGCGGCGCGTCGCAGCTCGTCGTCCTGGGGGACGATCCGCGGCGGCACGTATCCAGGCGCCGAATGCTGCATGCCGTGTTCGCGCGGGGGTTCAGGCACCGCTTCCACGCTCTGGACGTCGTGTGGGAGGATCAGGCAGGTGACGGTCCGCTCGGCCAGGGCAATCCGGAAGGCGCGATCGACGAGGTGGCGGATCTGGGCCGGGTCGTTCGCGACGCCGACGAAAGCACCGGCGACGTCCTTGAAGAGGTTCGGGAGGTCGACCTCCTGCTGGTAGCGACCGCCCATCGACTCGCGTGCGACCTGGCCAACGATGGCGACCACCGGCTGGTGATCGAGACGAGCATCGTAGAGCCCGTTCAGGAGGTGAATGGCACCGGGGCCTTGGGTCGCCAGGCAGACGCCGGCCTCGCCGGTGTACTTGGCATGAGCGCAGGCCATCAGGGCGGCGGTCTCCTCGTGCCGCACCTGGAAGAAGGTCGGCGGATTGCCGGCGCGACGCAACGCACCCAGGACCGGGTTGATGCCGTCACCGGAATAGCCGAACAACCGGCGGACTCCCCACTCGCGCAATCGCTGGACTAAGAAGTCGGCAACCGTCTCTGTCATCGAGCAATTCCCTTCGTGATGCCGTTGCACACACAGACCGGCGACCGCACGCCAGGCGCGCAGCTCACGCCTCTTTCGCTGCACGTCGCGTGCCGCTACCCGGATCGCCGAGGCCCGCACGAGGCTCTGTTCGTTGGGAAAGCCAGCGTCGTCAGTCGCCGCGCGGCCAAGGTTCGGGGAACCCAGAAATTCGGTCGAGATTCTCGGCAAACCAGTATTGACAAACAGGCACAGTGGGTGTACGTTAACTGCGTGCTCCGATGATTTGGCTCGAAGCCAGACGAAGACGGGTAAAACCGTGGACGAATGGTAACGACTGGATTGTCGGAGCATATCTTTTTGTCTGGATATGCCTCATTAAGCCTCGACACCTGCCTCCGCAAGTCGTTGGCGATCGAACGCCGCGATGGCGTTCGCGCCCGCTGGTCCACCCAGATTGACGTCGAGCAGCGCCGAGCAGAGTGTCAGCGCGTCGCGTGTCGCGACGTTTCGCTCCACGGTGAGCCAGAGCCAGGCCGCACGGATCGCCGCTTCGATTGCCTGGTCGGTGTCGCGGGGATCGCTGCCGAGGAAGGCGATCTGAGCGGGCGTCTCGAGGCGGGGTGACGAGAGCTGCTGGTGCTTGGCCAACGCGAAGCGAATGGTCGCGGCACCGGCGCATTCCAGGCCCGCTCCAGTCGATTCGCCCCGTCCCATGGCGGCGTGGATGTCTCCAAGCGAGAAGAGCGCACCGGGAACCTGGACCGGTAGCCACAGGGTCGCCCCGATGGCCAGTTCGACAAGGTCCATGTTGCCCCCCGTTGGTCCGGTCGGACTGAGAGCGGAGAGCTCGCCCTCGGCGGGCGCGACGCCAGCGCAGCCGATCATTGGCCGGACGCGGATCAGACGTCCTCCCCCCAGATCAACGGAGCCATCTCTGATCGGATAGCTCGTAACCGACGACCGGCGCATGCCAAAAAGCCGCGAACGCCAGCGTGCGACATAGGGCACGTATGCCGTCTCGCCGAGATCGATGCGCTCGATCTGGACGGCCAGCGCGTCCCCCGGCTCGGCTCCGACGATCGCGACCGGACCGGAGAGCGCGTTGAGGCGACGGAATGAGACTTGGCCCGAGTCGAGCGCGTCGCCGGTGAGGTCGCGATAGGACGCGTCGGAGGTGACGAAGCGGACGCGGCGGCCTGGCGCGACCTCCGCGCGGGCGGCCTGATCGCGGTTGAAGGAGAAGACGGGCGGATCCGGACCGATGACAATGGGTTCGGCAGTCATGTCCGACTTTCTATGGAGAGAGGCGGGCGGTGCCACCTTACAAGCTCGCCGGTTGGTATCATCGCCGAGCGAGCGCGGGCGATCCGGCTCGGTTGCAGGAACGAGAAGAAGGGACGACTGGTGCGGGCGCTGCTCAGTGTCTACGACAAAACGGGGATCGTCGAGTTCGCGCGGAAGCTGATCGGAGCCGGCTGGGAGATCGTCTCGACGGGAGGGACCCTGTCCGCGCTGCGGGCCGCCGGGATCCCAGCGCTCGCCGTAGCCGAGGTGACCGGGTTTCCGGAGATCCTCGACGGGCGCGTCAAGACGCTGCATCCGAAGATCCACGGGGGTCTGCTTGCCCGGCGCGACCTTCCCGACCACGTTTCCGCACTCGACGCACACGAGATCGTCCCGATCGACTTGCTCGCCGTCAACCTCTACCCATTCGAGGAGACCGTGCGCGATCCCGGCATTGCCGAGATCGACGCGGTGGAGCAGATCGATATCGGCGGTCCAGCGATGCTGCGGGCGGCGGCCAAGAACTTCGCGGGCGTGATCGTGTTGACCGACCCCGAGGACTACGGTGCGGTCGCCAACGAGATTGAAGCCGGGACGGTCGCGCCCGAGCGCCGGCGCGCCCTGGCCGCGAAGGCGTTTGCCCACGTGTCCGCGTACGACGCGCTGGTTGCCGCGTACCTCCGTGCAGATCAGCAATCGGGGGCAGAATGGCCGCACGAGATCAGCTTCGCTGGACGGCAGGTGCAGACGCTACGCTACGGGGAGAATCCGCAACAGCGCGGCGCGGCCTATCGTCGGCTCACGGTTGGCCCATCACCAACCGGCGTGCTTGATGCCCAACAGCTGAGCGGTAAGGAGCTGTCGTTCAACAATCTCCTCGACGCTGACGCGGCATGGGGGGCGATTCGTGGTCTTAACGATCCCGCCGCGGCGATTGTCAAGCACACGATCCCTTGCGGTTTGGCGACGAGGCCCGAGCTCGTGGATGCGTTCGCCCTGGCGCTCGCCGGCGATCCGGTATCGGCGTTCGGCGGCATCGTCGCATTGAATCGCGTTGTCGACGACGAGACGGCGACGCGTCTGGCGGAGACGTTCTTTGAGGTCATTATCGCTCCTGGGTTCGACGAGCATGCACTGGCGAGGCTGAGTCACAAGAAGCAACTCAGGCTGCTGGTCATGCCGGGTGCGGACGAGAATCTGGATGTGGGAACGGGTGTGCCCGATGTCAGACCGATTCGGGGCGGATTCCTGATTCAGGATGGAGACGACCAACCGACGGACGTGGCAGCATGGCGCACGGTTACCAAGCGGTCAGCAACCGAGTCCGAGTGCGCGGATCTGCGCTTCGCGTGGGAAGCGGTGCGGCACGTGAAGTCGAACGCGATCGTGCTGGTCAAGGACCGCGCGATCATCGGCGTCGGCAGCGGTCAGCCGAATCGGCTCGAGAGCGTCATGATCGCCGTGAAGAAGGCGGGAGAGCGGGCAACCGGGGCGGTCCTCGCCAGCGACGCCTTCTTCCCCTTCGCGGACGGGCTAGAGGCGGCGCTCGCAGCCGGTGTCACGGCTGCCGTGCAGCCAGGCGGATCTGTCCGAGACGACGAAGTCATCGCCGCCGCGGACAGGGCCGAGGCGGCGCTGCTCTTTACCAGCGTGCGTCACTTTCGGCACTGACGCCTATCGCCCGGCGCCGTCGAAGACGAGTGCGCCTACTCGCCGGCTGCTCCGGCGGTCACGGTCGTACGATCGATGACGCGGGCCAGCCATCGCGCGGGATCTTTCACCTCGTCCAGCCTTGGGAGCGACTCCGGACCGTCCCAGACGCGCCGGGCGACGTCGTGTCCCCGCTGTTGGACGATCGTGTCGATGAACCGCTGACCGAGGCGGTACTGTTCCATCTTGATGTCGAGCCCAGTGAGACGAGCGAAGAGCTGCTCGGCGACGGTCCGCTGCCGCTGGCGCTGCTCGAACTTCTGCGCGATGCTGTCGTAGCTGGGGAGGAGGGTTTTTCCGACCGCATTCATAACGTGGTTGGAGTAGCCCTCGACGATGCACATCGTCGCTTGCATCTTGGCGAAGAGCTCGCGCTGCTGCGGAGTCATGACCGCTTCGATCCAACTCTCGGTCTTGTCGCCGCTCCGCGCCCGCTCGATGAAAACCTTGAGACCACGGAATCCTTGCTTGAGGTGTTCCGCATCCTGTCGAAGGAACTCGAAGTAACTCTCCAAGAGATCGTTGAAATAGAGCCGGACCCAGGGATGCGCTTCGAACTCGAACGCATGGGTCGTCTCGTGGAGCGCCAGCCACATCCGGAACTCGTCGCGCGGTAATCCCAGCGTTTGCTCCACCACCCGGATGTTCGGTTCGACGTAGTAGAGCTTGCCCGTAGACACAGGCTCCCGACCGAGAAGCGCGAGGTCGTATTGTCCAAGCACGCGCCGGGCGAGGTATCCGAGGAGCAAACCGAGCTCAGCGCTGACGACGGTCCGATTGAGACCGCCCCACATTGCCGCGGCAACCGATCGGGCGCCTCCGGTATCGGGGTTGAGCGCCTCGACCGGGGCGAGCATGACTTTGAAGGAGTCCAGGTTCGCGTTGATCCAATCGACGCGATCAAAGGCGAAGGTACGCTCAATCGTGTCGGGCAGTTCGGTTCCCGTGTAGTCACTGACGATCGGAACGCAGCGATCGACCAGGCCACGGTAATAATCGTCCAAGCGCGAGCGCTCGACCGACGTCAGCGTCGCACCACGATTCATGTTGATCGCGATACCGCGTGCCTGATCCCAATCGATCAGACCTCTGGCCGTATCGGTGGGCGCGTTCGCCCGCATGCGTCCACTCGCCCACGCACCAACTGCGGCGCCGGCCAGCAGTCCGGCGCCGATCAAGCGTCGGTCGATGGGCAACTTGCCTTGGCGGCTAACGCCCTGAAACGAGAAAGTACGAGACATGAACATGTCCTCTCTGGTCAGCCCGGGCAACCCTGGATGAATGATGTCAGGCTCGGCCGCTCGGCCGCTCCCGGCTCCGGCCAGCACTCACGTCTGCACGCAACTCTTCTCAGCAGCCGTCGTCGAAGCTCTCGACATTTGACGGCTCACAAGACTGTAGTCCTCGTGTCGCCGACTCGTCAACGGCGGCACGTCACATTCCCGTCAAACACAGAATACGAATGCGGAAGTTAAAGCAGTGGGCCCCCTACCAAATGGTAGGGGGCCCACGAACTCGCATCTTGATTGGTAGCGGGGGGGGGATTCGAACCCCCGGCCTTTGGGTTATGAGCCCAACGAG
>JAXDKI010000316.1:0-3994 GCA_034667245.1 Thermomicrobiales bacterium | reverse complement strand
GTATTGGATCGGGGACCATGACAGCGACACTAGGCGATCAGAAGCTGACAAAGGCCGACCGTCTGACCGCGCTGGAGGGCGAGGTTGCGGCGCAGCACGAAGCGGCGGCGGAGAAGCAGGCGCTGCGCGGCAAGCGCGGCGCGCGTGAGCGCGTGCTGGCGCTGCTCGACGAGGGGTCATTTCAGGAGATTGACGAGTTCGTCCGGCATCGGGCGACGCAGTTCGGGATGGAGCGGCAGCGCCCGTTCGGGGACGGCGTCGTGACCGGGTTCGGGACGATCGACGGCCGGTGGGTGGCGGTCTTTTCCCAGGACTTCACCGTCTTCGGCGGGTCGCTTGGCGAGGCGTTCGCCGAGAAGATGGTCAAGCTGATGGACCTCGCCGAGCGATACGGGTGTCCGATCATCGGCATCAACGATTCGGCGGGCGCCCGCATTCAGGAGGGGGTCGAAGGGCTTGCGGGCTACGGCGAGGTCTTCTTCCGCAACGTCCGAGCCTCGGGTGTGGTGCCGCAGATCTCGATCATCGCCGGGCCGTGCGCCGGCGGTGCCGTCTACTCCCCGGCCATGACCGACTTCGTCTTCATGGTCGAAGGTACGAGTCAGATGTTCATCACCGGGCCCGATGTGATCAAGACGGTCACCGGCGAGGAGGTGACGCACCAGCGTCTCGGCGGTGCCGGGACGCACAACCAGATCAGCGGCGTCGCTCACTTTGCCGCGGCGGACGAGGACGAACTCGTCGCCGAGGTACGGACGCTGCTCTCCTACATCCCATCGAACAACCTCAACGACCCGCCTCACTTCGACCCAATCGACGCACCGGACCGGGAGTCGCCGGAACTCGACACACTCATCCCCGAGCAGAGCACGAAGCCGTACGACATGCACGACGTGCTCGCCGCCGTACTCGACGACGGTGACTTCTTCGAGGTCCAGGCCGGGCATGCGCGGAACATGATCTGTGGCTTTGGCCGGCTCGATGGCTTCAGCGTTGGCGTGGTCGCCAATCAGCCGAACGTGCTCGCCGGCACGCTCGACATCGACGCCAGTGTGAAGGCAGCGCGCTTCGTTCGATTCTGCGACGCGTTCAACATTCCCCTCGTGGTCTTCGAGGACGTGCCCGGCTTCCTCCCCGGACTCGAACAGGAGCACCGCGGCATCATCCGCCACGGCAGCAAGCTCCTCTACGCGTTCGCGGAGGCGACGGTGCCCAAGATCACAGTGATCACCCGCAAGGCGTACGGCGGCGCCTACGTCGTGATGAATTCGAAGCACATCGGCGCGGACTTCAACATCGCCTGGCCGACCGCGGAGATCGCGGTGATGGGACCGGACGCGGCGGTGAACCTGATCTTCCGCCGCGAGATCGCGGACGCGTCCGATCCCTCGGCGCGTCGGCAAGAACTCGTCACCGAGTATGAAGACCTCTTCGCCAGTCCCTACCAGGCCGCCTCCCGCGGCTACATCGACGACGTGATCGAGCCACGCCGGACGCGCCCCTGGCTCATCCGCGCCCTCGCGCTGGCACGCTCCAAGCGCGTCACCACGCCGGCACGTAAGCACGGGAACATCCCGCTGTGACGAAACCCGCGGACCGCTCCGACGCCGAGCGAGACCCCGAACTCATCCTCCAGATCACGCCCGAGCCGACCGACGAGGAGCGGGGTGCGCTCCTCGCTGCCCTGGCGATCATGCTCACTGAGCCGGTCGCGGCGATCGCCGATGGGCAAGATCAAGTTTCGCCGTCGCGCTGGGCGCGAGCCGGCAGGGCGGCTGCGCTGAAAACTCGCCAGTTTCAGCGCGGCTGGGGCCGGTCATAGGGTTGTATGGCGCGCGGCCGTGAGCCCAACGATGTTCTACCGACCTGTCCTCGATGATTGTCCTTTCACGTCATCAGGCGGACGCGGAACTGTGGCTGCGGACCGACATAGACGAGCTCGACCGCGGTCGCATTCGCGGCGACGGTGAACCAGACCCATCCCCGCGATCGCTCGCCCGCGTTCAGGTTGCGCGGGTTGATCGAGGGTTCCGTGCCAAGCGCGGAACCACCCCGGTATTCCGTTCCGGCCTCGTCCCGCAGTCGGATCTCCGCCGGCGTGAACGCCAGCGGCTGGTCCGAACCGTTGTCGATCTCGACCTCTGCCGCGACATAGCGCGTGCCGGCAGGTGCCGAAGACGGCACCTGGATCGTTCCCGGGTACGGGTCCTGGACCTGCAGGACGCCGAATGTCCAGGCCGGCGCGGAAACCCGCCGGGGCTCGCCACCAGTTGGTGTTCCCTGGGCGGCAGTCCCGGACGTCGGCGTCGCGTCGGCGAGCGCGAGGATCGGCATCGCCAGGGCGGCCGCACCGAGCAGGTGTCGTCTGCTCCTGCGGCCGGACATGTCTCCCAAGCGGGTTCTCCCTTCACGGCTTCGAGACGGCGGTAGCCCTCCGCCATGCGGCCTTGCTCGGGCCGATGCCGCTGATCTTCGCGCGGTCCGACACGTCGGTCAACGGTGACACAACGGCCTCGACGATTTGTTCGACGCGGTGAACCCATGGTCGCCGCAGGAGCGGGAAAAGGCCACGTTCGTGCTCCTCGTCCACCGTCCGCGACTCACCAGCGTTCCACATCCGTCCCATGGCCGTCGTCTCCTTCGCAGGCTCTGCCTATGACTGCCACTCGTCGCGTGTTCCGCGCCGCACCACGCATGCACACCGCCGCTGGTCAAGCGGGTCGGTGCATCGCGCCTGGTGTGGAGTGTTTGATTAACCGTTGGTGTCGGCCGCTTCGGCCCCGGGTGTCAGGCCCAGCTTAGTCCCTCCGTCGGTGCGTTCAGCATCGTAGGTGGGACCGGCTGATCGGTTCCGCTTATCCACGGGCGGACCGGCGAGACCACAGGATCGACGTGCGGGCCGGGACCATACTCGGCCCATCCTCGGGACAGGGCGAGCCGAATCGCCGCCATGCGGCTGTCCAGTCGCAGCTTGTGCAAGACGCCGGAGACGCGGTTCTTCACCGTCTGCTCGGCGATGCCAAGCGCGCCGGATGTCTCCTTGGTCGACAGCCCGATCAGGAGGCAGTCGAACACCTCGAACTCGCGTGCGGTCAAGGTACCAATAAGGTCCTGGACGTGTGGCAGGCGTTTCGACGCGGCCTGCATGACGAGTCCGTCGCAGCCCGCCCAGGGTTGCACGAGGTCGCTACCGGCCAGGACGGTACGGACGGTGGTCCGCAGCGTCTGATGGTCGGCGAATCGAGGCACGATACCCGCCGCTCCGGCCTGAGTCGCGGCCAAGCAGTGATCGTAGTCGACTACAGGTGCGAGCAGGAGGACTCGCGAGCGGGACTGGTGACGCCTGATCGCCGCGGCGACCTGCACGCCGGTCAGGCCCGGAAGGCGCCGCCCGACCAGGACGAGGTCGGGGCGGTGAGCTTCGCAGAGGCGGAGTGCCTCGTGCCCGTTACTCGCTTGGGCGACGACTTTCAGCCCAACGTCCTGCTCCAGCGTCTGGGTCAGATTCAACCGATAGGACGGATCTTCGTCGACCACCAAGATGCGATAGGCCAACATCGAAGTAGTTCCTCCTGGCTGGGTGTGATGCGGCGATAGCCGCACGAGGGGAAGCCCGGAGGCGGCCAGGCCGCCTCCGGAACAACCCGTACTCCGTTACCGAATTCGAGAATCCTGGATCGAGTTGAGCGAACGCAGGCCGGCCGCCGCCAGGAGGCAGATCAGGGCGGCCAGGAGGACGAAGTCCAACATGCCGCCACCCTGAGGAGCAGAACCGGTGCCGGTATTCGGCATCTGGGCGACGTTGGCCTTGGTCGATGGAACCCCACCGGATCCATCATCGCCGCCGCCACCGCCGGTGCCGTTATCGCCGCCGCCGCCGGTCCCATTACCGCCGTCGCCGCCGCCGCCACCGGTCCCATTGTCGCCACCGCCAGCACCGCCGCCGCCGCCGGTCCCATTGTCGCCACCGCCAGCACCGCCGCCGCCGCCGGTC
>JAXDKI010000315.1:0-7536 GCA_034667245.1 Thermomicrobiales bacterium | reverse complement strand
GAACGCCCGGAAGACGTTCATCACCTCGTCCGGCGTCACGCCCTCTTGACCGAGTCGCACCGAGACCGCCTCCGTGTGCCCATCACGCACCGGGACGCGGTTGCAGGAGGCGCTGACGACGACCTCCGCCTCGACAAACCGGCCGCCCTGGTAGTCGCCGAGAAGCTTGCGCGTCTCTTCGGCCATCTTTTCCTCTTCCTTGCCGATAAAGGGGACGACGTTGTCGATCATGTCGAGCGACGGCACACCCGGATAGCCGGCGCCCGAGACCGCCTGCATTGTCGTCACCATCACCGCCTCGAGACCGAAGGCGTCGTACAACGGTTTCAGCGTCAGCACCATGTGGATTGCCGAGCAGTTCGGATTCGTCGCGATGAATCCGGACCAGCCGCGATTCTTCTTCTGCACCTCGATCGCAGCGACGTGGTCCGCGTTGACCTCAGGGATCAACAGCGGCACGTCTGGCTCCATACGGTGCGTGGAGGTGTTGGAGAGAACCGCGTGGCCCTCGCTCGCCAGCCGCTGCTCGATCTCCTCCGCCACCTCTCCCGGCAGCGCCGAGAACGCGATCGGGCTGGTCAGATCGTCGTCGTAATCCTGCACGACGAGGTTTGCCGTCTCCTCGGGCATGAAGGCATCCAATCGCCAGTCGGTCGCATCCCGATACCGCTTCCCAACCGACCGCTCCGACGCCACCACCTCGGCCACCCGGAACCACGGGTGATTCGCCAGCAACTGCACAAACCGCTGCCCGACACTCCCCGTCGCCCCTAGCACCGCCACCGGAATCCGCTCGCTCACGTTCGCTCCTTTCAGTCGAGAGATGGCAGAGGGCAGAACGGGTCGTTCTCATCTGCCTACTGCCCTCTATCCGACACGTAACGACTCCGACAACATCTCGTTCCGTCGCGGCCTGCGCCCACGCGCGCTCGCCGGTTGGGGACCGATGAAGGTCGTATGGACGGCGTTGACCGCCCGCTCGGCGTGCTTGGCCGGGATTGCTGCCACCAATGCGACGTTCGACATCTGCTGGTTTGCCGCCAGCACCGGTACACCCGCTCGCTCGAGCACGCCGAGGAAGCGGCCGAGCGCCGAGGGTTGTTCGGCCGCACCCTGCCCGACCGCAGCGATGACCGCAACGTCCTCGGTACAGCCGACCGTCGCTTCGAAGTCCTGGTTGGCCAGCGCCTCTTCGATCCGACCGCGCGTCCTGGGGCATCCTCCTCCCGTCAGCGCGTCGAGGAGGTAGGTCATGCGGCGGCGCGAGGAAGCCTGCGCCGCCGAAACCACCTCGATCCCGTCCGTATGGAGCGTGCCGAAGACCACTGCCGCCGCGCCGGCCAGGTCTTCGAGTTCCGGCACGTCGATCGTCAACAGCAGCAACCCCTTCAGTGCCGTCACGGCCTTCAGGTACTCACCGGATGACGTCTTGGTTACCAGGGTCCCCGGCTCATGAGGCGCAAAGGTCGAGAGGATGCGGACGGGGATGTCGAGCGCGACCGCCGGCCGGATCGTCCGTGGGTGGAGCACCTTGGCCCCGAAGTGCGCCAGCTCCTGCGCCTCGTCGAAACTGACCTGGGGTACCACGCGGGCGTCCGACACCTGCCGCGGGTCCGCCGAGAGTACACCCGGCACGTCGGTCCAGATCTGGACCTCGGTCGCCATCAATGCCGCGCCGAGAAGGGTCGCGCTGTAGTCGGAGCCGCCGCGCCCGAGCGTCGTCGTCGCGCCGTCTGGCGCCCCGCCGATAAACCCGGTCATGACGACCGTCAACCCGCCGTCGAGCAACGGCCGGATCACCGCCTCTGCCTGCTCCCGCGTCCGCTCGCGTTGCGGACGGGCCGCGCCGAAGCGGTCGTCGGTGGCGATGACGCGGTCCGCGAAGACGTAGATGGCCGGTGTACCGCGCGACCGTAGAGTCGCCGCCATCATGACGCTCATCGCCTTCTCGCCGGTCGCGACGATACGGTCGGAATCGCGGTGCGACAACTCGCCGATCTCGGCAACGGCCGCAAGCGCGTCGTCGAGCGCCGCATGAAGTTGGTCGAGCACAGCCAGCGCCGCCGTCCGCTCCGCGTCATCCGTGATGCCCGCCGCGATCCCGAGATGCTTATCCCGAATCGTCGCCGCGATCTCCCCGGCGCGCACCTGTTCCCCTGCCGCCGCCTTGGCCGCCGCCTCGAGGAGCAGGTTGGTCACCCCGCTCGCCGCCGACACCACCGCTGCCCGAGGCGACGGCTGTGCCTCGACGATCGCCGCCGCATTCCGAACGCGATCGACCGTCCCGACCGACGTTCCCCCAAACTTCAGCACGATCATCGCGGGGTCCTAGCTTCGAGCTTCGAGCTTCGAGCTTCGAGGTCCTAGCTTCAAGCTTTGCTTCGTTCCGCTCGGCAGAGGTGAAGTGCAACCTTGCCAAGCTCGAAGCTCGAAGCTAGAACCTTGAAGCTAGGACCTCGGAGCAACAAAACGGCGGGAGCGTTTCCGCTCCCGCCTGCCGGTTCGTCTGGATGTGCGCCGCGACCTTCGTCGCCCTATTCGCTCACCCTCCGACCGGCAGGCACGCGCTTGGAAATCATGATTCCAGACTTGGAAGTCATGATCGCCGCGGTAGTCTCGGTCGTGATGGTTCGCACAATCGCGCTCATGCCGCCACTATAGCGGCTGGGCCGATACCGCGCAAGCCCTGTCGCGTCCCCAAATGTGAGTTCATGATCATCTATCCGAGCGCCCACTGTGCCAGTCCCTTCAACGGCCGGCGCGCGGCGAGCCTGCCCACCCGGCTACAATGACCGACAGGCCGCCCACGACCCGGCGGTTGGAGTGACCGATGGACGAAGTGCACGACAATCAGGAATCGCCCGGCTATGCGAATGACAGCACGGAAGAGTTGCTCGAGCAGTCCCAATCGAACGCCCAGGCGACCATCATCGCGACCATCGCCTTTCTCACCGAGCGCAAGCTGTCGGTCGACGACTGGACCGCGTCCCTCGGCCGCACCTTCGGCTTCGCCTGGGATGACCCTTCACCCTGGGAAGCCGGTGAGTTCCTCGACGCCATGCTGACCAACTTCCGCTCTCTCGGCGCCACTGTCCTCACCTCCGACCTGGGCACCGACCGCGCCGAAGCCACAACCACCGGGTTCCCCGACCCCGAGCTCTGCGCCCTCTTCGGCGTCGATTCTGCCCTCGTCACCGCCTTCAACGATGTCCCCGCCGCTCTCGCCCGCGACCGCTCCCTCACCTGGGAATGGTCCCGCAACGGCGACGAAACCCACTACTCCGTCCGCCAATTGGCAACTGGCAACTGACAACTGACAACTGACATGACCATGACCGTCGGCGTCGCCCGCGTCACCCTCTATATCGAGAGCAGCTTCTCCCTTAAGGACAAGCGGCACGTCGTCCGCTCCCTGACCCAGCGCCTCCGCAACCAGTTCAACGCCGGCATCGCCGAGGTCGAGGACCTTGACGATCACCGCGTCGCCACTATCGGCGTCGTCTGCGTCAGCAACAGCGCCCCCCACGTCGACGAGATGCTCGCCAAAATCGTCGCCTTCATCGAGCGCAACGTCGAAGAAGGCGTCCTCGGCGAGGTCGAAACCGAGCTAATCCCCTTCGGATAGTCGCCGCCTGACGGAAGACGGGGCACCGTTACTCGTCAGCCGCCGCCGCCTCCTGTCGCCGCAGCGGATCCCGCTCGTCGTGGTGCGCCAGCTCGGCGTGGGGATCGTCGACGCCGTGATCGCACGGATCGACGTGCACCGTCGCCCCCGCCAGTTTCGGCACCGCGTGCAACATCGCATGGCGGGCGCGCTCCGCCACCTCGTGCGCCTCCACCAGCGACAGGTCGCGGTCGGCGACGATATCCGCTTCCGCGTGCAGGCTGTGCCCGATCCAGCGCGCCCGCACAACCGGCACGTCCTGGACGCCCTCCGCCCCAAGCGCCGCCTCGCGCGCCTTGTCGAGCACCTCCGGCTCGACCGCGTCCATCAACCGATGCCAGACCTGGACCGCCGCCCCCTTCAGGATCACCAGGATCGCCACCGTGATCGCGAGCCCGACCAGCGGATCGAGGATCGGCGCCCCCAACCAGGACCCCACCGCCCCGATCAGCACTGCCAGCGACGTGAACCCATCCGTCCGCGCATGGTAGCCGTCCGCCACCAGCGCCGCACTGCCGATCCGCTGCCCGGCGCGGATGCGGAGCTGCGCCACCGCCTCGTTCCCCGCGAACCCGACGATCGCCGCGACGGCCACCCAGCCGACATGCTTCACCTCCTGCCGGTGGATCAGCTTGTCGAACGACTCCCAGGCCGCAACCGCCGACGAGACGGCGATCACCAGCACCACGAAGACCCCCGCCAGGTCCTCGGCTCGCCCGTAGCCGTAGCTGTAGCGCCGGTTCGGCGGTCGCCGGCTCAGCGTAAAGGCGAACCAGAGCGGCAGCGCCGTCGCCGCGTCGGCAAAGTTGTGGATCGTATCCGCCAGCAGCGCCACCGACGCACTCGCCAGCACCACGACGAGCTGGATAACCGCCGTGATCCCGAGCAGCAACAGCGAGAGCTTGACCGCCCGGATCCCCTCCTCCGACCCGGCCAGCGCATCGTCCAGACTGTCCGCCGCATCGTGACTATGAGGCCGAATGAGCCCGGTCAGGAACCCCCGCACCCCGTCGTGAGCATGGTCGTGTCCGCGATCCTGCCCATGTTTGTGGTCATGTTCATGCTCATGGTCGTGCCCGTGAGCGCCGTGATCATGCGCCTGCTCGGCCTCATGCCCATCGTCATGGCCATGCGCGTGCCCGCTCACCCCGCGTCAGCCCCGGCGCTCGCACCCGACCGCCCGTTCGGCGACTCCTCGAAGACGCCGTGCTCCATCGCCCAGACCGAGAGCTCGGTCCGGTTGCCGCACTCCGTCTTGCCGAGGATGTTGCGGATGTGCGCGTTGACCGTCCGCGGGCTGACGTAGAGCTCGTCGCTGATCTGCCGGTCCGACTGACCGCGCGCGACCAACCGCACCACCTCGATCTCCCGATCGGTCAACCCGCCCGGTCGGCCCTCTGCCCGGCGACCCTCCTGCCGCACCGCCTGGTTCAGCGCCGCCTCCGCCAGCCCCGCCCACGGCGCCATCCCCAGCTCGCGGAAGACCGCCAGGGCCGAGCTCAGCAGGTGCTCCCGCCGCAGCGGATCGCCCCGACCCGCCTTCGCCAGCGCCGTCGCCTCGTCCAAATCGACGATCGCCCGCAGCGGCCGCTGCCCGGTCGCCTCCAGGCGCAGCCGGGCGCGCGCGAAATACGTCTCCGCCTCCGCGTGATTCCCTTGCAACGACGCCATCCGCGCCACCGTCAACTCGTGCGAGCCCCCCGGGAAATCGCCGTGCTCGGCCCCGATCAGTCCCCGCGCCGCCGTCCGATAGGCGGGGGCGAGATCGACCGCACCGAGCGCCCAGACTGCCGCCCCGCCGAAATCGACCGCCCCGTTCACCAGCCAGAGCGCCGGCTCCATCCGCGCTACCACCGGGGTCAGCGCGTCGAGAATCCGCCTCGCCTCCGTCTGGTTCCCCGCCCGCGCCTGGGCCAGCGCTGCCAGCGCCGCGTCGTCCAGCCCGATCGTTCGCTCCCCGAGCCGCGGGTCGCCGACCACCCGCGTCCAGTAGTCGCCGATCGCCGCCCAGTCGCCGCCGAGGTATTCCGCCAGCAGCGCCGTGATCCAGGCCGCGCTCGCGTGCAACCGGTGCCCCGGACCGAGCCGGAAAACCAGATCCCGCGCCCGCGCCTCCGAGTCCTGCGCCGCCGTCAGCTCCCCCAACGCCACCTGTGCGATCGCCGACCGGACGTGCGCCTCCGCCTGCCCGAGGATCGAGCCGTGGCGCTCCGACACCGCCAGCAGCTCCTGGAACAGCCCGACCGCCTTCCGGAAATCGCCACGGTGATAGAGGAAGTCCGCACCGGCGATGATCAGCGCCCGCACGATCGCCGTCGGTCGCTGCCACGTCTCCACCCGCAGCAGCAGATCCGCGGTCCACTCCCGGCTCCACCCATCGAACGGCTGCAGCGTCCGCGCGTAGTCGGCCTCGTCGCCGCGCTCCCGTGCCAGGTCCACCGCGCGGGGATCGGTTCCCAGCCAGCGTGCGGCGTTGATCAACCCGGACGCCACCGGCTCGAACCGCTCCAGGAGGAGCATCAACCGCGCCCAGGTCAGCTCCTCCTCCGCCGGCACGACCGCCAGACCCCGCTCCACGAACGGCTGCCAGGCCGTCATCGGTGCCCCGCCGTCCTTCAGCGCCGCCGCCGCCGCCCCCAGGAACGCCGCCACAGCCACCGGCGGCGCCTGTGCCTCCTCCAGCGCGCCAAGCGCCGCCTCGATCGAGTCCCGCGCCTCGCCCAACAGCAGCGCCTCCGCCTCCGCCACCGCCAATCGCGACAGGATCTCTGCCCGCGTTTCCGCCGGAGCGTTCGCGGCGAGATCGCGCGCCATCCGCAGGAACGTCACCGCTCGCTCGCTCGCGTACGCCCCCTTTGCCTGCTCCGCCGCCGTCAGCGCGTAGCCGATCCCCCGCTCCGCATCGGGCAGCGACGCCGAGGCGTGGAACTGCGCCGCCAGCTCCGCCGCCCGCTCTCGCTCCCGTCCCGCCCAGACCCGCTCCAACGCCTCCGCCAGCCTCCTGTGCAGCCGCACCCGCCGCGACGGACTCCACTCTTCGTAGAGCGCATGCCGGACGATCGCGTGGACGAAGTCGTACGTCTCCGGCATGCCGCGCACCGGTTCGATCAGGTGGGCGGCCAGCGTCTCGTCGAGCGTGTCGAGCAGCTCGTCCTCCGAAAGCTCGGTCAGCGCCTGGAGGACGCGAAAGTCGAACCCCCCGGTGAAAACGACCGCGTGCGAGAGCATCCGGTTCGCCGCCGGCGAGAGCCGCGCCATCCGCCGCCGCACGACCTGCCGCACCCCCTCCGGAATCCCGAGCTCCCGCAGGTCCGTCCTCTCCGTGCTCCCGTTCCGATCGACCAGCTTCCCCTCCTCCAGGAGGTGCCGCATCAACTCCTCGATGAAGAAGGGATTGCCGCTCGTCTCCTCGGTGATCGCCCCGGTCAAGGCCGGCGGGATCGCCTGCGGCGAGGCCGTCGCCGTCGCCAGAAACTCCGCCACCTCCTGCCGGCTCAACCCCCGCAACCGGAAGCGCTGGAAACTCCGCTCCCGGCAGAGATTCGCCAGTAGCTCCTCGAGCGGATGCCGCCGGTTGAGCTCGGTGTCGCGATAGGTCCCGACCACCAGCAGATTGCTCGTCCCCACGAACCGCCCCAGGTGACCGAGCAGCCCCAACGATGCCGCGTCCGCCCAGTGCAGATCGTCCAGCACCAGCACCACCGGTTTGGCCGCGCTCAGGCGGAGCAGCACCTCGACCACCGCGTCGAAGAGCCGGAACCGCTCGTCGCCCGGACTCAGCGGTGCCGGCGCGTCCAGCCCCGGAAACGCGGCCCGGATCTCCGGCACCAGCTGCGCCAGCGTCGGCCCCTCCTGCCCGAGCGCCTCCCGCA
>JAXDKI010000314.1:0-12081 GCA_034667245.1 Thermomicrobiales bacterium | reverse complement strand
TCCTAGTAACCACGAGCCGAAGCCGAAGTCGCCTTCGATCCTAGCGCCTGGCCCTGATTTGAATCAGGGCCAGGCGCTTTACATTCGCCGCGAGGGAGCCTGACGGGCGCGGCGGCTCCTGTTCCATCGCACGGTCGCCACGGCACTTCGCGCCAGCCGGGAACCCGCACAAACACTGGGAAAGTGGGCCTCGGATCGCGCAGGAACTAGCCCCATTTGGCGGCGAAGCGGGTCCGGTCATCGGCGGTAATCGCGGCGAGTTCCGGATCGGCAACGGTCGCGGCATTGGGAGCGAGGTGGCGAACGCCCACGCCACCCACCCGGACGACCTTGCCCCGCGTGCGGGCCTGGTAAGCGAGGTCGTCGTCGCCGTACCACCAGGCGAATTGCGGATCGGCGCGGAGTCCCGCTTCACCCCGAAGCATGAAGGCAAATCCGGTCATCCGACCGGAAGCGTGGCAGACACCGGGTTGAAGGTGTCCTTGTTCGTCCGGATAGGCAATGAGGTGATCGGGCCGGACGCGCAAACCGGCGGCGAGCCCGTCGAGAAACCCCGGCGGGACCTCCAGATCGTTGTTGAGCACTGCCACGTTATGCGGACCGGGGCATTCGGCGGCGACGAGGTCGAGACCGAGATTCCAGATCTGGGACAGGTTGCGAACCCCATGCTCGACGATCCGGGCGACTCCGCTTAATGCCTCCCGCGCCGGGACGCGCGAGTCGTTGTCGAGAACGATGACCCGATCCGGCGGGAGACCGAGTTGATCCAGGAGGGCGAGCGTGAGCTCGTGGCGGTCGCGGACCGGGATGACGGCGTAGGTCGGCAGGCTCGGCACGGAGATATCGATCGGGATCAACTCGTCCGGACCGACCATGCTGGCGTACAAGGCCGCGTTGAGCCGGTGCATCGGATGGTCCGGCACGATCTCGAGGGCGTGGCGACTCCAGGCCAGGGCGGAGCGCTCGTCACCGATCTGAAATAGAGCGCCGGTGTAATAGATGATCCAGTCCAAATCGTAGTCACGCGGATTGGGAAACAAACCGGGATCAGGGGCGGGCAGCGTCCGTCCGATGTCGGACCAGTGGATGACTTTCGACCATTCGCGCAGGAAATAGTAGCTTCGGGCGAGTCCGAAGTAGGCGTTCGGCCAAAGAGGGTTGATCTTCAGCGCCTGGAGGTCGGCGTCGATCGCCTCGGGGAACTTTGCCTCTGCCCGGTAGAAGTCGGCAATCCGGATCTGGGCAAGATAGCGCTCGTCGTCCCGCTGGATGACTCGAACGTACTCCGTCAAGAGTTCTACGGCACGAGGGAGGTTGCCCTGCTCGGCATACGCTTGCCCGAGATCGAAGAGGAGGCGCGGTTCCGCGGTGCCGTGCCTGGCGTATTCCTGTTCGAAGATGCGAAGGGTGCGACCGTTTTCCTCCACCATTCGCCCGCTCAGCCCCTAACCCCATCCTAACCGCTCGGTCGCCGAACGATACCAGACCGGGTCTGCCAGACTTGCCTCACTCAAGGACGTGGTCCTGGGCGGTCCCGATCCCGAGTCACGTGCTTGCCAGTCGTGAACAGACCTGACCCAACCAGGCTGGTTCCTCTCTAGCCGGCGGGCGTAATCAGGGCCTCTTCGGCGGGCGAGCTGACACCGGCGGGCAGAGCGCGGGCTGCGAGGGCGTCCTGGAAGTAGGTCAGGTTATAGCGATGCCACTGGTCGTCGGGAGAGAGGTCAAGGGCGTGCCGCGTCCAGGCGAGGGCAGCCTCGAGGTCGCCGAGGTAATAGAGGGCGTTGGTGTAGTAGATCAGCCAGTCGTAAGTATGAGCCCGGCGGTTGACGAAGAGGAGCGTTTCGGGTGGCGGCAGGGAGCGCCCGACGTCGGCCCAGTGCCTGACCTTGGGCCAGTCCTGCCGGAAGTAGTACAGGCCGGCGAGACCGAAGTAGGCGTCGGGCCAGGTCGGGTGGATCTTGAGGGCGTCGAGGTAGGCGTCGATCGCCCGCTCCTGCTCGCCGGTCGACCTGAACAGCTCGGCGATGCGGATTTGGGCGAGGTAGCGCTCGTCGTCCCAACGGCTGTCGCGGACACACTGCACCAGAACCTCGACCGCCCGCTCCGGCTGACCGTTGTCGGCGAGCTCGCGGCCGAGGTAGAAGAGCATCCGTGGTTCCAGCTTGCCGCCCGTGGCCCGATATTCGTCGTCCAGGATGCGCAAGTTCCGCTGGCTGTGCCCTGCCCGAGCGGGGTCGGGATGGTGCTCGACGACGACCGATTCACTCCTGATCGTCGCGCCGGGAGCGTCCGGGACCAGGACCTCGTGGACGCGACCGATCCAACGATGCGAGCCGTCGTTGCGGACGCACCGCTCCCGCCAGTAGATGAAGGTCGGTTCGCCGTCGGTGTTGCGGCCGAGGACGTAGCGCCAGTAGAAAGCGTGCACATCGGCGGGCGCGGCGTACGTTTCCGGTTTGATGTGCTCGGCGCCGAGAACCACGTCGTCGGCGTCGAGCCAAAAGACCCAGTCGGTCGTCGCCTGATCGAAGGCGAACTGGCGGGCGGCGGCGAAGTCGTCGCGCCAGGCGAAATCGAAGACGTGCGCGCCATGTGCGGCGGCGATCGCTTTGGTGCGGTCTTCCGAGCCGGTATCGACGACGACGATTTCGTCGACGGCACCTTCGATACTGGCCAAACAGCGCGGAAGTGTGAGCTCTTCGTTCTTGACGATCAGGGCAACCGCAACCGTCATCCTTCGCCGTCGTCCTTGGGGATCATGAACTTCGTCTCGCCAGACGGTCCGAGGCGTCCCAGAATCGGTCCATGAGCGAGGCGTGCTCGCCGGCGGTCATCAGGCGGGGTTGGTGGAAGTCCTCGATCTCGACCCCGCGGGCGCGCAGACCGACCACCGTGTTGCCGCGGAGGACGATCTCGAGGATCAGCCCCTCCCGGACCTCGACGCTGAACATCTGGTCGAAGATGAAGTTGCCCATGGAGTAAACGATCGGTTTGCCGGCGTAGATCTCCATCCCCTGGATGACGTGGGGGTGATTGGTGAGGACCATCGTCGCGCCGGCGTCGATCGCGGCGTGGGCGCCCTGGACCGCCCAGTCGGGCGGCACCGCCACGTACTCGACGCCGAAGTGGAAGTAGGGGATGACGATGTCGTAGTCGCCGACCAGCCCCTCGATGTCGGCGAGGAACTGGTCGACGGCGAAGGGGTTGGTGCCGGGCTGATCGGGGCCAGCGCCGGCGTATTCCCCCTCGCCGAGGGCAGTGTTCTGGACGGTGGCGAACTGGTCGCGGGGTTGCTCGTTCGCGGTCACGCCGTCGATGCCGACGATGGCGACGCGCTTGCCTTTCACCTCCGAGGTCCAGGCGGCGCGGGCCTCGTCAAGGTTGTGGCCAGCGCCGAAGCGGGCGACACCGGCGGCGTCGAGCGCGTCGAGGGTGTCGACGAGGGCGCTGACGCCCCAACCGGCGCTGTTCCAGGTGCTGTGGTTGTTGGCGAGGCTGACCGCGTCGATACCGGCGAGTTTGAAGCCGTCGAGCATCTGCGGGCTGGAGATGAAGGAGAAGGTGTGGGTGTCCGAGGGGGGCTCGATGTTGGCGGAGAGGTTGCCCTCCAGGTTGGCGAAGGTCAGGTCGTAGGAGCTCAGCTCGGCGGCAACCTTATGGAATGGGCGGGTGTAGTCGCCGTAATGGAGCATCTTGAAGTGGACGTTCCGACCGGGGACGATGTCGCCGACGACGCCGATGCGGACGATCGGCTCGCCGCCGTCGGCCGGTTCCCGCACGGGATCATAGCCGTCGACGGCGAGGACATTGGCGCGGAAGTCGACCTGATCGGCAGGGACGAGGGCGACAGCGCCGGGGCGCCGCCCCAGCTCCGCGGCGAGCTCGTCGTACGTCCCGAAGGTTGCGGCGGGGGTCATCCCCTCCGGCACCTGGCCTTCCAGAGCGATCGGCTCCACAGGCAGGTCCACCGGCGAGCCGACGTCCGTCCAACTCGGCACCTGTGCGCCGAGGAGTTCCGCCACGTCTGCGCCGCCGACGCCGAAGAGGGGCAACCGCGGCGAGGAGACGAGCGCCATCCCCGCGGGGAGGTCGGCGACGACCTGGATCGCCGGCTTACGGCGGGCGCTCGTCAGGCCTCTGGGGGTCGCTTGCGCTGGTTTCTGAGCCAGGACCTTGTCGGACGACTCAGCAGTCGCGGTCGGGCTGGGGGCAATCGTCTGGGCTGCTTTAGGAGTGTCGCCGCCACCGAGAAGAGACGCACCAGCAGCCGCACCGAGACCGGTGACGCCGAGTCCGGCGGCACCGAGTATGAGTCCGCGCCGGCCACCGCGCCGGCGGAGGAGCGCCGAGAGGCGGGAGGGATCACCTTGCATGGTTTGCCTTGTTTGACGCCGCCACCGCACCGAAACCGGCGAATGGTAATGCCGCCGACTGTGCCAAATTGCGTTCCATGGTGAAGAGTTGCGCGCGAGGGCCGTTCGTCGATGCACTCTGCTCGCCGGAGCTGTCGACCGGGTCGAAGGCGAGCAGGCGCCCCGCGATCGTGGCGTAGAGGCGGGAGAATGGCGACTTAGCGGCGTCCGGTGCGGCCTTCATGGCAAACGGTCCGGCGCAGCCGACTCCGCCGAGGGTGTTGTCCTCAACCTGATCCGTCGCGTCCTCGGCGAAGGCGTACGTCTGGCTGGCAAAGGGGAAGGGACTACGCAGTGCCGCCGGCAGACCGTCTCCGTCGAGCAGGACGAAGCGCTGGAGACCGTCGGATGACGCGATGAAGAGCTCGGTGATGGGCGACTGGTCGGCCTCGGCATAGACCGCTCCAAGACCTGGCGCTTCGCCCCGCTGTGTCAAGTCGTCGACGGTCAGATCGGGCTCTAGGCCCGCGAACGCGTACGTGGCATCGCCGGCCTGGAGCTGCCCTCCGCTCGTCGCGCCGTCGGCGGGGCAGGCGAGCTGCGCCGCCCCGATCCGCTCAGGCAGGTACCGGACCAACTTGGATTTTTCCTCGTCGTCTATGGGGCGGTTGGTGTAGATCGGCCCGTTCTCCTGCCGATCCTGTCGGGCAAAGAGCTGGAGGAAGCTGATCTCGTCAGTCAATTCGAGGGTGTCGCGATCGAGCGTGACCAGGCGATCGAACCGGTACCGCCCATCGTCGAGGACCAACTCGGCCGGCACGTCCGCCGGCCGGGCCGCGTCGTCCGGTGGTGGGGCCACGTTCCCCTCGTTCTCGCTGCCGGTGACGGCGTAGAGGAAGCCATCACGGCTGGCGAAGTAGACGACACCGCCGGCCACGACCGGCGAGGTCAGCACCGATTGACCGACCGGGAAGCGCCAGCGCTCGGCGCCGGTGCCGGGATCGAGGGCGTAGAGGTTGTCGTCTTTGCTGCCGACGTAGAGCGTGCTGCCCGCCACCGCGGCGGACGAGTCCATCCAGTCCTCGGCCTCGAACCTCCACAGCTCCTCGCAGGTGCCGGCATTGAGCGCGTAGAGATTGTTGAGCCGATCACCGATCACGATCACGCCGTCCAGGGCGGCGGGCGACGAGCGCATCAGCTTGCCCGTCTCGAACCGACACTGCAGGCGACGCGATTCGATCTCGACCGCGTAGAGGAAACCGTCGTCGCCGCCGAAGTAGACGATACCGCCGAGGATCGTCGGCGAGGTCTGTACATAGCCGGTGACGCGGTACCGCCACTGCTCGGTGCCGTCCTCGGCACTGAGGGCGAGGAGCAGCCCGCCGTCGAGGTCGCCGATGCCAATGAAGACGGTGCCGTCGACAATCGCGGGGGAAGACACCATGTCGTCACCGGCGCGGGCGAAGCGCCAGCGCTCCTCGCCGGTCTCCGCGTCCAGGGCGTAGATGTTGCCGTCGAAGCTCGAGAAGACGACGGCGCCGTCGGCGACGACCGGTGAGGATCGGATCTTGCCCCCGGTTTCGAACCGCCAGCGCTCCACCCCGGTCCCGGCGTCGACCCCGTAGAAGTTGCCGTCCTCACCTCCGACGTAGACGACACCGCCGGCGACCGCCGGGGACGAGGTGATCGGTAGCTCGGTCGCCATCCGCCAGCGCTCTGTGCCGGTCACCGCATCGACGGCGAAGAGCCCGGCGTCGCTGCCGACATAAACCGTGCCGGCGGCAACCGCCGGGGAGGAGTTCGGTCTGTCACCGATCGGGTAGCGCCAGAGGAGGACCGGGTCGCCTGCCGGCCCGGAGTCACCCTGTCGCCCCGTGTGCGCGGGGTCACCGCGGAACATCTTCGGCGGGCCGGTGTCGATCGGTTCCGGCAGCGGGGGTGTCGTCGGGGTGGGAGACACCGCCGGGGTGGGGGTCACCGCCGGGGTCGCGGTCGCACCCTGCGTCGGGAACGGGGTGGCGGTCGGGAACTGGGTCGCCGTCGGGCTCACCGGGGCAGTAGGTGCGACGGTCGGTGCCGGGGTGGAGGTCGGGACGGTGGTCGGCTGCGCCGTAGCCGTGGGGGCAGGAGTCGACACGGCGGGGAGGCGATACCACTGGCAGGTCAACGCGGTGTCTGGGGCCAGGTCGCCCTTGATCTCACCGGCGGGTGCCTCGAACCGTTCAGGGGCGCCGCCGTTGCGTAGGCAGAACGCGACGGCCGGCTCCCCCTTCGGGGCATCGAGGACGAGGGTGAAGGCGCCGGTCACCGCGGCCCAGGAGGCGGGGCGATCGGGCGCGGTCGCGCGGCGGCGGGTGAACCCGCCCGCTGTCAAGGCGAACATCAGCCCGTCGGCCTCCGTGGTGCAGGCGGCGGCGAACGCGGCCGGATCGTTGCTCTTCGGGTCGATTCCCGGCGAGCACGACCAGGCGGTGACCGCGACCGACCCGGCGGCTTGAACCGGCGGAACGAGGACGACCAGATCGGCCAGAGCCAGGGTAACGATGGCGGCGAGCAACAGAAAACGGGATCGGATCACCGGGGATTCCTCGTGCCCGCCGAGCGAGCGCCTACTCGGGTGACCGCGCCGCTGGCGTGCGGTCGACGGCAGACGGCCAGGACGGGTCGTTCCAGGACGAAGTGACGGACTGCCGAGCAATGTTCCGGAGTCGGGCGGACGCACGGCGTCCCGCGCACAACCGAGGGCTCGCGAACGCATGCCCGCGCGGGTTAGGAACGTGGCAAGGATACCGCGCGGCGTTCTTCTGTCAAGCGCGATCGCGGGCCCTCAAGGTGATGAGGATCGGTGGTTTCGGTCTTGCTTCACGACCGCCGCTATTTCGACCCCGCTGTTCTCCGCGTTCTTGGCCGCACGTCCTTCAATCCCCCGCGATTGCGACGGCCAATTCCCCTTCTCGGATGGCTCGGATCATCTCGGCAATCCAATGAGGCGGCAGCACGGGCACGACATAGATCGGCAACGCCTTCTCGACCTGGAGATCGACGAGCCGGTCGAGGAAGGTCTGCTCAACCGCATCAATGTCGTCGGTATCCACGATTGCCCGTACGTAGATCCCCTCAGGCGCTTCCGACCGCCCGACCGTGAATAATGCGGCGGGATACTGACGGCGAATCAGTTCCTGCACGTCGTCGATGGCCGCCTGCACGCGAGGTTCGACGATCAGATTCTCGTAGTGCGTCATTGGGGAACGCCTCCCGGTGCGAGAACAACTCGCACGAACTCGCGACTGCGCCGGAGTGCGCGCTCGGTCCTGGTCGCCTCGACCGCCGCACCGATTCTGGGAATCGCAGAGGCCGGGGATACGCCAGTCGCTGACCGGCTCGCGGCCGGCCTCCGCCCCAAGCGCCGGAGGTCAACAACGTTGTTGTCGCTCGCTACTACGTGGAGATCTGGAACGGCAGCAGGCTCAGGAGCCTCACCAGGTACATCACCAACGATCACGCGTGCCTCGACGCGACCGTAGCTCAGGCGGAGACTGGCGCGGCCGGCGTCGCACGAGTGGTCGCGGGTCTCCGCCGCGCCATTCCTGGCCTTGTCGTAACGCTTGACAATGTGGTGGCGGAGGGGGATCGAGTCGCCGTTCGCTTCACCATTCACGTTGCGTCCGCCATGTGAGGGCCACGCTCCTCCTCTCGCCATGGGTAATCGCCCCACGATTAAGCGGAGTGACGACTCGCCGGGCTCGGAACCGTTGCCCCATATCTTGCCTGTGACAACGCTGGGTACCAGTAGACACGGAGCTCATCTGGCACTATCATTGGGGAAGCATCGGACCGCATGGTGGAGACGACGTGTCGCACGCGCCGGCGGTCCCGTTGTAGAGAGCATGATCCCGCGGAGGTTCGATTAGATGTCTGTCACGACAGAAACCATGATTTCGATGACGCCGGAGGCGGTCGCCCAGCTCAAGAACTTCCTGACGGAGCAGGGCACGCCGGATCACGCGCTGCGCGTGTTCGTCGCTCCGGGCGGGTGCTCCGGATTGCAATACGGGATGACGATCGACGAGGGCGCCGATGAAGGCGACGAAGTGGTCGAGACCGACGGCGTTCGGTTGCTGATCGACAACTTCAGCGCCATGTATCTCAAGGGCGCCGAGGTCGATTACGTCAACTCGCTCATGGGCGGCGGCTTCACGGTCCGCAACCCGAACGCGGTCGCTTCCTGCTCCTGCGGCCACTCCTTCGACACCGGCGGCAATGCCGACACGTCGCACGGATGCGGTTGCGGGCACTAGACGATCGCGACCATATCGGCACGGTCCCCGAGTGTGAGGCGGCAGGGTTAACCCTGCCGCCTCGGCGTGTCATTGGCACGGTTCCGGATTCTGGCCGGCCTGTTTCTCGTCGCCCGGGATACCGGTTAGATCACAATTCGTAAAAATGGGACGGTTGTCCTAGTTGCATTCCTGCTTCATCTGCTATAATGTCAGGCTTGTGCGGAGACCCCGATCCGGGGCTCTTTGTCACGGAACCGAAGTTTTGCCAACCATCATCGCCCCGCTCGTGCGAGGGTGGGACAGACATCCGTCATCCGGGGGAAACGTACCCCTAACAGGCCGGACTCGGCCGCCGGATGGCGTGGGTGGCGTTCGCTTGCCGCGCCACCCACTTCCCGAATGCTCCGTGGTCGGCTGCCTCGGAGTGAAGGTCATGAATTGGTCTGGCAACGTTTGTGCAGCGGTAACGCACGCGAACGGCTCGCTGTGTCCGCGAAGCCAGGAGTAATGCCCTCATGAGTGACTCGTTGCAGACCTATGACGTCAACAAGATCGATGCCCTCGTCGCCGAAACGGTCAACGGTGATGAGAAACTCGAGATGCCCGAGGAGATCCAGACCCAGCTCGCCGGGGAGATCGAACCCGAGGTCGACCTGGAACGGGATCTGGATGTCCTCCAGCGCCTCGATCCGAACTTCATCAACGACCCGGTTCGGCTCTACCTGCGCGAGATCGCCGAGACGCCGCTGCTGACGCACGCTCAGGAGATCGACCTCGCGCAGCGCGTCGAGAACGGCGAGATCGCCGCCACCCAGCTCTTCGTCCGCGCCAACCTGCGGCTGGTCGTCTCCATCGCCAAGCGTTACGTCAATCGCGGCCTGACCCTGCTAGACCTGATCCAGGAGGGCAACATCGGGCTGATGCGGGCCGTCCAGAAGTACGACTGGCGCAAGGGTTTCCGCTTCAGCACCTACGCCACTTGGTGGATCCGCCAGGCGATCACCCGCGCTATCGCCGACCAGAGTCGGACGATCCGGCTGCCGGTCCACATGGGCGACTCGATCTCCCGCTACCGCAAGACCCTCAACCTCCTCGCCCAGGAACTCGGCCGCCAGCCGAGCCCGGAAGAGGTCGCCGAGGCGATGGCGGTGCAGCCGGAGAAGATCCAGCAGATCGTGCAGGCGGCGCAGCGAACCATCTCGCTGGAGACGCCGATCGGCAGTGAGGACGAGACGAGCCTCGGCGACCTGATCGCCGACGAGGTCTCGGAGACGCCGTACGAGGCGGCGAGCGAGTCGATGCTCAAGCGCGACGTCAACGCCGCGCTCGACACGCTGACCCCGCGCGAGAAGCTGGTGCTCCAACTGCGCTTCGGGCTCGGCCACAGCCACCAGCACACGCTGGCGGAGGTCGGCGAGCAGTTGCAGATCAGCCGGGAGCGGGTGCGCCAGATCGAGAACGAGGCGCTACAGAAGCTGCGCCGGCTTGACGGCGACCGCCTCTACGCGTACCACCAGGAACTCTGAGGCTGGTCGGCTGGCGAGCGTCGGGAGACGGTCAAGATTAGTACCTCGGACTCAACCGAATCTGACCACGAAGGGGCGCGGCATGCCGCGCCCCTTTTTGCGTTCCGTTTCCGGGCACGACCGTAGGGGCGAACCGCCCCTACGTATTTGGCGGTGATTTCCCAACGAGCTGGGCAACGATTCGGATCGATATCGATGGGCGATGACCTCCTCAAACTCGGTGCAGTCCTCGGTCTCGTTCTCATGAACGGCTTCTTCGTCGCGGCGGAGTTCGCGCTCGTCAGTGTCCGCTCGACACGGATCGACCAACTGATCGAGCAGGGGCACCGGATGGCGCGCCTCGTCAAGCGCGCCCAGGCCGACCCGAACCGGTTCATCTCCGCGGCCCAAGTCGGGATCACCATGGCGAGTCTCGCCCTTGGCTGGATCGCGGAGCCGGCCCTGGCGACAATCATCGCGCCGGCCTTCGCACCGATCATCGACGAGCACGCGCGGATCGGCGTCCATCTGGTCGCAGGTGTGCTTGCCTACTTCCTCGTGACGCTCCTCCACATCGTGATCGGCGAACAAGTGCCGAAAATGATCGCGCTCCAGCGATCGGAGGCGACGATTCTGGCGAGCGCGGGGCCGATCACCTGGCTTGCCGTGCCGTTTCGCCCGCTGATCGCCTTGCTCTACTGGCTGACGGCGCTCATTCTCAGGCCGCTGGGGCTCTCCTGGCAGGGCGAGCACCACCTCGTCTACTCCGAGGACGAGCTCAAGATGCTCGTCACGGCGAGCCAGCAGCAGGGCTACCTGGAGGAGAGCGAGCAGGAGCTGATCTCGCGGGTCTTCGGATTCGCCGACATCGAAGCGGACGAGGCGATGGTGCCGAGGACGGAGATGGTTGTCCTTCCCGCGACGGCGACACTGCCCGAGGTCACCGCGACGGTCGCGGAGAGCGGTCACGCCCGTTACCCGGTCTACGACACGGACCTCGACGACATCATCGGCATCTTCCATGTCAAGGATCTCTATCGATTCCAGGTGCGCGGGCGCCAGGGGCCGTTCAACCTCGGGCGGATGGTCCGGGCGCCGATCATCGTCCACTCCGCGACGCCGCTCGACCAGTTGCTCGCGATGATGAAGCGGCAGCGGACGCACGTCGCGATCGTGCTCGACGAGTACGGCGGAACGGCCGGGATGGTGACGCTGGAGGATGTCCTGGAGCGGATCGTCGGCGACGTTCGCGACGAGTTCGAAGTCGGTCTGGACGAGATCGTGATCTCGCCGAACGGGGAGACCCACCTGAGCGGACTGCTCTCGATCGACGAGGTAAACGAGCGGTTCGGTCTGGAGATCGATGACCCCTTCTACAACACGATCGGCGGCTATGTCTTCGGCCAACTCGGCCGCCGGCCCGACGTCGGCGACGAGGTTCGGACTAACGGCCACGTCTTCCGCATCGAGGCGATGGACGGGTTACGGATCGACCGCCTGCTACTGATCTCCGCCGCGGAGAACGCGCTGGAGGAGACACGGGACGAGACTGCGGACCCCGCGGCGGCGGAGCAGGTAGCCGACGACCCGAACGTCGACCGCCTCCAGGCACGAGCCAGCTAATCTCCAACGAGTCGCCACGGACTCTATGTTGTGGCTCACTACAACATATCGTCCGTAGCGATCGTCCGAACGAACGCCCTCGCTCGTGGTACTTCAAGCGAGAAGCCGTTGGGATCAGCCGGGGCGTTCTAGGCGCCTCAGCAACTCACCTACCGCCGCCAGGTACGCCTCCCGATCCTTGAGATGCGGAAGGTGCGCGCGCGCTTCGAAGACGGCGATCTCGGCGCCGGAGGCCCCGCGGCAAAGGTGGCGGGCATAGTAAGCGTCGGTGGCGGAGCGGTACTCGTCGCTGTCGATCGTGCCGCCGGCTTCGTGTCG
>JAXDKI010000313.1:0-4473 GCA_034667245.1 Thermomicrobiales bacterium | reverse complement strand
CGCGCAGGGGGGCGACACGCGGATCGACATCTACTTCGTCGACGACGAGGCCGACCGCGTCCCCCGCCGCGGCGGCGACTACATCAGCGAGAGCGCCCTCGCCCACGCTGCGCCGGATGCCCCCTTCGACGGTCGCAAGTCCAGCGGCTACATCGTCGCCCGCCGCCCCAACATTGGCGAGGCGGATCTGATCCTGACGATGGCGCACGAGTTCTTCCACGTCCTTCAGGACGCTCACAACTGGCAAATTGCCTTCGGCTTCAAGGACTCACCCTATACCGAGGACTTCGAGACCCTCTCCTTCTCCGAGTTCTGGTTCGTCGAGTCGACGGCGGACTGGGTGATCTCCCACCTCTATCGCGACACGGTTGATTTCGAGACGATGTTCGTTGGGCTCCATTCGGTGTTCATCTCCGGCTTCCAGGGCTTCGACGTTCCCGTCTACTATTCGCCCCAACAGTGGTCGGCAAGATTCATCCACGTCTACGGTGCGTACGTCTACTTCCTCTTCCTGGAGCAAGAAGTCGGCCCCGAAGCGATCGCCGAGATGTGGAGAGAGATGGAAAACGTCGAACCCGACGACTTCGACCGCACCCTCCAGATCATCAACGACATCCTCCCTTTCGCAGAGAATTTCCGCGAGTTCACCGTCCGCAACCTCAACCTTGATTTGCTCCCCGGCGATCCGATCTCGCCGAGCTACAAAGATTTTGATCCCACGTTCCCCGAGGGGTTTGCCCCTCCGTTTCACGTCGGAGACAACCCGACCAGCCGCATTGAGCTCACCCGCGGTCGCACCGATCCTTACGTATTCGACGACCCGATTCCATCACTTAGCGCCCACTACTTCAGCTTCAACACGCTGTCGTCGATCACCCGGGTCTCCTTCGACTTCACCGGGCTAACCCCGAACGAGGCGGTCGACGTCGATTTGATCACGAAGATTCGCGGCGCGGGCTGGGAGCGTCGCAAACTCGATCCCGGTCAGCCCATCACGTTCTGCCGTGAGATCGAAACCGACGCCATCTCGTTGTTCTATCTCGTCGTGACCAACCACGATATGGAGGAAGCGACTACGGTCCGCGGGAGCTTTACCGTCACCGCGGATGAGGAACCATGCGGCCCTGAGGAAGCAACTCCTCAGCCATAGCGCCCTCGCTCACCCTATCCAAGTCCTCCGAACAACGGGTTCCGACCGACCGCCTTGCGACTTCGCACGGCGAACGGTACGCTGACTACGCCGCCGGCCTTCGGCGGCAAGAAGACACAGGCGTCCGGGAGGAACGGGGCAGAATGGAGACCTATAACATCTATATGGACGAGCTGACGACCGGCGCCGAACTCGATGGAGAGGGCGGCTACGAGGTCCAGTTCCGCGTCGCACCCAACAGCACGGACGAAGGCGATCCCGAAAACAATGCCGTGCTTGCCAACCTCAATCTCTACGACCTCATCGACCTTCGCGACGCCATCCAGCAGATCATCGACGATGTCGCCATGCAGACCCTCGAGGACGAAGACTTCGAGGAAGGCGAGGCCGTCGAGGAAGAAGAACTCATGCCGTAGCGGTCACAAGCAGGGCGCTTGAGAGGTCCTCAGTTCCGCTCACACTGTTCGAAGAGGGGAGCCGCCTTCCCTTGAAGATCGTGAGCGTAGCGAAGGACCTCTCTTCGGTTAACCCTCGAATGGGCCGACAAGAATCACTCTTGGGGTCTCCGTCCGCCGAACACCGCCAGTTCGAAGACTTTGAAATAGCAGTCGACATCCTCATACCCGAACTCCCGAAGCCAGTCGCACTGGTCCTCGACGGGAGTCAGGATGTTCGCCGCCTTATCAGGCCGGTGGACGTGATCCCGGATAACCTGCTCGCGACTTTTTCCCGTACCGGTCCGTTCGTGATAGGCATGAATCGAGTCGATCATCAACTCGTCCGCCACCCGCTCCACCCAGGGCGTCGCCGGTCGCACATGCTCGACGTTGACGAAGAAGGCTCCGGGCGCAAGCAGATCGAACACCTCGCGGTAGACGGCTCGCTTGCCGTCGTCCGGCTGGTGATGAATCGCGAAGCCGGAGACGACGAGATCGAACGGTGCCCACTCCGCGACCGTGCGACTCCAACCGCGCTGCCCGAAGTCCGCGAGAACAAAAGCGCCCGCTGAAGTCGAGCCGCCTAGTCGCGCCTGGGCCGCCTCCATCATCGGCTCCGAAAAATCGACTAAGACCGGCTCGGCGCTCGGATACCGGCTCATAATCGCCGCCGCCAGCGCCCCGTCTCCGCTGCCGAGGTCGAGAAACCGTCTCACCGAGCGTCCACCGGCCCCGACGACACGAAGCATGACCTCGATCTGGTCCGCGGCGTACGGGATACCGCCGCGGACACCGGACAGGAAATTCGCGACGAGCGTTTCGCTCTTCCAGACGTCGTCGCGGACCGGCCCCGGCGTTGTCATCGCTCCTACCCTGTTGTCGGTCCCGCGTTCCGCACGCCGGCCGGCACCTGCTCCGCGAACTGCTCGAAGTTGGCGGCGAACATCCCCGCCAGCCGCCTCGCCTGAGCATCGTACGCTTCAGGATCCTCCCAGGTCGTCCGCGGAGTCAGCACCTCAGGAGGCACACCCGGACACGACTGCGGCACGTCCACGCCGAAAACAGGATCCCGCTGCGTCGGCACGTCGGCCAGCTGGCCAGCGAGCGCGGCGCGGATCAGGGCCCGGGTGTGGCCGATCTCCATCCGCTTCCCGACACCGGCCGGCCCGCCCGTCCAACCCGTATTGACCAGCCAGACCGAGGCGTCATGGGCAGCGATCCGTTCGCCCAGCAACCCCGCGTAGACCGCCGGTGGCAGCGCCATGAATGGCGCGCCGAAACAGGTGCTGAAGGTGGCCGTGGGATCGGTCACTCCACGCTCGGTCCCCGCCACCTTCGCCGTGTACCCCGAAAGGAAGTGATACATCGCCTGCTCGGGCGTCAGCTTCGCGATCGGCGGCAGTACCCCAAATGCGTCCGCCGTCAGCATGAAGATCGTCCGCGGATGACCACCGATGCCATCCGTCGAGGCATTCGGGATGAAGGAGATCGGATACGCGGCGCGCGTGTTCTCGGTCAACGACTCGTCGTCCAGATCGATCTTGCCGGTCGTCCGGTCGAAGCCGACATTTTCGAGGATCGTGCCGAACGCCCGCGTCGTCGCGTAGATCTCCGGCTCTGCTGTCGGCGAGAGCCGGATGATCTTCGCGTAGCAACCACCTTCGAAGTTGAAGACGCCGTCGTCGCTCCACCCGTGCTCGTCGTCGCCGATCAAGGTCCGGCTGGCATCGGCGGAGAGCGTCGTCTTGCCGGTTCCGGAGAGTCCGAAGAAGATCGCCACGTCGCCATCGGCGCCGATGTTTGCCGAGCAGTGCATCGAGAGCACGCCCCGCTGTGGCAGGAGGTAATTCATGACCGTGAAGATCGACTTCTTGATCTCGCCCGCGTACTCCGTTCCTCCGATCAGCACGAGTTTCTCGGCGAAGTTGAGCAGGATGAAGACGTCCGAACGTGTCCCATCGTTCTCGGGATTGGACTGGAAGCTCGGCGCTTGGATCACGGTGAACCCGGGCTTGTGCTCGACGAGCTGCTCGTGGCACGGCGAGATGAACATCGTCCGGGCGAAGAGACTGTGCCAGGCCCTCGTCGTGATCACACGGACCGGTAGTCGGTAGGCAGGGTCAGCGCCGACGAAGCAATCTTCGACGAAGAGATCTCGCCCCTTGAGGTAGGCGAACATCCGTTGCCGAATGCGGTCGAACTGATCGGGATCGACCGGTCGGTTGACCTTCCCCCACCAGACCTTGTCTTCACTTGAGGGCTCCCGAACGACGAACTTATCGTCCGGCGACCGACCGGTGTGTTGACCAGTCCGGACCACCATCGAGCCCATCTCGGCCAGCCGGCACTCCTGGCGCCTGATCGCCTCCTCGTAGAGCATTGGGGTCGAGAGATTCCAGTAGACGTTGCCGAGGCCGCGCAGCCCTTGCATTTCCAGCCCGTACTTGCTTCGCCGCGCGTCCGGAATCTCCATCAGTGTCTCCCCTTTGGTGTTCGGTTCGTCTCGCCAAGCCTGCCACGCCGCGGGCATTAGACCACGTCTCAACCGTTGCCCGGACCGTCGCGGGATCGCCCATGGCCCGCTTGACTCAATCGCCAGCCCGCACTTGCGCTGCATGCAACATGCCAGCAGCAGCGTGTGGCCGTGAGCGCGTGACTTCGGCGTGTAAGATTATCGAAACGTGCTCGCGATGGCTAGTGCCCCGAAGAGGACAATCACTGCTCCCGAGACCCGGTTGATCCAAGTCAACCGATCCACGGTCAGCCACCCGCGCAGCAGCCCCGTCCCTCCCGTTAGGATCAACCACCAGAGCGCCGAGCCCGCGAACACTCCGACCACGAGCGCCACCGCCGAAGCTCTTTTCCGATCCTCGCTGGCAACGCCGA
>JAXDKI010000312.1:0-5501 GCA_034667245.1 Thermomicrobiales bacterium | reverse complement strand
GCCACCGCACTGGCCGTCACCGCGCTCGGTGCCCTCGCGATCGGTCGCTTGGCGATCGGCCTGCTCGCGATCAAGCGCGGCCGGATCGGCCACCTCGCGATCGACGAACTCGATGTTGGGCGCCTACACGTCCGGGAGTTGATCGTCGACCGCCAGACGTAGCGCTGGATCAGCTCCCCCAGCAGGCACAAATCAGGCGGCCCTTAAACAGGGCCGCCTCGTCGCACGTACCGTTGATCGCTTCGGCCGTCAATCGTCGTCGACCAGCTCGAACTCTCGGCGACGGCGCCGCTTGCCATACTCGTGGTCATCGTCGTCCCGGTCACGGCGGTGATCGTCGTCGTGATGGCGGGAGCGGTCATTGTCGTGACCGCCGATGGCCCGCGCAATCCGGGCACGCAAACCACCACCAGAGCTGGAGGATCGACGCTTGTCGCGTTCGAAGATCTCGAGGATTTCGTCGAGCATGGGGAAAATCCCTCTCAGTGAGATCCGGCTGGGTCGTCCAATGAAAAAGACCCGGCCGGTCCGCGTATCGGATCAGCCAGGGTCTGACCGGACGAGACGGGTTCTCGCGTCTCCGGCCGGCGCTGGGTGCGCGTCATGACGACCGGTGACCGCCCCGTTTGGCCGAGGCGTGGGTTACTCCCCCTGTTGGGTGCGATTATAGGCCATCTGCCTCACGGTGGGCGTGATCGGGCGGTAGGAGGGGATACAGGATGCCGCAGGGCGGCGATGAATCAGCTGCTGAAAGACTCATCCGGCGGTACCGCGAGGCGATCGCGCGCACCGACGCCCTGATCGATCCGGCGCCCGCGTACGGCAAGACCCCGGCCGAGGTCCGGGCACGGGCGGAGATCCGGCTTGCCCGGCTGCGATCGTTCCTGGCTCATCTTGGCAACCCGCACGATCGCTATCCGATCATCCACGTCGGCGGCACCTCGGGCAAGGGGTCGACGAGCACGGCGATCGCCGCGATCCTGACGGCGGCGGGCTACCGCACTGGTCTCCACACCTCGCCATTTCTTCAGGTGGCCACTGAGAAGCTGGCGGTGGATGGTCGTCTCATCGCGGGCGACGTCTTCGCCGACCTGGTCGAAGAGATCCTGGCGGCGGCCGAGACCTGGAACCCGACGCCGGAGGGGCGGCTGACCTACGGGGAAGTCTGGGTCGCGCTGTTGGCGACGTTCTTCGCGCGGGCACAGGTCGATGTCGCGGTGATCGAAGTCGGCGCCGGCGGACGGTTCGACCTGACGAACGTGGTCCGGCCGTCGGTGAGCGTGATCACCTCGGTTGGCATCGACCACACCGAGACGCTGGGGGCGACAATTCCGGAGATCGCCTGGCACAAGGCCGGGATCATCAAGGCCGGAGCACCGACGGTCACCGCCGTCACCGACCCCAAGGCGTTAGAGCCGATCCTGGCAGAGGCGCAGGCCGCCGGCAGCTCCGTTTCCCGTCCCGTCGCAGGCGTCGATTTCGTGCCGGTCGCGTTCGAGGACGGGTCGGACAGCGTCCAGTTCTCCTCAGGGAAGCAATTCCGGTTGGGGATGAGCGGCAAGTATCAGGCGGCGAACGCGGCGCTCGCGGTGACGGCGGTGGAGGCACTCGCACCGTCCGGCTTTACCGTGCCAGATGACGCCATCCAGACTGGTCTCGCGACAGCCCGATTGCCTGGACGATTCGAAACAGTGCAGCGGACCCCAAGGGTGGTCCTCGACGGAGCGCACAACTTGCAGAAGATTGCGGCACTCGTTGACGACCTACCGGTGCTGTTGCCACGTCCGTCGGGAGGACGGCTGATCGTCGTGCTCGGTGTCTTGGAGGCGAAGGATCACACAGGCATCGTCGGACGTATTGCCGCGCACGCCGACGAGCTGGTTGTGACGCGACCCCGTGTGCTGGCCAAGCCAGGCGCCGACCCCGCGGCGATCGCCGAGGACGCACGAAGGGCAGGATTCGGCGGCCCGGTCCTGATCGAGGACGAGCCAACTGCCGCAATCGAGACGGCCATCGCGCGGGCAAACGCGGAGCGTGGAGACGCGGTGCTGGTGACGGGGTCGCTCTATCTGGTCGGCAACGTGCGGGGACGCTGGTACCCGGACGACGCGATCATCGTCCAGCAGACGGCCTGGCCTACTCCCACTCTGGAGCACGGAATGCGAGGTTCGCAGGTTCATCGGACGCGATGAGTTCCGACCGACGGTCAATCGCCTCGAATAGCTCGTGGACCGCTGGTCGGGCCGGCAGGACTAGACCTGACAAGAGGGTCCTGACTGTTCGGTTGCGACCTCACCCCTGCGTCCTTAGCCGCGGGTTGCCGACTTCGTCCAACCCAAGGTGGACAAGGTAGAGCGAGAGGAAGAGCGTGATCAGGGTGACCACCGGCGTCAGCCACCACCACCAGAGATTGCGGAAGAGCGCGTCGGCGTCGAGCGCCCAGTAGAGCATCAGGCCCAGCGTCATGTCGGCTTGCGGACCCAGACCGAGGACGGAAAGCCCGGACTCGGCCAGGATCGCCGCGATGAAGGCATTCAGGAAGTTGGCGCCGAGCCAGGTGAACATGTGGGGCAGCAGCTCGCGGACGATGATTTCGAGGTTCCCCATCCCGGACAGCCGTGCCACCCGCACAAAGGGCCGCTCCTTCAAGCTCAGTGCCTGCGACCGCACCGCACGGGCTGGCCAGGCCCAGGCGAAGAGCCCGATGATCAGCGCCATCGTCGGCACGCCGACACCGCGCAACAGCGAGGCAATCAGGATCAGGAACAGGAGTGACGGCACCGAGAGGAAGACGTCGATCAGGATCCGCAGCAGCGCGTCCACCTTCCCGCCGAAGTAGCCGCTGACGAGCCCGAGCAAGGCGCCGATCACGGTACCGATCGTCGCCGCGATCAACCCAACCTGCATCGAGTTCGGCACCGCCTGTGTCCACTGGACCGCCACACTCTGTCCCAGCGACGTGGTGCCGAGGATCGCTCCCGCGTTCGGCGCCTGCCGCGCACGAAAGGCACCAGTCCGGAAGTCCGCATCGTCGACGAACAGACCCCCGATCAGCGCCGTTACCCCCATTGCCAAGAAGACGGCCATCCCGAACACGAACTTGCGGTTGCTTAGCAGGACGGTCGCGGCTCCGCGCCGTACCGCAACCGGCGGCTGGACGATCTCCTCGACGGCGACAGCGGCCATGGTCAGGTCCTTCTGGCGCGGATTCGCGGATCGATCAGCGGATAGGCCAACTCAAGGACGAAGTTGGCGACGGCGACGGAGACGATCAGGAGCAGGATGCTTCCCTGGATCACCGGAAAGTCGAGTCCCTTGATCGCGTTGTAGATCAGCCAGCCCAATCCTGGATAGGCGAAGATTACCTCGGTGATCAGTGCCCCTCCGACGATGTGGCCGAGCGACAGGGCCAGGCCGGTCGTCTGCGGCAGCAGGGCGTTGCGGAAGGCATAGGTCCAAAAGATCCGCCGCCGTGGCAACCCCTTTGCCTCTGCCCACAGGATGTAGTCCTGCCCTTGCTCCGAGATGATCAGACTCCGCATGCTCAAAAACCACCAGCCCAGCGAGACAAGGATGATGCTGAGGCCCGGCAGCGCGCCGTGTCGAATCACGTCCTTGGCGAAGGCGAACGAGAGCGCGGGATCCGCCCCCACCGAGTACGCGCCCGAGAGCGGAAAAATCGTCCAGTGGAAGGCGAACAGGTAGATGAGAATGATCGCCAGGATGTAGTAGGGTGTGGTGTAGAGAACCAGGGCGATGGGCACGATCCCCCGGAGCACGCGCGAGCGCCCGCCCGACCAACCGACCATCGCCCCCAACAGCGAACCGAGGATCCAGCTGATCAGCGTGGTCACGCCGAGCAGCCCGACCGTCCAGGGAATCGCCTGTTTCAACAGGTAGGAGACCCGCGTCGGGAAGCTGGAGATGGAATACCCCAGGTTCCCCCGCGCCAGCTCGCGCATGTAGGAGACGTACTGCTCCCCGACACTCTTGTCCAATCCGAAGCGCTGGCGGTAATCCTCCACCAGCGCCTGGCCCGCGGTGCCACCGACGCCCGCCAGCTTGAGATAGACCCCGCCCAACGGATCGCCCGGCAGCAGCCGCGGCACGAAAAAGACAACCGACACCGAGATGAAGATGGTCGCGACAAAGATGACCACCCGCTCGGCGAGATAACTCAGGGAGGCACCCATACCCGATGTCCTGGTGAGTCGTCGGTCGTCGGTCGTCAGTCGTCAACAGCGGCCGCGCAAAGGTGCGCCACGCCATCGACCACCAGCAACTGACGACCGACGATCGACGACCGACGACTAGCTCCCGCCGGCCGGTTTGATCCCGGCGACCCACTCGCCGGTCTCCGGGTTCGGATACCCGTTGAGGACCAAGTTGAAGGTTGCCCACCAGCTCACCGGCATGTTCCAGGCGTTCTCCGCCGTCGGCCAGTTCTCCCAGTAGGTGGAGTTGAACGGCACCAGGGCAGGCGCCTGGACCACCGGCACCACCGGCAGATCCTCCAGCCAGATCGCCATCGCCTCCTTGTACAGCGTGATCATCTGCGCCGTATCGTCCGTCGGGACTTTGAACATCTTGTCGATCACCGCGTCGAGCGCCGGGTTCTTGTAGCGGAACGAGTTGCGCTCGAACCACGCCGCCTTCTCGCCCAGGGTGACGTAGTACTTGCTGTGGAAGAGCTCCAGGTTCTCGGCGATGTAGCCGGGGCAGAAGGAATGGAGCTTGATGTCGTAGTCGCCCCGGTAGACGGTGTCGGCAAGGACGCTGCCGCTCAGCGGCTGGATCTCGACCTCGATCCCGGCCGCGGTCAGCTGGTCGGCCAGCACCGTCGCGACCGTCATCTCCTCGGTCGAGTCGGCATCGACCACGTACCGCAGCTTCAGGTCGCCGGCTGCCACCCCGGCCGCCTTCAGCATCTCCTCGGCCTTCGCCGGGTCGTGGGTGCCGGACGGGTATTTCTCCCGCAGGTCGCCGATCGCCTCGAAGTACGGCTGGTTCGCATCATAGTCGGGCCAGATACCCCAAGCCGGCGTGGTCGTGCCCTCGTAGGCCAAATCGACGATCCCCTGCCGGTCGATCAGGTAGGAGAGCGCCCAGCGCACCTCTTTCTTGTCGAGCGGCGGCGTCGCGTTCTGGACCATCAGCACCCGCGGGCAGGGGTCGGCCCAGGAGAAGGGCTCGTTTGCTTCCCAGGCACGAACGTTGGGGTTGCGCCGGGCGACCTCTTGGAAGGAGCCGGGCGAGAGGATGCCGATGTTCGGCGTGTCGATCTCGTTGTTGACGAGGGCGAGGGCGACGTTCGTCTCGGCGCCGAGGTAGAGGAACTGGACCTCCTTCGCCGGCGGCGTGACGCCGAACACCTTCGTCCCCCACCAGTCGTCGCGCCGCTCCCAGATGACGGCGGTCTGGCTGGCATCCTTAAGCCGGTACGGACCGGTGCTGACGGGAGGATTGTTCTTGAAGGTCAGGGGGTCCTGCCCCTCCCAAAC
>JAXDKI010000311.1:0-3759 GCA_034667245.1 Thermomicrobiales bacterium | reverse complement strand
AAGCGGCCCACGATTGGCTGGGCCACGCGATCCACGTTTGACGAGTGCTGAGGACTGAGAGGAGGGGCCGGCGATGATGCTGGCCCCTCCAGTAAAGAGACTGCTGGTGGCGACGATGAGGATTGATCGACCGAGCGCGGACATCGATGACGCGGCGCTTGACGCGCTCGTCGAGTTAGATCCGCGTCGGTCCGGTCGCGACAACGTGCGGCTCCGCGATCACGGGCACCACGTCTGGGCGATCATCGACTATATGCATGGACGGAACTGGGATATCGACAGGACAAAGGCAGACTGGGATTTGTCTGACGCCGATGTCCGGGCGGCGATTCGATACTACGAGAAACACCGCGACCTGATCGAGGCAAGGATTCTGCTTGAGAACGAATCCCACCGCTCCTGGCGTGGAGCGACGTGTCTACGTCGACGAGGATGTCTCGAACAGGGCCGGTGAGTTGTTGCCCGATCTTGGTCACGACTCCCTCGGAACCGAAGAGGCAGGCAACTAAGGCCAGTCCGATGTTCAGCAACTCGTCTTTGCGATCACCGATCATCGACTCCTAATTACTCGTAACCGCCGCGACTTCGAACCACTGCACGAGGCATGGATCGCCTGCGCCCGGCTTTGGAGCGTCGCAGGACGACTCCACGATGGGATTCTGATCGTGCCCAAAGGAAGACCCGAATTGTGGACGCTCCTTCCCTAACGCCGACACCCTACGTCGCCTAGCACGCCACACCAATGCGTTCTTCATCCAGAAGGCCATCGGCTGGGCCCTCCGCGAGGACTCGAAGACGGCTCCCGCCGCCGTCGAGGAATTCGTCGCGGCTACGCCCTGGCTCCGCTGTGCCGCCGTGAAGCGCTGAGACGGCTGTCCCGCAGACCGGAGCCGGCAGCGGGTTGACCGCGCGCGTGCGACAACCTATCCTCTTTTCAAGATGCGTCACTTTCAGGCCATGTCCGCCCTCGCCCAAGCACTTGCCGATGAGACGCGACTTCGTCTCCTCCACCTTTTGCTGTCCGGCGAAGCGACGGTCAGCGAACTCGGCGTCCATCTCGGCTTGCCCCAGCCTCGCATCTCAACTCACCTCGCGATCTTGCGCGAAGCCGGTCTCGTCGGAGTCGAGACCCGTGGGCGGCAGCGCAGCTACCGCGTCGACCCCGGTCGCATCCAGGCCGTCCTCGAAGCGCTCGACGCCGGCGCGTCACGGGAGAACAGAGATTCGCCGTCGAGAGCGCGAGTCGAGATCGACGCCACGCCGGTCCGTCGCGCACGCACCTGCTACGATCACCTGGCCGGGATGGCCGGTGTCCAACTGCTCGACGAGTTACTTCGGCGCAATTGGCTGACCGTCGCGGACGCGAGCGGGAGCCGGCCGCAGTACGGGTTGACACCTGCAGGCGTCCATGCCTTCCACGTCAGGGGAGTCGATCTCGGCACGGCACGACAGGCGCGGCGCCTCTTCGCCTACGGTTGCCTCGATTGGTCGGAGCGTCGTCCCCATCTTGCCGGCTCCCTCGGCGCGGCCGTGCTGGATGCCCTGGCCAGTGCCGGTGTCGTCCGACCGGAAGACGACTCGCGAGCCGTCACGCTCGTGCGGCCACTTGCCGATTGGCTCGAGAGATCGGACGATAGTGGTAGGTCGAACTCGAAGCACCCGCACACTGCCTGAGTCGATGCGCTCGACATGACGAAAGGTGAACATGGCTGACCGGGTCTATTCCGACAACGTCAATGCGCACTACGGCGCTCCCAATCTCGGCGAGGAGATACGCGCCGCTCTCCGTGCCGCCGGCAAGGAGGAGTCGCCGACTCCGGACGACCTGGCAGCACTGGATCAATTCCACACCGGTGGCACGATCTCGACCCGAGAGCTCGCCGACCGCGCCGGGCTGCATGCCGGTCAGACGGTGCTGGACGTCGGCGGCGGGATCGGCGGTCCCGCCCGGACCCTCGCCAGCGTCTACGGCTGCTCGGTGACGGTCCTCGATTTGACCGAGGCGTTCTGCGAAGCCGGCAAGACGTTGTCGGCGCTGACCGGACTGTCCGATCTGGTGACCTTCCGGCATGGCGACGCGTTAGCCATCCCCTTCGCCGACAGTCAGTTCGACGTGGTCTGGACGCAACATTCGTCGATGAACATCGGCGACAAGGAGCGACTCTACACGGAGATCCACCGGGTGCTCCGACCGGGAGGGCGACTGGCGCTCCACGAGATCATGGCCGGTCCCGTTCAGCCGGTCCATTTCCCGGTCCCCTGGTCACGCGATCCCACGATCAGTTTCCTGCGTCCACCGGAGGAGATCCGTTCTCTGCTGTCGAACGTGGGCATCGCGGAGATCTCCTGGGCCGACGTGACCTCATCGTCTCTCGCGTGGTTCCAGGCGTGGACGGATCGACCGTCTCCTTCCGGACCTTCACCACTCGGTCTGCACGTCCTGCTCGGTCCAGAGTTCCGCGAGATGGGTCGAAACATGCTGCGCAACCTCGACGAGGGCCGTATCACCGTGGTCCAGGGGGTATTCGAGCGCCCCTGCTGAACCGCGCCCACCGACCAGCCGCGAGGAGACGAGTCAGCCGCCGGAGGCATTGGCAGAGACGCGTGACGGTGCAGTTACCGTCGACTCGTCCTTGAATGCATGCGCCAACGCCGCGTGGTGAGACTGGTCAGCGGTTTACCGGTGAGGTATCCATGAAAGGCTCAGGCGGCTAACCTCTCGCCGCCCTGTTACCCCAGAAAGGCCTGGCGTGAGCGTTTTCGGTGCGACGACAACGGATGCGGTGCGTTTCGACGACGAGGCACGGCAGTACGATGCCCTGCTCGTCCTCTCATTCGGCGGTCCCGAGGGGCCGGACGACGTGCGGCCGTTCCTCGAGAACGTCACCGCCGGCCGCAACGTGCCGCCTGAGCGTCTGGACGAGGTCGCCGAGCACTATCTGCACTTCGGCGGCGTCAGTCCGATCAACGCGCAGAACCGGTCGCTGATCGTGGCGCTCGACGCCGAGTTGCAGGCGCACGGACCGCGGCTGCCGATCTACTTCGGCAACCGCAACTGGCATCCCTTCGTCACCGACACCGTCCGGCAGATGCGGGACGACGGCGTCGCGCGGGCCCTGGTTTTCGTCACCTCGGCCTTCAGTTCCTATTCCGGATGCCGGCAATACCGGGAAGACGTGATCCGCGCCCTCGAAACGCTCGAGACGGAGACACCGGCATTCGACAAGCTGCGCGTCTTCTACAACCACCCCGGCTTCATCGAGCCGATGATCGCGCGGACGCGAGCGGCGCTCGCCCAGATTCCGGAGGAGCGTCGCTCTGAGGCCCGGCTGGTCTTGACGGCGCACAGCATTCCGCACGCGATGGCGCGCCATTGCGCCTACGAGGCGCAACTCCGCGAGGCGAGCCGCCTGATCGCGGCGGGTGTCGGCGTGGCGGACCACATCCTGGCGTATCAGAGCCGGAGTGGACCGGCCCATGTGCCGTGGCTCGAACCCGACATTCTCGATGTGCTCTCGTCGCTGCGGGAGGATGGAGCCGCCGATGTCGTGGTCGTCCCCGTAGGTTTCATCTCCGACCACATGGAGATCCTGTTCGACCTCGACACCGAGGCGCAAGAGGCGGCCTCCGATCTCGGGTTGAACCTGATTCGCGCCGAAACGGTCGGGACCGATCCCACCTTCGTGCGGATGATCCGCGATCTCATCGTGGAGCGGATGACGGCCTCGCCCGATCGACCGGCGTTGGGCAATCGTGGTC
>JAXDKI010000310.1:0-8451 GCA_034667245.1 Thermomicrobiales bacterium | reverse complement strand
CGCATCCGCGTCATACAACGCGGGCGTTCATGTAGCGCGTCCGCAATTTCCCATTGGCTGATAGCTGACGGCTGACCGCTGACATGCTACTATCGCGTGGGATGGAGTCGGCTGGTGGTCGGTTGCGTCCGGTGCCTGGTGCGAAGGTGACCTGCGGCAACCCTTAGCGGTAAGGGTTCGGACCGGGGTGAACAGAGCAGTCCTCGTTCTCAATCAAAACTACGAACCGCTGAACGTCTGTAACGTGCGTCGTGCGATCGTCCTCGTGATCGACGGCAAAGCCGAAATCCTCGAGGCCCACGACGCCTCGGTGGCAACGGCGAGCCGCCGCTTCCCTTGGCCGTCCGTCATCCGCTTGGTCTACTTGATCCGCCGGCCGCGCCCACGCGTCAAGCTCACCCGCCGCGAGATCTTCATCCGCGATGGCTTCACCTGCCAGTACTGCGGCCGGCAGGCGGGCGACCTGACGATCGACCACATCATCCCCCGCTCTCGCGGCGGTCAGCACACCTGGGACAATCTCGTCTCGGCCTGCAAGCCCTGCAACCACCGCAAGGGCGGCAAGTCGCTCGGCGAGGCCCGCATGCACCTGCGGACCCAACCGCGCGAGCCATCGGCCGGCGTCTACTACACGATCGAGCGGCGTCTCGACACCGCGATCAACGCCGGCTGGGAGAAATTCCTCCCTGGCTACCGCGGCATCGGCCTGGTCGACACGTCGCGGAGTCTGAGTCCGAACTGAGGGCAGGAACGGCGCCTGGCCATGAGCCAGGACGCCCACCGACGCCCCACCGCACCCCGGTGGGGCGTCGTCGTGTCTACGATACGTCGCCGAAGCTAAAGGAGGAATCGATGCTCGACATTCGTCTGATCCGCGAAAATCCCGAAGAGGTCAAGGCCGCCATCGCCCGCCTCCACACCACCGCCCCGATCGACGAGATCGTCGCCCTGGACGCCCAACGCCGCGCCCTCCTTACCGAAGTCGAAGCCCTCAAGGCCGAACGCAACGAGGGCTCGAAAGCCGTCAGCAGGGCCCGCGATCCCGAGCAGCGTCAGCAGCTCATTGAAAACCTCCGGACCATGGGCGACACCATCGACCAACTCGACGCCAAATCCAAAGCAATCGACGAGCAGCTCCGCGACCTCCTCCTCAGCGTCCCCAACCTCCCCCTTCCGGACGTCCCCGACGGCCCCGACGAATCGGCCAACGTCGTCGTCCGCACCGTCGGCGAACCGCGCTCCTTCGACTTCACTCCGCGCCCCCACTGGGAGATCGCTGAGCAGCTCGGCATCATCGACTTCGAACGGGGCGTCAAAGTCGCCGGCTCCCGCTTCTACATCATGCGCGGCGACGCCGCCCGTCTCCAACGCGCCCTGATCGCCTGGATGCTCGACCTCCACGTCCAAAAGCATGGCTATCAGGAGGTCTATCCCCCCTATATGGTCCTCCAGGAGATGCTCGTCGGTACCGGCCAGCTCCCGAAGTTCGGCGATGGTCTCTTCCGAGACGCCCACGAGGACAAGTGGTTCATCCCCACCGCCGAAGTCCCGGTCACCAACATGTACCGCGACGAGATCCTCGACGAGGAGCTCCTGCCGATCTACCACGTCGCCTACACCGCCTGCTTCCGCCGCGAGCAGATCTCCGCCGGCCGCGACGTCCGCGGCATCAAGCGCGGCTACCAGTTCGACAAGGTCGAGATGGTCAAATTCGTCCACCCCGACAAGTCGCTCGAGGAGCACAACCGCCTCATCGGCGAGGCCGAAGACGTCCTCAAGGCCCTCGGCCTGCCCTACCGCCTCCTCCAGATGTGCGCCGGCGACCTCTCCTTTACCGCCGCCGCCAAGTTCGACCTCGAGACCTGGGCGCCCGGTTCGCAGGAATGGCTCGAAGTCTCCTCCTGCTCGAACTTTCTCGACTTCCAGGCTCGTCGCGCCAACCTCCGCTTCCGCCCCGCCGGCGGCGGCCGACCTCAGATCATGCACACCCTCAACGGCTCCGGCCTTGCCCTCCCGCGAACCGTGATCTCGATCATCGAGAACTACCAGCGCGAAGACGGCTCCTTCGAAGTGCCGGAGGTTCTCCGGCCCTATCTCGGCGGTCAGGAGGTGATTGGCCTCCAACCTCCGATCGGGCCAGCCCGAGTCAAAACTACCGCCCAGGCTTAAGTTTGAGATTGACACGACCGACAGGCGCTAGCTATAATCTCCCGCACCGATGGGGAAACCCGGAGGCTTGCGGGCGGTTAGCTCAGTTGGTTAGAGCGCCACGTTGACATCGTGGAGGTCACTGGTTCGAGTCCAGTATCGCCCACCAGACGTACCCGGAAACGCCCGGCCATTGAGGCCGGGCGTTTTTGTCGCGCTTCAGACCCGCGGAGCATCAAGATCCCGGTGGGGCATCCGGCTTGACGCCCGAATCTACGGCTGACTACCATCCGGTGGTTGCGAAGCTCTTCCCGTCGTCCGTTTCGGCCGAATCAGCATCGCACTGCGGAGTTCTCCTTGTCGATCCTGTGTCGTCAGTCCCGCATCGTTTCGAGCCCCGCGCGTCGATGCCTCGGGCTCTGCATGGCGTTGACTGTGACGATCATTTGTATGACCCCGATTCTCGCACTCGCCCAAGAGGTACCCGAGCTCCAGATCACGTCCAAGCACTACATCGTCATCGACGCCGACACCGGTGAAGTGTTCGCGCAGCGGGGCGCCCACGACCAGGTGGCGGTGGCGAGCCTGACGAAGGTCTTCACGACGATCGAGGCGCTCGAACGTGGTCGATTGGACCAGGTCGTGACCACGAAGGATTCGGACGTCTTCGACCCCGTCTCCTCGACGGTCATGGGGTTCGGCGCCGGCGAGACCCTCACACTCGAGGACCTGCTCTACGGGATGATGCTGCCGTCTGGAAACGACGCCGCCCACGCCATTGCCCGCGCACTCGGTTACCAGGATGGTGACACCGACAGCGAAGCGGTGCGTCGTTTCGTCGACATGATGAACGAGCGCATCCGCAACATGGGCCTCACCGAAACGAATTTGGTGCGGCCCGATGGCTGGGGCGTCAAGGGGCACCATTCATCGGCGCACGATCTCGCCGTCTTCACAATGTACGCGCTCAAGTACCCAGTGTTCGTCGACCTGATCTCGACGCCGACGTACTCCACGCCAGGCGGCGCCTACACCGTAACCAACACCAATAAGATGCTGAACACGTATACCGATCTCATCGGTGGGAAGACGGGCTATGACGACGATGCCGGATACTGCCTGATAGAAGTTGCGCGCCGAGGCGGCAACACGATGATCTCCGTCACACTGGACGGCGTCGCTCCCGACGATTGGTACGACGACAATCGGGTCTTGCTCGATTATGCCTTCGAGCAGAAAGAGGCCCGGGTGGCGGCGAACCGTAAGATCACCGGGGAGGTGCTCAGTTTTCGTGACCCGGACGCGGCCCGGATCATCGCCCAGGCAACGCCAGGCGCCTCGGTCGGCGCCACCGCAGCGACGCCGACGCCGAGCTCCAGTTCGCCCCCCCTTGCCGTGGATGTGTTGACAACCCCTACCCCCGCATCCGGTTCGGGCGCGACCGATGGTTCCGGTGGCATGAACGGAAAGTTGATGGTCGCGGTCGTCGTCACGGCAGTCGTCATCGTCGCCGGTGTGCTGGGTTCGGTGGTCGGCGGCTCGGGCACCGGTGGCCGTGCGAAGCCGGATTGACACAACCGGACGCGACTCCCTATGCTTGCCGCAACAATCGAGCTTCGACCACGCGTCGACCAGGACGAGTACCGATTCCTGCTCCGACAGAGAGGTTGCCCCAGGCTGCGACGGCAACCCGGAGAACGGATCGAGAAAACCACCTGCGAGCAGACCGCCGAACGCGCTTGAAGCGCCGGTAGATCGGTCCGGTACGCCCCGTTAGCGGCGACCACGAGCGGCGCGCCTTTCAAGGCACAGCCGGAAGTAGGGTGGAACCACGTCGGTCCGACGTCCCTCATGGGGCGCGGGCCGTTTTTTGTTGCCAGACGCAAGAGGAGATCGGCCATGGTTGCCGAGAACGTTCAAGAAGTCACGGAAGAGATGGACATCGCGTTCTCACCCGAGGACCAGCGGGAGTATGAGTTGGCGCGGATGCGGCATTCCTGCGCGCACCTGATGGCGGAGGCCGTCCAGGAGATCTTTCCCGACGCCAAGTTCGCAATCGGGCCGGCGATCGAGCACGGCTTCTATTACGACATGGATCTGCCGCGTCATCTGAGCCCGGACGACCTGGAAGAGATCGAGCGCCGGATGCGCGCGAACCAGGCCAAGGCCGAGCCTTTCGTTCGCAACGTCGTTTCCCACCAGGAAGCACTCGAGATCTTTGGAAGCAATCCATACAAGGTCGAGTTGATCCAGGGATTTCCCGAAGGCGAGACGATCTCGACATACCAGCAAGGCGACTTCCTCGACCTGTGCCGCGGCCCTCACGTGCCGACGACGGCGGACATCGGGTCGTTCAAGCTGCAGTCAATCGCTGGTGCCTATTGGCGGGGCGACGAGAAGAGGCCGATGCTGCAGCGCATTTACGGAACCGCCTGGCCGACGCAGGAAGAGCTCGACGAACACCTGAGGAAACTCGAGGAGGCGCAGCGGCGAGACCACCGGCGTCTCGGGCGGGACCTCGATCTCTACTCGGTCTCTGAAGAGATCGGCGCCGGTTTGATTCTCTGGCACCCGAAGGGGGCGATGGTTCGTTACCTGGTCGAGCAGTTCGAGCAGAAGGAGCAGCTGGCCCGCGGTTACGACCTCGTCTACACACCGCACATCGCCTCGCACAAGATCTATGAGATCTCGGGCCACCTGGAAACGTACAAGGAGAACATGTACTCGCCGATGTCGATCGAAGAGGTCGACTACTACCTGAAGCCGATGAATTGCCCGGGCCACATCATGATCTACAAGAGCCAGGTCCGGTCGTATCGCGATCTCCCGGTGCGCCTCGCGGAGCTCGGAACGGTCTATCGATACGAGCGGTCGGGCACGTTGCACGGCATGCTGCGGGTGCGCGGGTTCACGCAGGACGACGCCCATATCTTCTGCAGCCCGGATCAGGTCGTCGACGAGGTCCGCGGGGTGATTGAGCTCGCGGAGCATATGGCGGACGTCTTCGGCTACCAGTTCACCTCCTACCTGGCAACGCGACCGGAGAAGGCAATCGGCGACGACGCAACCTGGGAGCGGGCGATCGAACGACTGCGGGAGGCGCTTGAATCGCGCGGATTGCCGTACAAAATCGATCCCGGCGGCGGTGCCTTCTATGGGCCGAAGATCGACATCAAGTGGCTCGACGCCCTCGGCCGCGAGTGGACGGGGCCGACGATTCAGGTCGATTTCAACTTGCCAGAGCGCTTCGACGTGACCTACATCGGCGAGGACGGCGAGCGGCACCGCGCGGTGATGATCCACCGGACGTTGCTTGGATCGATGGAGCGGTTCGTCGGTGGTCTGGTCGAGCACTACGCCGGAGCGTTCCCGGTTTGGCTGGCCCCCGTGCAGGCGTCGATCATTCCGATCACCGATCACCAAGTTGACTTTGCGCGGCAGGTGGCACGTCAGCTCGTGGACCGCGGCATCAGGGCCGTGGTGGACGAGAGTCGTGACCGGATGCAGGCGAAGATCCGTAACGCCCAGTTGCAGAAAGTCCCATACATGCTGGTCGTCGGCAAGCGCGAAGTCGAACAGGACGCGGTCGCGGTCCGACTCCGCTCGGGCGAAGATCTCGGAGCGATGAGCGTCGACGCGTTTCTTGAGCTGGCGAGCGTTGTCACCGACCGCAAGTCTCTTGAGCTTGTAGCCGACTGAACGGTCACCCCTTGCGGGCGGCGAGAAGCGATAGGACGGCCAGGACAGCCTGCCGCCTTCGTCGTATCGCTCATTCACTCGGACGCTCCTGCAGGGGCACGCCGGTATACTGAGACCAGTGACGCTGGCGGAGGCGGGAAGACATTGCTCTTCAGCGATCCGCAGACCGAAGAACGGGGGTGATACCGATGGCATCGCGCAAGCGCGTTGCAATGGTCTTGGCGAAGAACTTCGAGGACTCGGAGGCAATCGACCCCAAGGCGGCGCTGGAAGAGCAGGGAGCCGAGGTCGTCGTGATTGGGATCGAGCGCGGCACGATCGAGGGCAAGAAGGGGGGATCCCTACGCGCCGACACCACGTTCGACGACATCACGGAGGAAGAGTTCGGCGCTTTCGACCTTCTGGTGATCCCAGGGGGAAGCGCGCCGGAGAACCTGCGGATTCATGAGCCGGCAGTCGAATTCACCCGTCGGTTCGTCGAGAGTGGGCGACCGGTGGGGTCGATTTGCCATGGACCGCAGCTGCTCATTTCTGCCAACGTGCTGCGGGGGCGGACGACGACCTGCGTCAACAAGATCCGCGATGATGTGATCAATGCCGGCGCCAACTACGTCGACGAGCCGCTGGTCGAAGACGGGAATCTGATCTCCTCCCGCGTCCCCGGCGACCTGCCGGTGTTCAATGAGGCATTGCTCCGCGCCGTCGGGCTGGCACCCGTTGGCGCCGGCTCCACGGGCTAAGAGCGGCGTGCTGATCGACACCGGGGAGGAACTGCTGGCGGCGGCGCTCGGCGACGAGTCGGTGCTCGCACGGGCTGCCCAATCCATCGAGCCGTTCATCGTGCCGTACGATCAGCTGGCACGAGTCGATGGCTGGGCAGTCTGGCTGGGGCATCCGCCGGTGCCGGATGGTTTCCCACTGTTGCCGGCACCTGGGCACTTGATGTGGGACGAGCCGGAAGTGGCGCTCGCCGCGGCCGCCGCCGTCGCAGCTGACTATTCTGCCCGTCGTGGCGCAGACAGCGCACAGGCGATGGTGGAGATTCTGGTACGAGAATCGCCGGTGGCGATTGTGGTCCCGGGGGAGCTCGCCGCCGGACTACGAGCATTGCTCGGAGAGGTCGGGGAGCTCGGCGTGCCGGTTCTGGAGCGACCAGTGGACATCGATAAGTCTCTGTCTTCTGTCCCCTCGTTTGCGAGGCGACGCGAGGCACATCGTCGGGAGATCGGTCGGCTTCATGATCCCGCGCTCTCCTTCCAACATTTTGTGACGAGCGGCCGCATCGGGGGTGATGCGCGATCGACGTTCGTTCTGCACAACGAGGGCGAACGGGATAATCTGTCGGTTACCGGTGTGCTTGGTGGGCCGATCGGCATTGAAGTGGGCATTGGCGGACCCGGGATCACCGTTGAAGCGACCGAAGCACTCGAACGGCAGGCGGCGAAGATGCCGTCGTTCCTTAATGGCGTGATGAGCCGGGTCGCCTCCGATTCGCTCGAGATCGGGTGGCGGCTCGACGCGGAGCCTTCGCCGATGGAACTCGGCGAGGTCTTTCGCATCTGGTTGAAGGCACTTCATGGTGTCGAGCTCGTCGACGTCCGGATTGTCCTGGCGCCGCCACATGAGCGATCCGCCCTCCTCACCGAGATGAACAGCCGCGCTGAGAGGTTCAAGCGGAGGCGTGCCGCCACGATCGCCGGGGACGAGGATTGAAGAGCACCGAGATGACCGTCGACCAGGGGATGTCAGGCGGCTGCCGTCCCGTTTCGGTTGGATGAGGGCCAGAAACTGATGTCGCTCGATATGCACACTGTTACCGGCGCAAACGAACCAGCGGCCGAAGTCCTGAGCGCAGAGGAGAATGCCCGCCGGCGTCTGCGGGCGGCAAAGTCGTTCGTCTTCGATATGGACGGCGTCCTCTATCGTGGCGACGCAGCCTTGCCGGGTGTGAACGATCTCCTGGGTGCGCTGACGCTGCGTGAAAAGGGATACATGCTCGCGACGAACAACTCGATGGCGACACCAACGGACTACGTCCGGAAGCTCGCGGGAATGGGGATAACTGTCCCGGAGGAATCGATTCTGACCTCAGCGATGGCGACGCGAGACTACTTGGTCGAAACCTTGCCGGCGGACGCTGGTATCTTCGTGATCGGGATGCCCGCGCTGCGGGAGCAACTCTTCCGGGAGACGGCGTTTCATCCGGTGCAGTACGGCGAGGAAGCACCGGCGGCGGTGGTGATCGGACTCGATAAGACCTTCACGTACGACAAACTGGCGATGGCGAACGAAGCGATTCGGGGAGGGGCGCGATTTGTCGCGACCAACGCCGACGCGACGCTGCCGACGGAAGCCGGTTTGGTACCGGGTTGTGGGAGTCTGGTGGCCGCGGTGGCGGCCGCGTCGGGTCAGGTGCCGACGGTGATCGGGAAGCCGGAGCCGTTACTCCTGCAGATGGCGCTCGAGCGGCTCGGGACGGACCCGGCATCGTCGGTCATGATCGGCGACCGGCTCGACACGGACATCGTGGCCGGGGCCAGGGCCGGAATGCTGACCGTGCTGGTCCTGACCGGTGTCTCGACACGTGAGGAGATCTCGGCCGCC
>JAXDKI010000309.1:0-4550 GCA_034667245.1 Thermomicrobiales bacterium | reverse complement strand
ACGAGCTGAAGATGCCGGTGCGGCGGGCGGAGGACCCGCTGACGTGCGTGGCGCGGGGGACGGGGCGGGTGGCCGAGGCGCTGCACCTCTACCAGCGCGCCCTCGCCGGCGGCCAGGAACTGCGGCGCACCGCGTAGAACGCGCGAGCGGTCTCACCGGAAGCGGTATCCGAGACCGCGCTCCGTCAGAATGTAGACGGGGTGCTCCGGGTCGTCTTCCAGTTTCAGGCGCAGCCGACGGACGTAAACCCGCAGGTAGTCGATCTCGTCGACGTACTCGCGTCCCCAAACCTTCGCGAGGAGTGTTTCGTGGGGAAGCACCCGGCCAGCGTTGCGGACGAGGTGATAGAGCAGTTTGTACTCGATCGCCGTCATCGCAATCAGCTCGCCCCGACGTCGCACCTGCTGTGAGGTGAAATCGACGGTCAGGTCACCGCACTCGAACGACGGCGTGCGACTCACCGGCTGCGGCATGTCCAGACGCCGGAGCAACGCCTTGACCCTGGCGAGCAATTCCAAATGGTCGAACGGTTTGGTCACGTAGTCGTCGGCGCCGAGTTCGAGCCCCTTGACCTTGTCGAGGACACCATCTTTCGCGGTCAGCATGATGACCGGGACATCGGAAAACTCGCGGAGACGGCGCAGCGTCTCGAAGCCGTCCAGCTTCGGCATCGCGACATCCAGCAAGACCACGTCGGGTCGCTCACTCTCGACGAGTTCGAGTGCCGCCTCGCCATCGTAGGCTCCGATGATTTCGGTCTCTCGCCACTGCAGATTGAAACTCACGGTGACGGCCTCGATGACCTCTTCCGCGTCATCCACCACCAGCAGTTTCAAGTTCCACCTCCGTCATGCCCTCCTTCGGCAACGTGAAGTACAGGGTGCTTCCGACGCCGACCACACTCTCGGCCCAGATCCGACCGCCGTGCGCCTCGACGATTCCCTTCGCGATGGGCAACCCCAACCCGGCACCGATGTTATGGTGGGATGAACTCGTCCGGCCGGTATAGAACTGATCGAAGAGATGAGGCATTGCCTCTTTGGGAATACCAGGACCGGTGTCGGCGACACCGACAGTAACGACCGATGCATCCTCGGACACGTCAATGCGAATCAGTGCGCGCGCCGGTGCAAACTTGTTTGCGTTGGAGAGAAGATTGAGAAGCACGCGTTCCAACCGGCGGTAGTCGCCGAGCACAGCGGGAGCCGGCGAGATGACGTCGACCTCGACGCGTTGCTTTTTGGCATCGAAGAGCGGTCGCATCAGCGAGACGGCACCGGTCGTCAACTCGCCGAGGTCGACCCGACGGATCTGAAATTCGATGCGGTCGCTTCGCAGCCGCGCCAGATCCAGCAGATCCGTAACCAATGCGTGCATCCGGTCCGTGCTTTGCTTGATGTTCCGCAGCAACCGGCGTCGCATCACCTCGTCGGGATCGCTGTCGAGCAGCAACCCGACCGAGGTTCGGATCAGCGTGAGCGGAGTCCGCAGCTCGTGCGAGATCGTCGAGAGCAGATCGGTCCGGAGTCGCTCCAACTCTTGACGCTCGGCCGCGAGATGGGTCGCCTCGGATCCGCCCGGATCGACCGCGTCGGTATCCACCTCCACCGTGCCGTTCTCAGAGAGACGCTCGCTCATACTCGGCATCACCGTTCGTCTAAGGCAATCCGGCGCGACGCCGCTCCGGCTCCGACGCCGCCCATCGTGGATGGTAGACCGCCGCGTCCACGCCGACCACCGTGGCCGGTTACCCTCGCCGTTTTCATCCGCGGCATTTATGCACCGTTCATGTTCGTTCAGCGGCGTCTTTATGTCGGTCGCATAGCCTGGGAATCAGCGAGGTAGGGAAGCCACCCCGCGACGATTCGCCGTAGCGCGCACCGGTCCAGCCGGCACGCACTTGTGATGACGGGTATCCAATGACCGCTGTATCGACCGTTGAGCTGACCGTTCAGGAATGGCGCAAGATCCACGACGAGTTGTGCGCGCTCCAGGAGCGACGCTGGGCCGCAAGTCAGTCGCCGATCGCGGCACGACCGATGACCGATACGGACGGCGATGGTCACCGAAATCTTTCCTCCGTCGAATCGCGCATCGCCAACCTGGAGAACATGCTCGCCCGCGCCGCGCCCGTAGACGCCGAGCAAGAAACGGGGACCATCAGACTCGGCTCCCACGTCACGGTGCTCTGGGAAGACGATGGGCAGGAGACGTACGACATCGTCGAACCGCCCGATGCAGCAGCCCGGAACGGCCACATCTCCTACGAGTCGCCGATCGGTCAGGCCCTGATCGGCCGGCGTGCCGGTGATGTTGTCGACGCGATCACGCCGAGCGGTCCGACGCGGCTCACGGTGATCTCGGTGGACAACCCGTGCCATCCCCTGCACGGCTAAGGAGCGCACGATGCTGGAACCGGATCGTTCGGATACGCCGCGATGCCACAACTGCGGGATCGAGATTCCGTGGTCGCCGGTGATCCACCAAGGGGACCGATTCTGCTGCGGCGGTTGCGCTCAGGGCGGCCCGTGCTATTGCTCGTACGATCTGGCGACGTTGAACGGCATCGGGCCCCAGTGGCGCAGGACCCGGACCGCGACCGACGACGAGGGGGACTGGCTCCTCACCACCCGAGCCACCAGATAGAGCGCCGATGAATCTCGGTAATGAGTGAAGGCGTTGCTATTTCTCACGCGCGAAGCGAAGCTATCGCTCGGCAGGTCTTCGAGGAGATCCTTGCCGGGCCCCGCGATCGCTGGGCCCTGACACTGATCGCCCCGCACGACGTGGTGCGGCTGCCGACGGAGCGACTCATCGGTCCCGACCGCCGAGTCACGTTGAGAGAGCTGAATCGAAAGCGACCGGATCGTGGGGCACTGGCTGGCGGACTGTTGATCCGCTTCGATCCCACGGTTATCAGCCCGGAATACCAGTTGAGGAGATCGCGATGATAAAAGCAACAATCCAGGACACGACGCCCCTTGATCTGCTCGGGCAGGCGGGCTTCGCGCCGGCACCGGCAACCGATTTCCTCGCCGGTGCCCGTGCGTTGCTCGACGAGGCCGCCACCACGCTAGGTTTGGACGACGGGCTACGCGCCGTCTTGGCCGAACCAGAGCGTGCTTTGTCGGTTGCGGTGCCGGTCGTCATGGACGACGGCGAACTCAAGGTTTTTCGCGGTTACCGGGTGCAGCATTCCAGCGCCCGCGGTCCGGGCAAAGGGGGTGTCCGATTTCATCCCGACGTCACGCTGGACGAGACAAGCGCGCTGGCAATGCTCATGACGTGGAAGTGCGCGGTGGTGAACCTGCCCTTCGGCGGCGCGAAGGGCGGCGTTGCCTGCAATCCGCGCAGCATGTCGGCGACAGAACTCGAGCGGCTGACGCGACGCTACACCGCGGCGATCCTTCCGATCATCGGCCCGCAGCGCGACATCCCGGCGCCGGACATCAACACCGACGAGCGGACGATGGCCTGGATGATGGACACCATCACCACCATCGAGGGGCAATCGGCATGGGCGGCGGTTACAGGCAAGCCGGTGGCACTCGGCGGTTCGGTCGGACGCGGACAGGCGACAGGCAATGGAGTCGCGATCGTCGCGCAGGAATACCTCCGCGTGACCGGTCGCAGTGTGGAGAACGCCACCGTCGCGGTCCAGGGCTTCGGCAAAGTCGGCAAAGCCGCCGCGCTGGCGCTGGCGCGTCTCGGTTGTCGAGTGGTGGCACTGAGCGACGTCTCCGGCGGTCTATACGATCCGTCGGGGCTCGATTTAGCACGGATCGATGAGTACACCGGGAAAACTCCCGGCGGTCTTCTTGCCGGCTATCACGCACCCGGTGTCGAGGAGATCGGGAACGAGGATCTGTTGGAGCTGCCAGTGGACGTCCTGGTTCCCTCCGCGCTCGAAGCACAGATCACTCGAGATAACGCCGCCCGCATCCGCGCCAAAGTGATCGTCGAGGGCGCCAACGGTCCGGTCACCGTCGACGCCGACCGCAGCCTCCACGAGCGGGGTGTGGTCGTCATCCCGGACATCCTTGCCAACGCGGGCGGCGTCGTCGTCTCGTACCTGGAGTGGGTGCAGGATCTCCAGGCCATGTTCTGGGATGAGGTGGAGGTCGAACGCAGTCTCCACCAACGGATGACACGATCTTTCGTCGACGTCTGGGCGACGGCGCAGAAGCACGGCGTCAGCCTGAGATCGGCGGCCTACCTCCTCGCGGTCTCGCGTGTAGCCGAGGCCATTCGGCTGCGCGGCATCTTCCCGTAAGGTGGTAGCCGCACGACGCAGACCGGAGTTCCGCCGCGTACCGCGCATCCTGTCGGCGCTGATGGGTCCGTTCGGTTCCGATCTGGGGATCGACCTCGGCACGGCCAACACGCTGGTCTACGTCCGCGGCAAGGGGATCGTCATCTCCGAGCCCTCGCCGTCGGCGTCGAGGGCAAGGCCATGGTCGGCAAGACCCCCGAGTCGATCATCGCCGTCCGCCCCCTCAAGGACGGCGTCATCGCCGACTTCGACACCGTCGAGATGATGCTCCACTACT
>JAXDKI010000308.1:0-16105 GCA_034667245.1 Thermomicrobiales bacterium | reverse complement strand
CCGACCGCGGTCGGCGTCCGGTGGCGGCGTCGTGGCCCACGGGAATGACGTCCCAGTGCCGCGACGGGGGGACGGCAACGGCGGCGGCCGCCGATTAGGGACCTCCGTGCCATGCGCGCATGACCGCCGTGCGCCTACCATCCGGACCAGCGAGGGTGTCGCGTCTACGCCCGACGAAGCGAGCGCCTGGTCACCGCCGACAGCGCGCCGAGTTGGTCATCGGCCGTCTCTGCGTCCGACGGAACACCCTCCCTGACGGTCGACACCAGGCCTGTAGGTGGCGAATTAATAGTCCTCGTCGTCGTGTGACTGCCGATGGGCGGATGCGGGTGAACAGAACGAGGTCGTCCTGACCGCCGAGCCGGTCGAAGCGATGAACGAGGACAGGGAGCCAGCCAGATGATCCGCCCGTTGCGCACCATCCGCCGTCTGCTGGTCGCGACCAGCTTGCTTGTCACCATGACCGCCCCCCTGCCGGTGCTCGCGGACGGTCACACAGTGACGACGACCGCCGTGGGAACCCGTAGCGCCAGCGTCGCCGACCTGACGCTGACGGCAGTCACCTATTCGCACAGCGCGCAGACGCAGACCGGCACGATGACCCTGACCGCCGCCGACGAAACCACGGAAGGCCTCGGCTGGAACGTCACCATCTTGAGCAGCGACTTCGTCTATACGGGCACCAACGGCGGCATCGCCATCCCTGCCGCCAACTTCGCGATCACGGCGGCGAATGCGCCGGTCTTCGTGAGCGGCCAGGCGATCGATCCCGTGGGCGGGCCGAAGGTTCCGGCGACGAGTCCGGTCGGCGCACTCAACTCGGCCCGCAAGGTCATCCAGGCCGAGGCGACCTTCGGCAAGGGCACCTACACGCAGGAGTTCAACGTCAGCTTGAGCATCCCGGCGATGAGCCGTGCCGGCACGTACACGGGCACGCTGACGACGACCATCGCCGCCGCGCCGTAGTCGGGACTGGTCCAGGGGCGACGGGGTGTCGAAGGCGCCGCGAAGGGGATCGTGAGGACCTGGACGTATCCGCCGTCTCCGTGGCCTGACTCGTGCTCCACGGGCACGTCTGTCGCTGCGCGCTTCGGCGGACGGCGCCGTACGCACGAACGCACCGCCGCCTCGCGCCCGTGGACGTATGACAAGGACTCTCATCGGCCTGGTATGTCCGGGGGGTTAGTTCGCTTGGCCCGTAGGACGGTCCTGCTCCGCGCGGGACCAATATCCCGGCGCCGCGACGAGGGGGGACGGGAAAGGCGGCGGCCGCCGATTAGGGACCTCCGTGCCATGCGTGCGCGACCCCCATGCCCCTACCATCTGGACCTGCGGAGGCGTCGACTCGACGCCCCCGGCAAACCGAACTCGGAGGAACCGTTCCGTGCTGACCAGGCTCATCACCGTGCTGCTCGTGCTTATGATCGTCGGTGCACCCGCCTCGCGCGCCGGGGCCGCGGAAGACGAGTTGCCGCAGATCGGCATCGCGCCGGTCGGAAGTGACGGCGCCTTCTTTACGCTCGAACTCGAACCGGGCACCACGCGGGAGCTCAAAGTCGCCCTCTCCAACTACGGCACGAAGCCGGTAAGTGCCCGGACCTACGCCGCCGACGTCTACACGATCCTCAACGGCGGCTTCGGGGCCAAGCTCGCCGACGAACCGGCCACCGGGGTTACCAAATGGCTCGACTACGAAGCCGACGTGCTCAGGCTTGATCCGAGTACGACAGTGGAGCGCGATTTCACCGTCACGGTCCCCGAGAAGGCGAAGCCGGGTGAATACATCACGAGTCTGGTGATCGAGAACGCGGACCCGATCAAGGGGAGTGGGAGCATCGCCCTCAATCAGGTGATTCGGCAGGTGATCGCGGTGGCGATCACGGTGCCCGGACCGCAGAAGCCGCAACTTGAGATCACAGAAGCTACGTACGAAGTACTCCCCAGCTATGCCCGAATCCTCGTCGGCCTCGACAACACCGGCAACGTCCGGCTCAAGCCCGCCGGCGAGGTCGTTCTCGTTGATAGTGCGGGGGCGGAACTGAAGCGGGCGCCGGTGACGATGGATTCCTTCTATGCCGGCACCGAGACCGCGATCGAAGTGATCCTCGCCGAGCCGCTTGAGGCAGGGGAGTTCACCGTTTCCGTCACGCTGAAGGACGAGGAGCACGAACTCAAGGTCGAGGAAAAAGCGCTGCCGCTCACCGTTGAGAACGTGGACGCGTCGGGATCGCCGGTCGCCGAGGTGCCGACGGTTGTCATCGAGTCGGTCGGGGTCAACGAGCTGCGCGATCAGAGCACGAACGCGCTGCAGGGGGTCGAACTCGTCGTCGGCGTCGACAACCCGGCGCTGCCGATCACGAACGGGCGACTGACGCTCCACGTCAGTCGCGATGGTGAGAAGGTCGAGGATTACGTCCTCGGCTCGTCGCTCTCCTTCCCGGGTGGCAAGGAGGAATTCCGCCAACGGTATCTGCCGATGACCGGCTGGACGCCGGGTATCTGGAGTTTCTCGGTCACGCTCGACGTGGTCGATCCCAACACTGGCACTGTCACCGAATTGGCGACGGCCGAGGCTGAGAACACCGTTACGGTCTCCTAACTCCTCATGACCTGGGAGCGGTGCTGTCGATCGTGGCAGGCCGCTCCCACCAGCGACGGGCTGAACGCATGAAACGGGTCGCAACTCTGATGTCTATGTCATGGCTCGTGACCGCCGTCCGGGCCGGATCGCTCCGCCCCCGGACGGCTCGTTGGGCGAGCGTCTTCACCGCGGTGGCGCTCGTCGGTACCTTGCTGACGATCCCGTTCGCGGGGGCAGCGACCGTATCGGCCAGCGAATGGGCGAGCGGTTCGTCGCCGACGGCCGACGTCGGGAATGGAGACGAGGACGACGCGACCGATCCGGGCGAGCCGACCATCGACCGGTCCGAGACTGAGGACTCCCCTGTCGAGGTGCCGACGAGCGAGCCCGAACCGACGCAGCCTCCCGCGCCGACGCCGACGCCAGAGCCGACGCCGCGCCTCGTCCTAACCGGATCAGCAGATTGCATTCCCGGCGCGGGGTACGCAGGGCTGCTGAATGTGGTCGTCGCCGAGGCGCCCGCGACCATCACCGATGTTCTGGCCGTCGTGACGACCGGTGCAGTGACGCCGGTACGACTGACAATGCCGCTGCCGGTGACGCTCGCATTCGACACGGCGCGCTGGCAATGGTGGCTTGACGCACCCGGAGGCGAAGCGTCGGCGATCGCGCCGACGGCCTTGCTCGTCCGGGTGGCGGAGCTGCCGGGGAGCGATGCGGCTAACCAAATTGCCGGGGACGGGAGGAACGGCTGGTTGCTCGCGGAGTTCACGCAACCAGTTGCAGCTTGCGCGCTACCGACGCCGACGAGCAAAGCCACCGCAACCCCTGCTGGCGACGGCAATGGTGGGGGGGGCGCAGGGGCCGGGGAAGAGTCGGGCGAGACGCCGGACACCGCCACGGTTACGCCTGAGGCGACACCTGAACCGACCGAGACGCCGGCCGCGGAATCGGCAACCGCGACGCCAGAGATCACACCGGAGACCGATTCCGCAGGGGCACATCCGACCCCGGACCCGACCGAGACGGCCGCGGCGACGGCATCGCCCGAGACGGCAGGTGCTGCCGAATCTGAGCCAATCGAGATCAATGCCCGCTCGTCCGACCGAGAAGTGCACCCCGGCGAGGCCGCGCGCTACCGGTTCCGCGTGACCAATACCACGGATCGCCCGGTCACCGTGCGTTTGGTAACCACCGACAGCACGGAGGGATGGACATCGAGGGTCTACGAGGTCGACGGCATTACCGAGTTGGCCGGTAGAGTCAAGCTCGATGCTGGTGAATCGATCGACGTCATCGTCCGCGTCGTGCCGCCGGCCGAGGTGCGACCAGGGGAGCAGAATACGACGGCACTCGACGCGGTGCTGTGACCCTCAGTGTCAGGAACGCTGGGGTGAAATGACTAGGCACACGCAGGCACAGCACCGCCGTTAGGGGCGCTCGCCCTGGGCCGAGGTGATGAGCCAGGTCTCCGCCGACGCTGAGATCGCCTGACGGTAGATGCCTATACCTTCGCTGACGTCGGCAACCAGCGTCGCGCCTTCCCAGTGGGGGCCGCCCGCGGCATCCCCTGCTACAGTCTCGATCTTTCCCAGCCGGACCCACTGGCAGGTGCAACTCACGGAGACCCACCAACCGCGAGCGCTGCCGGTTGCGTCCTCGACCGTCAGAACGGCGAGACCGTCCTCCATGATGATGGTCGCGGTGAAGGGTCCCGGCTCAATCGAGACCGAGACTGTCGAGCCGCTGCTCGCCTCCGCAGTGGCAGGAACGGAAAAGAACACAATCACCGCAAGGAGCAGCAGAATCGGCTTCACGAAGGGTCTCCAGGTCATCCTCACGCGATAGACCATCTCTCCTCTATGGTAGCGGTGAACCACCCGTTCGGGCTATGACCTTCGGGACCCAATCGGTCTAGTACTATCGTCTTTCCTCGTGGTGTTGCAATCACCGAGAGAGCCGACGGTGCGGCATCTATTGGGGACAGGGATTGGCGCTCATCAATGGAATGGGCGACCTGGCGTCGTTGAGGGGTCTCGTGACATGCAATCAGGGCGGACCGAAGTGTCCGCCCTGACGCTACGTGTGAGCTGGCGATTGTGCCGAACGCTATTCGCGCTAGTCTGCCGCGCCGATCAGTGTGTGATGGTGCGCGACGCGGCCCTCGTTGGCGTCGAAGTCTCGGGTCGTCTTGAAGCGTTCGTAGGTGCCGTCGTCGGCGACTGTCGCGGTGCGCTTGAGGAGGTCGGTGCGTTCCTGTTCGGTCAAGGGGGTGAAGCCGCGGGCGACGGCGAGGTTCTGGTCGAGCACGGCCATCGAGTCGATGCCGCTGACCACGGTCGCGACGGGGAGACTCATGGCGTATCGGAGGGCCTCGGCGGGCGACACGTCGACGCCGCTCTTGAAGATGTCGCCCGACGCGAAGCTTTTCATCCCGATGACCGCGATCCCTTGCTGTTGGCAGAGCGGAAGGATCTCGTGCTCGAAGGAGCGCCAGTGGGCGTCGAGGACGTTGAGCGGCATCTGGACGGCGTCCCACGGGAAGCCCTGGGAGAGCATGCGGCGGTGGATGTCGGGGTGTTTATGGCCGGTAAAGCCGATGTAGCGGACCTTGCCCTGCTCTTTCGCCTTGAGTAGCGCCTCGGCCGAGCCGCCGGGGGCGAAGATCCAATCGGGATCGTCCTCCCAGACGACCTCGTGCAGTTGCCAAAGATCGAGGTGGTCCACCTGTAACCGTCGGAGGCTCTGCTCCAGCTTGACCATGGAGTTGGGCGCCTTGCGATCGTGGGCGCAGTCCTTGGTCATGACGAAGAGCTGATCGCGTGCTCCCCACTGTTTGATCGCTTTGCCCATGCGGACTTCGGAGATGCCCGCGTTGTATTCCCAGGCGTTGTCGAGAAAGGTCACGCCCGCCTCGAACGCGGCCTGCATGAGACGGAGCGACTCGTCCTCTCCCACCCGCTCGAAACCGATGTGGGCGCCGCCGAGCCCGAGGAGTGACACGAGCTCGCCCGTGCGACCAAAGGGGCGGAGGGGAATGCCTGCGGCGTTCGTGGTGCTCATCGCGGTCCTCCAAGAGGCTGAAACGGAGGGAGTGATGCGCGCTGGGACGGCATCGCCCTATAGGGCCGCAACCATACGGCACGACTATGGCCTTGGCAATGCGGGAGACGGAGCAGGAACGCGATGACCCCGTTTCGGAAGCGACGAGGGTGACTGCATCGTGCAGGCGCGCCGCGCGCCTGCACGATGCGACGCGGGAAAGAGGAGGTCAGCGGTCAACCCTCCCGGTCACGCCGACTTCGTTCATGTCGACCAGCGCGGTGGCGAGGTCGGCGGTCAGGGGGCGGGCAAAGAAGTAACCCTGGCCGAGGTCGACGCCGAGGTCGCGGACCTGGACGACCTGCTCGACCGTCTCGACGCCCTCGGCCGTCACCTGCATGTTCAGGGTGTGGGCCAGCTTCGTCACCGCCTCAACGATCGCGGTGTCCTCGGGGTCGCGGCCGAGGGACTGGACGAAGCCGCGGTCGATCTTGAGGATGTCGACGGGTAGCCGTTTGAGGTAACCCAGACTGGAGTAGCCGCTGCCGAAGTCGTCGATCGCCAACCTGATGCCGAGCTCCTTGAGGCGTTGGATCGTGATCCGGTTCGACTCGGCGTCCTCGACGACGAAGGTCTCGGTGATCTCAAGGGTCAGGGCGGACGGCGCCAACCCGGTCTGCGTAAGGACGGCGGCAACCTCCTCGACGATCTCCGGGTGCTGGACCTGCCGCGCCGAGAGGTTGACGCTGACCGATGGGGCCCGGTCGCCGTAGCGATCGCGCCAAGAGACGGCTTGCCGGCAGGCCTCGCCCAGCACCCACCTGCCGAGGGCGATGATCAGCCCGGTCTCCTCGCTGAGGGGGATGAACTCGACGGGGGCGACGAGGCCGCGGACGGGGTGGCGCCAGCGCACCAGGGCCTCCATCGAGGCGAGGCGGCCGCTCTCGAGCTCGATCGTCGGTTGGTAGTGGACTTCGAACTCGCCGCGGTCGATGGCGTGGCGGAGGTCGGTCTCCAGTTCCAGGCGGCGGAGCGCCGCGGCCCCCATCGCGGTGTCGAAGAGGGCGTAGCCGGCCTTGCCCTGTCCTTTCGCCTGGTACATCGCGATGTCCGCCTCCCGGAGCAGGTCCAAAGGCTGGTGATGGCCGGGCCGGCTGACCGTGATACCGATACTCGCCGTGACGAAGACCTCGCGCCCATCGACGGTGAAGGGACGCGCGAGCTCGGCGGCGATCCGCTCGGCGACCTTGATCGCCTCGCCGGCGTCGCGGAGGTCCTCCAGGAGCACAGTGAACTCGTCGCCGCCGAGTCGGGCCGCCGTATCGCCGTCGCGCAGCGCGAGCGCCAGCCGTTGCGCGACGGCGACGAGCAGACGGTCGCCGGCGTCGTGCCCCCGACTGTCGTTGACGACCTTGAAGCGGTCGACGTCGAGGAAGAGGACGGCGGTCTCCTCCTCGCGGCGTGCTGACCGCGCGAGCGCTATCTGCAACCGGTCCATAAAGAGGGCGCGGTTCGCCAGACCCGTCAGCGTGTCGTGGAACGCCTGATAGGCGAGTTGCTCCTCCGCCTGCTTGCGTTCGGTGATGTCGCGGAGGTTGATGACCAGCCCATGAACGCTCGCGTCGTTGAGAAGGTTGGTCGCGGTCGCCTCGGCCTCGCGCCAGCTCCCGTCGCCATGGCGGACACGGTATTCGAGCATCCGTGTCATGCCGGGTGCGGTGCTGACCTCGGCCAGGAAAGCTGCCACCGTGGCGGCTTGGTCGGGATCGACGAAGTCCAGGCCATCGCGTCCGAGCACGTCCTCCGGCCGATGGCCGAAGACCCGCTCAATCGACGGACTGACGAAGCGGATCTTCCCCTCGGGCTCGACGATCAGGATCACGTCCGAGGCGTTGCGGACCAGGGAGCGGAACCGCTCCTCGCTCTTGCGCTGATGCAGGTCCTCGGCGAGGCTGACACTCTCCAGCGCCAGGGCGATCTGTGAGGCGAGCGCCTCCAACCCGGCGGTCTCGGCGTCGGGGTGGATGGAACTCCCTCCGACGGCGATGATGCCACGTAGTTCCTGCTGCACGAAGAGAGGCAAGAGGCAGAGCGTCGTCCCAGGGTCGAACAAGAGGGCATCCCAAAGCGCGGGCGCGTCCGTTTCAGACAGGAAGATCGGACGCCGTGCGGAGAGCTTGGCGAGGGCTGGTCCCGGGATCGCGCCGACGATGGCGGGCCAGCCGCGCTCGGGCCGGCGTCCTCCCGTTGCCGCTTCGACGGTGAGGAGAATCGGGCTGCCGATGGCGATGCGGACGACCGTCCCCGGTCCGACGAGTGACGTCACCGAGTCGAGGGCGACGGCGTAGATGGCGTCGCGGCCGGTCGCGGCGAGGAGGCCGGCACCCGACTTGCCAACCGTCCGCTCGCGATCGAGCGCCCGCTCGAGCGTGCTCCGTGCGCCGTTGACGGCCCGGATCAGCCCGCTCATCCGGGCCAGGACGAGCAGGAAGAGGAACGCCGAGGCCAGGGGAATGACGATCCCCCCGTTCGCGCCGTCGCGATATCTCAAGGCAATTCCTGCGACCGGGACGAGGAGTGCCGCCGCGGCCAGGAGCGCCAGGCGGCGACGGGTGATGTGGAGGGGGCGCGCCGAGCCGGTCTCGGTCAACGTCCGCATCGAGGGGTGGAGCGCGGCGGTACCCCACAGGACGTACCAGAGGAGGTAGGCGAGGTCGACTGGGTGACCGCGGCCAGGTGCACTACCCCGCAAGACCAACTCGGCAAAGACCGTGTCGGCGGTCATGCCCGAGACCGCGGCACCGACGATGAACCAGTAAGTCGGCGAGCGCAAACCGCCAGCGAACAGAAGACGAGCAAGGACGACGAACATCGCCACGTCAATCGTCGGGTAGGCGACCGAGACGACTTTTTGCAGGAGCGTCAGCGACGGGTCCGTCGCATAGGGCACCATCAGGAAGAGCCAGGACAGGACACCGGCGGCGGTGGCGACGATCAGCGCATCGACGAAGCTGCCGACGTCGCCTTGCGCAACGCGTCGTCTGATGAGGAGAGCGAGTGCAACGACCACGGAACCGGTGCCGGCCAGGAAGAAGGCGTCGGCGGCGTTCGGGAATGGCGGCCCTTCGGGATAACGCCTGATGTAGGAATTGAGGAGGAGGTCGCCCGCGACCAACATCGCGAGACCACCGGCGAGAACGTACCAGGGCCAGGGCGACGACGGGCGACGCAGGGTGGTGCCGACGACGACGGCGATCGTCGCGGTAACGCCGAAGAGATCATAGGCGTGTTGCTGGGTTTCGATCGGGAGAACGAAGTAGACGGCGATGGCGAAGAAGCCTGCCATGAGATACGCGAGCCACAATGGTCTCGGATCGGTACCGGCCTGTGTGGTCGGTCTCAGCATCCCAACGGTCTCAGCCCGCTTGGTTAGCACGACGCTTGCCTACTTTCCTCTTCCACGCAACTGCTTCACCGGGGAGCGATCATCGGTGTCATGGCCGTCGGTTTGACTGGCGCCTGGGTGCGCGGTACGCCTCGGTCGCGCCGCCGATCGGTCCATCACCACGCATCACGTATCAATCTGCGCTATGCAGAGCCTTGGACAACGCCTCACCCTGCGTGTCCGTGCGAGGCCATCCTAGAAGGACGGACATCGACGAGTAATCAGCCAAACGTCCCCTCCTTGGTCCCAGGGACTGTCCGGACGATAGGAGACATCGGACCACGACTGCTGCTCGGGTGCGCACATTTAAGACCACGTGAACGGTCAATGGGGAGGACCTCGGTCCTGTTCGGGGCTTGACGAACAGTACGTTCGTTTGACATGATAGGAGTGCAATTATCCCGATGGCTATAGCCCGATCGTCTCGGCACCTGGAAGGAGACCTGTTGGAAGCACTACCGTTCTCCGAGGTTCCCGCATCACTGCACGGCCTCGAAGCGGTTGTTCTCCCGGAGCACCGATCCCCTCGGCCGACCATTCTCGGTCGCATCCCGTCCTTCCCGGTGTTCAAACCCCTCGAGGTGACCGACAGGTTGGCGGTTGAGAGTTGGGCAAAGCAATTTCCCCACTCCTCCGACTTCAACTTTGTCAGTCTCTGGTCGTGGAACACCGACGGCAGCATCGAACTCTGCTGGCTCAACGACAACCTGGTCGTGAGGTTCAAGGACTACGGGACACCGGCCCGGTTCTATTCCTTCCTAGGCACCAACGATGTCGTCGCGACCGCCTTGACCCTCTGTGAGGCGGCGCGCGAAGCCGGTCTCGAGCCGCGGTTGCAGTTGATCCCGGAGGTCGTGGTTGCCGAGACATCGGGGGTGCGCGACTGGGTAAAGGTGATCCCGGATCGCGCGCAGTTCGACTACGTGCTCTCGACGGAGGAGTGGTCGACGCTTCCCGGCGGGAAGTTCCGGAAGAAACGGAACGTGATCCACCAGTTGCTGCGGACGCGTGCGCCCGAATTTCGTCCGATCGACCCCGGCCAGATTGGGACCCAGCGGGCGATCCTCCGGTTGTTCGGGCGGTGGGTGGTTCAGCGGGGCCGTGCCGGTCAGCCGGATACGGTGGCGCAGGCGATGGCGCTGAAGCGGTTCTTCAGCCTCGATCGGCCCGGCGATCTCCTCTCCTACGGTGTCTTCATCGACGGGCAACTCTGCGCCTACACCATCAACGAACCGCTCACCGCCGGATACGCCATGGGGCACTTCTGGCGCGCCGATCGGACGGCGCCGGGTCTCTATCCGTTCCTCCTTCGGGAGACCTGTCGTGCCCTCCGGACGGAGGGGTACCGCTACCTGAACACGATGCAGGATCTCGGTCATCCGGGACTGGCGCATGCCAAGGGGCTGGACCGCCCGCATCACTTCGTGCGCAAATACACGCTCGCGCCGTTGGACACCGCTGGTATCGTGGACGGCTTCCCCGCTAGAGACGACGCGATCAGCGTTCTGGTCAAGCGGCCGGTGCTGGTGTCGATGACCCAGCACTGAGCCTCGGTCCGGTTCGATGCCTTCAGACTGGGGATAGCCGGGTCATGGCTGTGCCGAGACCGGTGCGGCCGCCAGACGGCAGCTGAACGACGACAAGCCACCGCCGAGGACGTAGCTCACCTCGACCGTGACCGGTTCGCCGGCCGCGACCGCGATCGGCGTGGGGAGATCGAGGATCTTGTCGCCGTTGACGGTGTCGGTCGCGCCGAGGTCGATGCCGGGAGCGAGATGGGCGGTGCCGCTGATCCGAACCGCGTTGGCGAGGCCATCCTGTCTCCCCGTCAGCGGCAGGGTCCGTGTCACACTGGTCGCCACAACGCCGCCAAAATCGGACTCGGCGATGAGCGCCCGCTCCGTCAGCGGCACGACCTCGTTGTGGTACCAGAGGTGGTCATCCGCGAAGGACGGCCACTCGTGCTTGGGGACCGCGATGTGGAAGTCGTAGAAACGATCGTCGGCGTCGACCAGCTCCAGGAACGTCGAGTACCGACCTGGCACGATCTTGGTCTGTGGTCCAATCACCCCACGCGCCCGGAGGGCGTTGAGGACTTCGACCTGCATCTCCTCCATCAATCCGGTGTCGATGAGCTCGCAGATGACGACGTCGACCGACGCCGGCAGGGGGACCGTGGTCGCGTCGCCGTGGATGATCTCGACGCGGTCCGCAAGACCGTTGCGGCGGACGCTGGTCTGGAGAAAATCGGCCAGCACCGGACTGATCTCGACCGCGTGGACCCGCGCCGCGCCGGCCTCCGTGGCGAAGAAGGTCAGGATTCCGGTGCCGGCGCCCGGCTCGACGACGATGTCGCCGGGCGAGACGACCGCGTGGATCGCCCGGCGGAAAGTGGTCGTTCGCAAGCGGTCCTTCAGACAGGCATACGGGGGAAAGGTGGGAGACCAGATCTCCGTCGTGGGTTCCGCCATGGTCGAGATGCCCTCCGCAGCGTATCCGCAAGGTGACCAGCACCTGGCGAACTGACCGGCTGGATCGGATGCCGTCGTCCGCGTGCTCCTGGTGTCCTCCCCTCAGGTGGCCGTCATCACCCAGAGATGTTGTGGCGATGTCTCGTCGAACGGCGAACGGTCGTAGTTCCCGTACTGAGCGATCGGTTCCAACCCGGCCTGTCGCAGCAGCAGGAGGAGCTCGCGCGGGTAGAAATGGTGCCAGGTCAGGTCTTTGACGCGCGATTCGCGGCTGCCGTCCTCGTGGTAGATCTCCCAATAGTGGGTGGTGTACTCGGTTTGGGTCGCGGCGTCGTACCGGGACGTGACGTAGAACGACGAAAAGCGGCTGATACCCGGTGCGGGATGGTGCCAGTCCAGTTCGCGCCTGACCGGCGGAAAGAGCGCCGTGCGCGCTTCGGCCAGGAGCGAGAGATACGGGGTCTGGATGTCGATGGCGAAGCGGCCGCCGGGTGCGAGATTGCGCCGGACGGAGGCGAAGCACGCCAGATGATCGTCGATCCCGTGGATATAGGCGAGGTTGTTGAAGCCGCAGATGATGAGGTCGAACGGGTCGCCGAGGTCGAAGTCGCGCATGTCGCCGTCAACGAGGGAGACGCGATGGGCGTGTGGCGTTGCTGCGAGCTTCTCGGTCGCCCGGCAGAGAAACGACCTGCTGCCGTCGAGCCCGACGACCTCTGCGTCCTCCCGAACCGCGACCGCCGCGGCGACGAGCGGCAGGGTGATCCGCCCTGTGCCACAGCCGAGGTCAAGCACACGTCGCGGGCGATACTCGGCGATCAGACTCTCCCAATAGGGCAGATCGTGCGCGACCATTCCGGTCGCGAGGTCGTACGCGCGGGCATCATCCCACATCGTCGCGTGCATCTCCCGACGATCTCGCGCGGCGTCTCGAATCTGAACGAGAACACCGTGCGAAGCGGTATCGCCGTGATCGGATGCCCGACCGGCCCGGCAAGCATCGTTCCGGCGAACTTCAGCCAGTCGTTGAGCATCGCCGGGATGCTCGGCAACCGATGCGCGATCTCCGCGTGGCCTTGGCGGACAACAGCCACCGTGGACGCTTTGCGCCGGCGATACCGAACGCCATGGGGTTACGCCGGCGCGGCGTCCCTAGCGGCGGGCGCTTGCGAGACGGCGAACGCGCCAGTAGCGGGGATCGAGGGGGTCGACGCGCGAGCGCTTGATCTCCGGGGGGGCGTCGTTCCAGACGGTGGCGAAGGCGAAGATCTCGTCCCCGTCGAGGACGAGGCGGCGGGCGACGCCGAAGGGGCGTTCGACCGGGAAGATCTCCCGCGGCGGCCGCGAGATCACTTCGGCCTGAAACCAGCCGTGTTCAGGACATTCGCCGGCGTGGAGCTGCCAGACGAGGTCGGCCGTGACCCCACCGAGGTCGCGGATCATCACCTGCTGTAACTCGCCGTCGCAGATCGGGCAACGCATGGGAGTGCGCGCATGCAATCGATCGCGCGGAGGAACCGGGGCGAAACTGTTCGTCATCCTCTGTCGTCCTACCACCGGATTGAGCCGGACAGAGCGAAGCGGGCTTGTGGCGCGTCGCGAACCGAGATGAGGCCTCGCATCTCGGCGCGGAGTCTATCATAGGGTCTCCAAGGGTGAGGGGGCGGTCGTGCGTTCGCCTGAGGCAGTGGCGGGTAAAGGCCCGCCCGCGTAGAATCGGCAGGTAGTGTCAGCGATCCGTCTGGCGCGCCGCGTGCGTTTAGTTCACAGTGAAGCAAGGGGGAGGGGCTCGGATGCCGGACCAGGAGCTCATCGACGGGCTCATCGCCACGTACCGTACCCTCAACATGTCGGTCCGACCGTTGCCGGAGGAGAAGCTGCGGGTGGCGAGTGCCAACGGCGGCTCAGTCCGGGACGCGTTGCGCCGTCTGCGGGACGACGAGCTGAAGTTCTCGCAGGCGCTGAAGGTGCGGGTCACGACCGGTCAACCGATGCCGGAGGTCTCCGAGGAGGAGAAGGCCGTGATCGGTACCGAGAGCGAAGACGACACCACAGCCGCGCTGCTCGCGCAGTTCGGGACGGCGCGCGAATCCTCGCTGGCGATGCTACGCGGTCTGCCCGATGCGGAGTGGGACTCGACCGAGGCCGGCCCGCGGACGATTCGGGACATTATCCGCGACCTCGTCGCCAACGATCAGCGACGACTGCAGGGGATCACCGCGCTCCTCGGAGGGCGCTAGAGGATTCTGACAACGTCGCCACCGCCCGACGAAGGCGGCCGGAGACGGGAGAGTACGACGATGGACTATGGCATCCGACATGACGCCGACGACCGGTTCGAACGGTTCAGCCGGAACCTGATGCGATGGGTGCTCGGCCCAGGTCTGCTGTCGGTCCATGTCGGTGTCTACCTCGTCACGCTGGTGGCCCTGCTCGTCTGGAACTTCGCCCGCTCACCGAGCGACGTCTGGGTCGATGGGCCGCTGCGGAGCTGGGGGCTGGTCGTTGTCTTCCATGCCACCGCCGTCGCCGCCGGTTGGGCGGCCTGGCGGTTGATGCGGATGGGGCAGACGGCCATCGCTCCCGAAGCGCAGGCCGGCACGCCACGCGCCTGGCCTGCGCAAGCCGCTCCGACTCCGCATCTGGATACGCATTCGGCAGCGCCGTCGCGGAACGGGACGGCGACGATGACGGAAGAATGGGCTCGTCGGTGGTTACGGGAGTCGGTGCGGATCGTCCGCGACGCGGTCAGTCCGAGCGCGATAGCGAACGGCGAGCAGAGTGAGGGGCACCTCCCGCGGCTGGCTGCCAGCGAGGCCGCTGGGCCCGGGATCACCGAATGGGGAACGCTGTTCGCGCGGCGTACGCGCGAGATGATGGCGTCCGCGCGCGACCACCTTCCCCCCGCGCTGGGCTTGGCGAACGGGTCCGCGTCCGCTGCTTCGAGCCCGGCCCCGGTCGAATCGCCGTCCGACCCGACCCGCACCTGGCCGGGCGGACCCGAGACCGCACCAGGACCGCTGACGGACGCTTCGCGGCCGGCGGGTGCGAACGCGACCTGGCCCGCGCCGACGAATGGCGCGGGCCACGGTGCAGACGCGCACGATGCTCCTGTGCATGCGATCGGAGCGGCGTCGCCCTATCCGATCGGTTTCACTCCGTTCACACCGGCTGACGGGCAGGGCGAGCCTGCCGACGGCGTCGCCGTCGTGGACACAGCCAGCGAGGACGCGCGCTGGACCTGGGTTGAAGCGGCCGCGGCGGCCTGGATGGCGCGGCGGGAGATGGATGATCCGCCTGCCGACCCAGTGGAAGCTCCTCCTCCGCCCAGCGACGAACCGACCGCCGCTCCGTGAGCGGCGGCGCTCCGCCGGATTCCCCGGGAACTCACGTCAACCGCGACTTCTGCGTGGCCGTCTTTGTCGTCCATGTGGACCGCGTCTTGCTTCATTTCCATCGCAAGCTCGGGCGCTGGCTGCCGCCGGGTGGGCACATCGAGCCGAACGAACTCCCCGACGAGGCGGCGATCCGCGAAGTTTGGGAGGAGACCGGAGTGGAGGCCACGCTCTGGGGCGCTTCGACGATCGCAGTCGTCGCGCCCGGGCAGCCGCGTCAACTCTGCCGTCCGGCCGGAATCCAACTGGCAGACGTCGCGCCGGGGCATCAGCACATCGATCTCGTCTACTTTGCGACCGGAGAGCCGGCGGCGCCGCGTGACGAGGTCGGCTGGTATGGTCGGGCGGATTGGCCGGAACTCGGGCTGACCGAGGAGGTCAGCGCCTGGTGCGAAGCGGCGTTGGCCTGCGTCGGTACGGAGAATCGGGCCGCATCTGCCACGGGAGAGGGGTGACCCAGATGGGATCGCACGTGGATGCGCAAGGGAGCTTGGAGGCGAAGGACCTCGCCTCGTTGGTGGCCGCTGCTCAGGCGGTCTATTACGTGCCGACCGGGCTTTGGCCGATCTTTCACATCCGCAGCTTCGAGTGGGTGACGGGACCGAAGGTGGATCGCTGGCTGGTGAAGACCGTGAGCGCGCTGGTCTTGGCGATCGGTGCCGGGCTCGGACTGGCGGCGCGGCGCCGCAACGTCACTCCCGAACTGGCGCTGATTGGCGCCGGCAGTGCGATCGGGTTGGCGACGGTCGACGTCGTCTACGTGGCCCGGCGGCGGATCTCCCGTGTGTATCTCCTGGACGCGATTGGAGAGCTCGCCATCTGTGCGGGGTGGCTGATGTCCGCGCCCCGAAGAGAGCGCTGAGTCGTCGGCCGGCGGAACCTGGCACACGTCCTGTGGGGGAGCCGCCGGTGTGCTCCCACGGTTTGTGAACGCTGCGACCAACAATGGCATGGCCGCCCCTGAGTCCCGCGGGAGGACATGGGGTCCTCCCCTACACGGCCTGTCTCGTGCTACGTTGACGCTGTGTTGCGTGCAACAACATTGTTCGCATGACCAGCCATCATCCCGTCGGAAGGATGGTCGGGCGGTTGTCATCTTCGACGCTTGCTGTCGCGGGTCTTCAGAGCGACGTGTCGGAGGAAAACGCGGGCTTACGGCCCGATAACGAGG
>JAXDKI010000307.1:0-2989 GCA_034667245.1 Thermomicrobiales bacterium | reverse complement strand
CTCCCTTGCGTGGTGGGCGGCGTGGAGGGATGCGGGAGCCTGAGCGGGGCCCGTGTCGAGGGGCAATCCGGGCAACAGAGCCGGACAGATGCGTGAGAGTGATGTACCGTAACACATGACCACTTTCCCAGCAAAGACGATCTCGTTGGGATCAGTAGCATGGGCGTCTGCTCGGCGCCGGTGGGGATGTGCCCCGCTCGTGGTCTAGGAAGCCGGACCGCGGACCCTGTCGTGCAGGGCGCGATCGCCGGCCTGGCGATCGGCGTCCTCCAAGCGCTCGTCCTGCGCCGCGGCGCTTGGTGGGCGCTGGCGATGCCGCTCCTCTCGACGCTCGGGTGGCTTGTCAGGAGGTACTGTCGCTGGTCTTGCCTCTGACTCAACCAGATCGCTGATCGAGGCTCGACCGAGAAGCCTGACCTGTCGTCGGTCGTTCGGGTTGACCTGACGGCGCTTTCCGATTCGACGCTGGTACGAAAATGGATCATGCGGTGCCGCGAGTGCATCGTCACGAGGCGGGTTCGGCTGGAACGTTGATCGAGACGGGCCGCGACTCGCCTGCCGGATCGAGCCACGCATTGGAGAGGAGGACGCTTGCCGTGTAGGCCGCCCAGTAGAGCCCGACCCGGCCGCCGGCCACGCGCGTGCCGCGCTGCTTCGTCACCAATTTGTGCAACTTCTCACGATCGACGACGTCAAACAGCCCGCTCGCGCGGCGGTCGTTGAAGATCTGATCGTAGAACGCCTCGAAGAGATCTGTCGCGACGGTCGTTCGCCAGTTGAAGGCGCTGGGGCTGCCCGGTGGCGACGATAGGGGCGCTCGCCGATTCCACTCTTCTTCGTGACCCGGCCGCGGGCCGTTCTTCTCGAACAACCAGCGCTTGTTGGCGAACGGAATGTCGATCAGCGATGGCGCAAGCCGCTTCAGCAACTCGTGGATCAGCACGTCGTTGAGCTTGACGCTCTCGTGGATGCGGAGGCCGGCTTTGGTAATCAGGTTGTCGGTCAGTGGTTCCACATCCCTTGCCCCATGGCGCCCCGCGCGGGCCGCAGCTTTCCAACGGCCTGTTCGGTAGTACACATACAACTTGTCGAGCGCTACGGCCGGGCGCATCGCCATTTCTTGCTGCCGTTCGACCCAGTTGTTGAGGAACGCCTCGTAGGCGGTCACTGCCGCCGGATCGAGGATGTCGCTCTGTCCCAAGAAGCGACCACGCATCCACCGTCGTGCTCGTTCCCAGGAAATGTCATCCGTGTCGGGTATGGACTTGGCGAATCCGCCCCGAAGCGATTCACCGCCCGCCCCGCCCATCTGAATCCGAGTCGTCACGAGCGATTTCGCGAGTTGAATGTTCTCGTAGGCGGACAACATGCCGTCGGTGACGAACAGGGTGTTCCGAGCCCGCGCGGCAAGGTCAATACTCATCGTGCGGACCCCTTCGTGCTCCGTCGTCTGCGGTTCCGAGACTCCGTGTTCGATCCCAAGGGCCTGTGCGACTCGTCCGGCGATGATTACGTCGGGATGATCGGGGAACCCATTCGTCCGGGTCCGGAAGTTCGACCCGGCGACGTGGAGCGCCGCCGCGACGAGGCGGCTGTCCTTGCCACCGGTCAGTCCGCACAAAATGGGTGTGTCACCGAAGTGACCCACGGCATTGACCAGGCGATCTGCAATCTCGTCGTAATCGACTTCAGTAGGCAGGATCGTGCCGCACTCCTTATCGAAATCATCGATCGACTCGCTGATGATGCAGGAGGGCGATGCGGTCAATCGTGCATTGGCCGGGACGACGTTCACGCCACGATACGGAGTTTGCTCGCTCGCGAGGTACCCGCACGAGAGGAAGGGCACGAGGTGCTCGGGCGCGTACTCGGGTTGCGAGCGGCCCGTCAGGACGAGACTCACCAGGAGCGCCCTGGTTCCGATCACGATGAGATCGTCGTTCTCGGCGAAAAAGACGCCAACCAGCCGCGTCGCGGTGTTCCAGACAATCACCGTGTTCGCCTGTCCGTCCGCCTGGAGCACCGCGAATGCCCCGCCAAGTTGCGGCGCCGTCTTCGCGTCGATCGTTACCGACGAGGCAATGGTCGCGAGATCGAATCCGTTCGCGATCGCGGGGTGAGCGACGTAGCCGGCGATCGCGATTGCGGTGTGTCCACGCTCGTAGATCAGGGAGCGTTCGGGTTCCCCCGACAAATCGTTGTCCCACACGAAGAGGACGGCTTGACCCGAGACCGATTGCCATTGTTGGCCCCGGTATGCCATGTGACGAAACGGCAATGCGATGGCCGCAAGTTCCGGAATCCTCCGGAGCTGCTCCGGAGAAACCGGGCCACGCTTGCCTATCACCGCCAGGAACGCCGACATCCGGGTACTCCCTGCTCAGAAACTACCCACGCGGTGAGGAGAACGCGCCACACCTGCGCAAGCACCGTCGAACCGGTCGCCCGCGTCCACGTCCATGTCGTCGGCACACCACCGCCGTAGCACCGCCGGAGCTACCCGGTGGCGCGGACGCCGCGGGGGACGAGGGACGTGAAACGTCCGTGGCGAGATGCCTGAAGAACGTGGCCTATGCTACGTTAACGGTACGGGAATCACAAGGGACGACGACTGGCATTCAGACAAAACTGGCCGATCGTGCGCAGCGATGCGGATTGCACGCTCGACGGCGTGCGGATGAAAGCGCTCCACGACAGCATCGGCGGTGTGGGAGACGCCGTCCCCGCCTGGGGCTAAGGCATCCGCAGGCGGTCGGGCGGCGTTTCGCTCTCGCTGCCTCGGACCGTGCGCGTCGAAACGCCAGGTAGGGGGAGGTGTTCTCGGAAGGAACAGGTACCCCGATTCGCCCGAGGTATGCCGGCTCCGCCTTGGAGGCGGACGAACTCCGCGACAGCTTGATTCGGCGTTTTGCAGCACGGATGGGCGTCGAGGGGGGTCGCCCATTATCTGCTGTGCCTACCAAGGTGGATGAGACCGTCGCTCCACGTT
>JAXDKI010000306.1:0-2866 GCA_034667245.1 Thermomicrobiales bacterium | reverse complement strand
GGTAGCGTCAAATAGTCGGGAGTGTTAGGGCGCGCGCCAGGCGGCGGCGTGGGCGGCGAGGTCGCCGTTGAGGATGCCGAGGCGGAGGGCAACGGTGGCCTCCAGGCCGTCGTCGCTCCAGCGCATGCCCCGTTTGCCCTTGCAGCGACGGTTCACCAGCGCGTCGCAGCCTTTCTCCGCCCCGCCACTGCCGATGCGCTGACCGGACGCCCGGCGGGCGGCGTAGTCCGGGATCTGCGGCGCCAGCCGGGTGAGGTAGCCGACGAACCCCTCCAGTCCCTCGTGCGGGGCGAGTGTCTGCACCTCCCGCACGGCCGCGATCGCCCCCGGCACGTCGCCCCGGTCCAGGGCGTCCTCGATCCGTTCGCTCCACGGCGCCCGCTCCGCCTTGTCGGGGATGGCCGCTCGCAAGGCCCGCCGCCGTTCCTCGCGCAGGTGCCAGCGGTCGAGCACCGGCACCGCGTCGGGCAGGTTGTCGGCGGCCACCCGCCAGATCCAGCCCGCCCCGTCGCCGAGGACGGTCTGCTCCGGGGCGTCGAATCCGTTGATCCGCGCGATTGTGGCGGTCAGGCGCTGCTCGAAGCGCCGCACCCCGCGCATGGTCGCGACGTAGCGGCGCCCGACGAGCGCGCACCGGGTGCGGCCGGTCGGCTCGCTGCCGGCGTGGACGACGCCGACCTTGACTTCCCGCCCCTGCGCGGCGTCCGTCGCTCCCACCCACGCCCCGTCGAGTTCGGCCACCAGTTCGACCGGCGGGGGCAGCCGCTCCGCCGGATCCGGCCTGCGGGCGGGTCGGCAGGCCTCGGCGGCCTCGGCCTCGTGCTCGGCCGCGATCCGTCCTCCGACCCGCCCCGCGATCGCCCGCACCGTCTCCGGCGCGATCGGCTCCCCCCGCACAAGCCCGAGCACCGCCGCCGCCTGGCGGTACGGCCAACTCGCCCCGCAGACCGCGGCCAGGTGCCGCAGGGCCGGCGAGAGCTGGCCGCCCCCGAGGGCCGCCTGCAGACGATGGTCGCCGGGCTGAAAGCGCCGTCCGCAGGCCAGGCACTGCCGGCGCGGGCGGGGCACGCTCACCGCCCCCACCGGCGTCTCGATCCGCCGCGGTTTGGTGCCGGCGGCGCGGGTGTCGGGCCCCCCACAGTGCGGGCAGGGATCGGCGGCGGAGAGCGCGAGTTGGGCGACCCAGGCGGTGGCGTAGAGGGCGCGGAGCGCGGCGCGGCCGGCCTCCTGCACCCGCGCCTCCAGGTCGGCAAACGCGAGCGGGGTGTCCGGTAACTCCAGGCGGAGCGGTATCATGATCTCCACGGGGGGCTCCTGGTCGGGTCGATGGCGGGCAAACCAAACGATCCCGGCAGGATAGCCCCCCGCCCACCCCGCCTGCCGCAGCACGCCCACCCCGCACCCCCTCCCCGCCCATTACCGGCTTCTGGTCGCTACCTCCATCTCAACGAGGTCAATGCGTTTGCCCTCGCGTTGTGTCACGACGAGGGCGGGCCGTTCGACCGCCACGCCATGGCGGCCGCGCTACTAGAGGACATCCACTTCCTCCTGACGCAGCCCGACGTCACGCTCGTGCACTGGGCGCAGTTCATGGACAGCGGCATCGACTATCTGGGACTCGTCAGCACCCACGGCTACCGGAAGGCGGGCTATCACGCGTACAAGATCTACGCGGGCATGCCGATCGACCGTTGTCCGGTCGCCATCGAGGGGGCCGACGGAGTCGGTGCCATGGCGTCGACCGATGGCCAAAAAGCGAGTTGCGTCATTTGGAATTCCCGGGCGGAAGACCGGGAGATCACCGTTGCGCTCGACGGCATCCGATTCCCCCATGGCGATTTTCGCGTCTATCGCATCGACAGCGGCTGCTCAAGCTGGGGTGACGATCCGGCCAACGAGGAATGTGCCGTCGTCGAGTCCCGCCCGGACGTCAGCACGTCCGGACTGGATTGGACTGGCTTGATCCCAGGAGGCGGCGTGGTCTACCTTGAGGCGGACGCGGGCAACGGCGGGACGGAGTTGAGCCGGCGGCCGGTCGCCCGATGGCTGAGGTCTCTGCACTACTTCCCGGATAGGACAACCACGGCGTATGTCCACTTCGATCGCATCCGTTGGATCGCCTGGTTGGGGACGGCGCGCGAGGACCTCTCACATTCGCAGGTCGGCGTAACGGCCGAAGATTTTCCCGACGCTCTTTCCATTCACGTCGAGGTCGACGGGCAGCTTCGGAAGCTGGACGAGAACAGCCTGCTCGGCCTCCGCCTGGACTTCGTGGTCAATGATGCGTACGCGCACGGCATCCTCTTCCACGGGCCTTTCGATGGTGGTGAGGACCTCTACGAACCTGCCCGATCCGCCCCCATGCCGTGGGGAACGGAGCGCCAGGCCGACGAGGTGATCGCGGTACCCAATCTCGCAGAATTTCGGGTCGCGGTCGCCGACCTTGCACCAACGGACTGGAGTGGACAGGCTCAGCTCAGCGTCATCCTGCAAAACGCCGGAAGCGGCAATCGAGTGAAGGTCACCATCGATCGTGCGTGAACCGCGGCGGATGTGTCGAGCGACGGCAGCGACGGACGGATCGCCCGTTCTCGGCGTTGCCGTCGCGTTCTCCACGCACGGCATCGCAACGCAAGGGAAAAGGACAGAGCATTGAGCGGGATGGACGCGACGCGGCGGTTCGTGGCGGGTTTGGGGTTGCCGGGTGGCGACGCGCACGGCCTGCCGTCGTCGCCCCTGCGCTTCCCCGACGGCGGCCAGTGGCGGGTCGAGATCCCCTCGGTCGAGGGCCCGGCGGCGCTGCGGATGGTCTACGCCGCCGCCGACGAGTTCGGGGTGCCGGTCCACCGCGTCAGCCAGGGGAGCG
>JAXDKI010000305.1:0-7724 GCA_034667245.1 Thermomicrobiales bacterium | reverse complement strand
CGCTCCCCTGGCTGACGCGGTGGACCGGCACCCCGAACTCGTCGGCGGCGGCGTAGACCATCCGCAGCGCCGCCGGGCCCTCGACCGAGGGGATCTCGACCCGCCACTGGCCGCCGTCGGGGAAGCGTTGGGGCGACGACGGCAGGCCGTGCGCGTCGCCACCCGGCAACCCCAACCCCGCCACGAACCGCCGCGTCGCGTCCATCCCGTTCATTGATTCCTCCCTCTCGTGATCTGTCTGTCAGCGTGCTTCTGGCGTTCCCGTTGCGACCTCGGATCGCACCAGACCCTGCGAGTGGTCCAATACCCGCGCGGCCTCCTCGGCGATCTCACGCACGATCTCGCCGGCCGGTTGGAGGCGCTGGACGAGACCAACGCCTTGACCGGCGTACATCACCATCGCTTCGATCTCGCCCGTTGCACCGTCCGTCGGCGCCGACGAGCTGTAGCGGGGCACGGGCTCCCCGAGTTCGTTGTAACCGACGACGTCGCCCTCGCCGGGCCGTTCACCGCTCTCTGGACATCCCGCGGCCTCCCAGGTCGCGACCGCACGGTTGCGCAAGGCTCGGAGTGGCGCATTCGGCCAGCCCCCATCGAAGAGCTCGGTGTGAATCGTGTCCGTCTCGACCGCCGCGGCCACCCGCTGCCGATAGTGTGCGTGGACCGACGCCTCCTCGCTCAGCAGGAACCGCGTCCCCATCCAGGCGCCGGCGGCACCGAGTGCCACGACCGCTGCAAGACCGCGACCATCGACGATGCCGCCAGCCGCCAGGACCGGCACCGGCGTCGCCGCATCGACGACGCGCGGCACGAGCGCCAGCGTCCCGACCTGCCCCCAGACGTGCCCGCCCGCTTCCCACCCCTGGGCGACGATCACGTCTACTCCCGCGGCAACCGCCCGCCGCGCCTCCTCCGCGCTGCCGACGGTGTAACTGACGAGGGCACCGGACGCATGGACGCGCTCGACGTACGGCGCGGGGTCGCCCCAGAAAAAGGAGACGAGGCGGACACCTGCTTCGAGGCAAATCTGGAGTCGGTCGTCCGGCGGCCACTCCAGGACGAAGTTGACGCCGAAGGGGCGATCGGTCAGCCGCAGGGTCTCGGCAAGGAGCTGCCGCAGCTGATCTGGATCGCGCCAGGTGACGGAGAGCATCCCGAGACCGCCCGCGTTGCTGACGGCCGCCGCGAGCGCCGGGGTCGAGAGACCGCCGATTGGTGCCTGGACGACGGGGATCTCGATTCCGAAGAGCCTGGTGAAGGGCGTGTCGAACGCGGTCATGATCCCCTCTTTCACCGCTCACTGACGACGTCCAGCGCCCACGTCGCAACGCGTCACGAGCTGGCTGCACCGGCATGATAGCCGTCCATCACTGCCGACGCGAGAGCCAAACAAGAGAACGTCCGCGGCTATTGCCGGATCAACCAGACCACGCGGTGCCAGGTGACGGCGTAATGCAGCGCGAATGCGGTGAGGAGCGTCTCGGCCGCCGCACGCGAGCCGCTCGTCCAAACGCCGTAGGCGGCGAGTCCGATCAGGGCGAGTTCAAGCGCGAGCCTCATCGGCCCAGGTATCGCAACGACGGGCCGCGATTGCCCGGTATCACCCGCCGTCCGGAAGATCGCCCAGACCGCCGCGCCAACGGCCGGGAGTACAACAGCCAGGAGACCACCAAGCACGCCCCCGTCGCCGAGGTGCCAGCCCCAATAAGCAAATGCTGCCAGCAGCGCCAGTTCCAGCGCGAAGCGGATCGCCAGGTGGGCCGGAGCGACGCGGGGTGCGAGAGTCCGCGGCGAGTCATCGCTCATCTGCTGGTCCCCGGCTGGAACTTTTCGCAATCTACGCGGGTGCCCGCCCGATGACCAGGCAAGCGTTTTGGCCGCCAAGTCCGAACGAGTGCTTGGTCATCACGTCGAAGGAGACGGCAAGCGGTTCGTCGTGGACGATGTCGAGTCCGATCGCCGGGTCGGGGGTTCGATAGTTGAGCGTCGGGGGGATGCACTGCTCGGCGATACTGCGGACGGCCATCACCGTCTCGATCGCACCGGCAGCACCCATGCAGTGCCCGATGGCACCCTTGAGCGACGTGACCGGGATCGATGCGGCTCGCTCCCCGAAGACGCTCTTGATTGCCATGGCCTCCGCTGGATCACCGGCCGGGGTCGAGGCCGCGTGCGCCTGGACGTGACCGACCTGCTCCGGTGCAACGCCGGCATCGGCGAGCGCGGCGCGGATCGCCCGTGCGGCACCGACGCCTTCGGGATGCGGGGCGATCGGATGGTAGGCGTCGTTGGTGGTGGCGAAGCCGAGCACCTCTGCGTAGATGCGCGCACCGCGCGCGCGCGCATGCTCCAGTTCCTCGAGGACGACGACGCCGACACCCTCACCCAGGACGAACCCGGCCCGGCTGGCGTCGAAGGGTCGGCTCGCTTCGCGGGGACGATCGTTGCTGTCGGTGGCGAGAGCCTTCATGACGGCGAAGCCGGCGATGAACATGGGGTGGTGATCCGACTCGACCGCACCGGCAACCATCAGCGGCGCCTTGCCGAACTTGATCGCGTGGAATGCGTCGCCGATCGCCTGCGAGCCCGTCGCGCAGGCCGTGACGACGGTCGTGCTTGGTCCCCCCAGACCAAACCGGTGCTGGACGGTGTAGGCGGCCAGATTGTGCGGAAACATGACGTGGAGATGCGGCGGAATGCGACTGGGCCCACGGCTCTCGTACGACGTGAACGCCGGCAGCAAATCGTCGTGCGTCCCGCCGACACAGGTGCCAATGGTGGCCCCTCCCGCCTGGAGATCGACCGTCGGCTCGAAATCGGGTCCGAGGAGACTGGCGTCGATCAGCGCTTCACCCGCCGCCTCCACCGTCAGCCGTGAGAACCAGGAGGTGTTGCGTGCCGTTTTGGCGTCGAGGAAGCGGTTCGGGACGCAGGTACTGTCGATATCGCCGCGAACCAAGCAGGGGTTCTGGGCCGGGTCGAGCGATTCGACCCGGCGCAGGCCGCTCTCGCCGGCGACGATGCGATCCCAGGTCTCCGACGCATTGGAGGCCAGCGAGGTGATCGCGCCCAATCCGGTGACGACGACCCGACGCGGTTGAATCGGCGCTGGTCCGCCAGCCAGGGGGGCAGCGCACTGCATGCAATAGCGAGCTGATGCCGGGTTCGGGCTGCCGCAGGTCGGGCAGCGGAGTGCTGAATCGGTGTTGGTGACTTCGCTCATCTGGATCCTCTGCTGGTCGGGCTGCCGATTGCGTCGCGCGTCACCCTCGTCGCGGCGGCCGGCGCAGACCGGCCAATAGCCCATGGGACGCTTCCGCGAAGTATAGCCGTCCGTACCGAGCCGGTCCGAGCGCGGCACGTCGAGGCCTGTGGAGTCCTAGGCCCTTCGTCTTGAACAAACCTGGACCCAGGTCACGCCCTAAACGCTAGAGGCGGACGCGGCAATAGCCTAGAAGTGAGCCATTGATAGAGCCGCCGCGTTAGCGTGGGCGGTCAAATCGTACTGAGGTCAAAGGAGACCCCGCAATGCTCAGGCGCCGAATCATGATCGTCGACGACCATCCGCTGTTCCGAAGCGGCCTGCGCCGCATCCTCGATCAGGACCCGCGACTGCAGGTGGTGGCCGAAGCGTCAAATGGCCACGACGCCCTCCACGAGGCGGACATCCACAAACCTGCGCTGGTGGTCATGGACGTCCAGCTCCCCGGCGTCACCGGGCTTCAGATCGCGTCCGCTCTGCGCCGGGAGCGCCCGAACACCGCCATCGTCTTCCTCTCGATGCACGCCGACGACGACCGGCTCTTCGCCGCGATCCGGGTCGGTGCCGCCGCCTTTCTCACCAAGGACGTCGATCCCCAGAAGATCGTCGAGACGTGCCACGCGGTCCTCAAGGGCGAGAATCTTCTCCATCAAGCCGTCCTGACCAATCCAAACCTCGCACGGCGTGTCCTGGGCGAGTTCCGGACGCTGAGCGAGGGACAGTCGGTGGGTGAGCCGGAGGTGACGCTGTCGCCCCGCGAGATGGAAGTGCTCGACTGTCTGGTGATGGGGCACTCGAACAAGGAGATCGGCGACGCGCTCTTTATCACCGAGCAGACGGTCAAGAATCACATGACCTCGGTCCTGCGCAAACTCGCCGTCGACGATCGGGTGGCGGCCCTTCGTTACGCCGTGTCCAAAGGTTGGGCAGAGATCGGCCCACAACCGTACGCCGCCGTCGAGCGGGTGGTGGGCGGAAACGGTGGCCAGAACTCGGCGGGGACGGCACATTAGCGCCATTCCTGCCGCCGGAGCGCAGCTTCGATCGTGAAGTGGAATCTGTGCATTTCTCAACCGAACCGTAGTTGACGCCAGCCCACAGGCGCCGGTGTGAGACACGGCTGCAGGAGTTCCGAGGCCGAGCAGTAGGACACGAACGGTACGAATGGCATGGGTCAAAGGCCCAGACGCGCTGGTACCTTTCCCTGACCTGCGTCCTTTTTTGACGCCTTGATGTAGACGCGCCGAACCGACACTCCAGGTCCGCTTAAACAGTCGCGCCCGGCCGGTGACGTGGTCACATGGCCGGGCGCGTTTCGTGCCTCGGTCGCTGCCGGGGTCTCCCAACGTGGCCGCGACCGAGCCGACCACGTTTCGGTGGGGAGAATAAGGAGGCGAGTGACGTCACTCCGACGTCCACTCGCGAAGAGGGGAAAAGAGGATCTCCGATGCCAGGCGACAGGCTAGCGTCGCCGCTGGAGACGGTCCCGAATCGGACCGCAGCCAACCTATGGGTCGGCGCGATCCGCGTTCGCTCGCCTTTCTGAGGGCGGCGCGAACGGGGACCGGGTGCTATTGACCTGATTGTCAACGTGCCCAGCCGCGGACCGGGTGTTCCCCATTTGGGGCTCCGATCGATCCGTGCGTCCGTCTACCTATGTAAACGTCTGCACGGGTGTTTTGGTTCACTCGGCATGTGAGGATTCCTGCCGTCTTTGTAGCATAGATATCCCAACGATGTGAGAACGCCTGCCACGCTTCAGTCGTCGACGATCAGGATCGATTCGCCGCCGCTCTGCACCACGGTCTGCGCCGCCGAGGTCAGCCGCATCGCCTCGGTGTGGCTCATCGTCAGTCGGACCAGCGGCGGCCCATCGGCCGGTCCCAACTCCAACACGATCTCCCTGGCACCGACCGCACGCACCACCGCCGCGCCGACCTCCCGGCCGGCCTCCTCACCGCCCAGTCGCTCCAACCGCATCGTGCTCTCCTCTTTCGCCGTCAGCCGTCAGCCGTCAGCCGTCAGAACGATGACGCTCTCGTCATCTTGCATGGTCACGACAGGTTCCTTTATCCATCTGCCGAGCGTTGACCGCTGACGGCTGACGGCTGACGGCCTCGCGGGATCTCCACCGGCAGATCGCGCCGGCGGCCCCATTCGCCCCACGAGGGCGCGTAGTTCTTCACTGCGGGAACGCCGAGCGCCCTGAGGACGACGTAGGTGTGCGCCGCCCGGTAACCGCTGCCGCAGAATGTCACCACCGGCTTCTCGTGCGACGCTCCGATGCCGATCGCGTCGTACAACGCGCCCAACTCCGCGAGCGGCCGGAAGGTGCCGTCGGGTCGCAGGTGTTCCAGCCACTCGACGTGGGTCGCGCCCGGGATCGTCCCGGCCCGGAACTCCAGATCGTTCCGCGTGTCGATGACGGTTGGGCGGTCGTCAACTCCCAGCGCGTCGCGAATCTCATCCGCCGTCGCGACTACCGTCGGATCGAGAGCGACCTCGAGATCGCTTACCTCCACGTTGGCGGGCTGGCGCGTGATTGGCTCGCCGGCGTCGACCCAGGCGCGCAAACCGCCATCCAGCATTGCGCTTCCAGGGTGCCCGAGGGCGTCGAGCATCCAAACACCACGCGCCGCCGCCGCACCGCTGAAGTCCTCGTAGAAGACAACGCGGTCGCCAGGACGGACACCGGCGCGGCGGAGTTCCGCCCGAGCTTGATCGAGGAAGGCTGCCACGCCGGTGGGGGTCGAGTCCGACATCCGGATCGCGTTGGCGTCGAGCGAGATCGCGCCCGGGATATGCCGCATCTGGTAATGTGCCAACGACCGCGCATCGACGACGCGGAGACCCGGCTTGCCGAGCTGCGCCTGGAGCCAGGCGATATCGACGATCGGCCCCACCACAGGAATCGCGTCAGTTGTGGTCGGTTGATGCACGCTGTACTTCTCCCCAGTGCCCCCACTTCCCACGCAAAGGATACCGCGCCCGACACTTCGGTAGAAGTATCGGCAAACAACGTCGCTGAGTGAGCTACCCCAGGGCCACAGCAAGACAATGTCTCGCGAATCGGCCACCTTTCCGTCATCAGGTTGAATGCCAACGATGCGAACCGAAACCGCAGAATCCGAGGCGGCGGAATCGTCGTGTTTGCCACGACGATACGAAAGGGAGACCTCTGTTGCGTCATGTCATTGCCGGCGATAGACTATCCGGCCGGAAGGCGTTTCGCGAAACACCGTTGAAGGGCAGAGGGGATGAAACCGAGTGTCGCATCGTCGGACGCGGTTTCGACCGAAGAAGGTGAGGGCTGAGGGATGAGTCAAATCGACACAATTGACGAACGTATCCTTGCTGAACTCCAGGCCAACGGGCGCCTGACGATGAAGGCATTGGCAGAGCGTGTGGGGCTGTCGAGCCCTGCCATGATCGAGCGTGTGCGTCGGCTGGAGGATCGTGGTGTCATCGCCGGGTATCGTGCGATCGTCGCTCCGCCGGCACTGGGCAGGGGTTTGACCGCGTTGATCGCGGCCTCGGTCGCGAGTGGTGGACAGGAAGCGTTCCTCGAGGCGGTGCGTGCCGATCCCGCCGTTTCTGAATGCCACCGCACAACAGGCGAAGCCTCCCACCTCGTCAAGGTCAACGTCGCCGATACGGCCGACCTGGAGACGCTCGTCGATCGCCTCAGTGCCGCCGGCGCGCACTGCGTCACTTCGCTCGTCCTGTCATCCCCGGTGCCGTGGCGCGAGATTACGCCACCCGAAGGAACCACCCAGCAGCGGACCCGCCTCACGCGCCGCCGCCGCAAACCGGCCGCCGCCGTCGAGGAACCGGCCGCCGAGACCCCTGCCAAGCCCCGTCGCCCAGGCCGCCCCCGTGGCCGCCGCGCGGCGACGTAATGCCGGAAACCAGCGGAGGGGACCAACCGTCGTAGGAGCGTTGCTTGCCGCGCCTGACCCATCAAGGCGGCCTTCCTGCCCTTCAGTCGGGCGTGCCAAGCAACGCTCCTATCATTCCGTTCTCTCCTCGTCACCTTGCCGGTGAGTTGACGATGTCTGCCCTGAGCGACGTCCGCGCCGTCCTATTCGACGCCTACGGCACACTCTTCCGCTTCGATTCGATCGAGGAGGCCTGCGCTACGGCTCTTGGGGCCGCAGGAGGAAGCGGCCCAACTCCAACAGAGCTTGCAACCCTTTGGAGGTCCAAGCAGTTGGAATACAGCGTCCACCGCTCGCTGATGGGAAATGGCCATTATGTCGACTTTGCCGCGGTCACGGTCGAGGCACTCGACTACTCCCTCGCGCGATTCGGCGTCGAGCTGCCAGGAGCGGCGCGGTCCCGCCTTCTCCGCGCCTGGCAGACGCCAAGGGCCGATTCCGATACGCTTCATGTTCTCGCCGCGCTTTCCCCGCTGCCGCGCGCCATCCTCTCGAACGGCTCGCCGGCGATGCTGCAGGCGGCC
>JAXDKI010000304.1:0-10457 GCA_034667245.1 Thermomicrobiales bacterium | reverse complement strand
GTTGGTCACCGACCACCACCACCCGGATTGTTCCGTCCGTCCCCACCGCCGCAAGGCGCCAGCAAACGACGACCGGCCTGGTCGCCGCCCTTCCTCCGCCTGAACCGGGAGGAACGGCGCCGCGAGCCGCTAGCGGCTCGTCGCGTGGGACCGCACGCACGGATCCCGTCGGCACCCGCCGAACACCGAACACCGAACAACCACCAGCACATACCGCCTTCCGCCTTGCTCCCGCCTACCTCCCCGCACGTATCCACAACGTGGAATCGCTGCCCGTTGCTGCCTCAACGGCACGGAGCATGCGGCAGGCGTGGCGATGCGGCCGGGAGCACCCGACGACCGGCTCGCCTCGCGGTCGAATCGCGGGTCAGTCGTACCCGAAGCGGAAAGGATGGCGCGGATGCGTCGTCAGCGATCGAGTCGTCGGCGGTTTGTCGGGGTATCGCTGCTGATCGCGGCACTGGCACTGATACCGGTCGTGGCCAACAGCTCGCCCATCGCGCGGGCGCAGAATGCCCCGGTCCTGGTCGTCGACGACGAGCAAACGGCCAATACCGATCTCCAGGCGGTCGAGTTGACCGCCGACGATGGCGTCGACACCCCGGGTTCGGAATTGCTGCTGCCCGAAGGGTTCTCCGCCTCAGTCGTGGCCAGCGGGCTGCAGGGACCGCGCTTCATGGCCTTCGACGCGGCCGGCAATCTCCTCGTCGCCGACCAGGACGCGGGCAACGTCTACCGCTACGCCGCGGCCGAGGACGGCGTGATCGAGCCGAGCGGCGAGCCGCCTGAGCCGCTGATCGTCGGCTTGAACGGCCCCTCCAGCGTCGCCTTCTTCGAGGCGGGCGACACCACCTACCTCTACGTCGGCGAGACGCACGAGATCCTCCGCTTCCCGTACGACCCCGACGGAGCGGTCGGCGAGGCCGAGCTGGTCGTCCCCGATCTCCCCACCGCCGGGCACAGCACCCGGACCGTCGCCTTCGGCGAGGACGGCGAGCTCTACGTCTCGATTGGCTCCTCCTGCAACATCTGCGACGAGGAGGACGATCGCCGCGCCGCAATCATGCGTTACAGCCCGGACGGCTCCGACGGCGAGCGCTTCGCCTGGGGTCTCCGTAACGCGGTCGGTCTCGCCTTCCAACCGGGCACCAACACCCTCTGGGCAACCGTCAACGAGCGCGACGACCAGGGCAACGAGATCCCGCCCGATCTCGTGACGATCGTCGCCGAGGGCGCGAACTACGGCTGGCCCGACTGTCAGCCACCCGACGCGACACCCCAAGAGGACGGCAATGATTGCTCCGACGTCACCCCGCCCACCATCGGCATCCAGGCCCACTCCGCCCCGCTCGGTCTCGCCTTCGCCGCCGGCGACCAGTTTCCGCCGCCGTACCGCGACGGCATTTTCGTCGTCCAGCACGGCTCCTGGAACCGCGAGCCCCCCGCCGCGCCGAAGCTGATGTACGTCACCTTCGAAGGTGACCAGCCAACCGCCGTCACCGACTTCGCCACCGGCTGGCAAAACGAAGACGGCAACCGCTGGGGCCGCCCCGCCGGCGCCGTCGTCGCCCCCGACGGCAGCCTGATCGTCTCCGACGACGAAGCCGGCGTGCTCTATCGCATCGCCTACGAGTAGCTGTCAGCCGTCAGCAATCAGCCGTCAGCCATAAGAAATAAGCTATCAGCAACGAAGGGGGAGCCAGCCGACTCCCCCTTCGTTGGCTGCGCTGCCCGCCACGCGTGGCGGACCACCGAGCGCGAGCCCCTTATCTCTGATTGCTGACGGCTGACGGCTGATTGCTGACGGCTGACACCTCACGTCTTCGCCTTCGCCAGGTCCGTCTTTAGATACGCCTCGTAGATCGCTTTCGTCCGCGGTGCCGCGAACTCGATCCCTTCGCCCGAGCTCTCGACCATCACGATCGTGGTGATCGTCGCGCGTTTGCCGTAGGGACCCCAGGCGGCGAACCAAGAGTGCGGTTTCTCCAGCTTGTTGCTCTGGTTCTCCGCCGTCCCCGTCTTCCCCGCGATCGGCCAGTCGAAATCCCCAAAGACCCGGGCCGAGCCGACGCCGTTGGCATTGCTCGTCTGATCCCGCAACGCGCTCTGGATCTCGGCGATCTGGTCCTCCGAGAGCGGGAGTTCGTTCAAGACCTTCCGCTTCCCGACGCGCTTCTCCGTCCCGTCGGTGTCGCGCGTGAACTCGACGATGAAGGGCTGGAGCACCGACCCGCCATTCGCGATCGCGGCATACGCGTTCGCCATCTGGAGCGGCGTCGCCAGCAGATACCCCTGACCGATCGCCAGGTTGACGGCGTCGCCGGTCGCCCAGTAGTCGTTGAGGACGTCCAGTTTCCACTGCGGGTCGGGTACGGTCCCGCCGACCTCGTCGAGGTACGGGATGTCGGTCGGAGCGCCCAGCCCGTACGCCTTCGCCATGTCCGGCAGCAGCGATTGGTCCTTCTTATCGAGCTCGTACCCCAGTTCATAGAAGACCGTGTTGCACGACTGGACGAGCGCGTTGTGCAGGGTCAGCACACCCTGCGCCCCCACCCCGTACTCGTCGGTCCAGTCCCGGAAGACCGTGTCGGTGTTCGGGATACTCCACTGCTGCGGGCAGTCGATCTCGCTCTGCCCGGTGTAGCGGAGGTGCCGCATCGCCGCCGACATCGTGATCACTTTGAAGACCGATCCCGTCGGGTAGGCGTATTGCAGGGCGCGGTTGAAGAGGGGCGTCTTCTTCTCGTCGAAGACCTGCTTCGCCTGGCTCTCCGTCAGGCCTTCGACGAACCAGTTCGGGTCGAAGTTGGGACGGCTCGCCAGCGCCAGCACGGCGCCGTTGCGAGGGTCGAGGACGACCGCACTGCCGCGGACGTTGCCGAGCGCGGCGTCCACCTGCTTCTGGAAGGCGGAGTCGATGGTCAGGATCAGGTCCTTCGGCGGCACCGGCCGGCGTTGGACGAGCACCTTCCGCTCCGCCCGCGTGTTGCACTCGACGACGCGGAGACTCGCCCCCGGTTTGCCGGTCAGGAGCTCGTTCGCCGCCGCCTCGATCCCGGCGCGCCCGATCACGTTGGTATTGGCCAGCGCGCCGGTCGTGTCGGCGGCGATGTCGTCGGCGTTGACCTTGGTGACGTACCCGGTAATGTGCGCCGCCGCCGCCCCGAGCGGATAGATCCGTGCCGTCCCGGGGTGGACGACGATACCGGGCAGCGGCGCGAGCGCGTTGATCAGGTCCTCGTCCATCGGTTCCGGATAGTTCTTGATCGCCATGAACCACTCGGGCTGACCGTCGGCGTACTTGTCCTTGACGTCTTGGACGCTCATCTCAAGTAGCTTGGCCAACTCCTTGATCGTCGCCGCCTCGTTCTCGAGCTCGCCGGGAATCACCCCCACGATGTTGACCGTCGCGTCGTAGGCGAGCAGCTCCCCATTCCGATCCAGGATGCTCCCACGCTTCACCCCATCGACCTCGTAGTCGATACAGCCGTCCCCGAGGTCCTTGAAAATCAACGAGGGCGTCCACGCGACCTTCCAGACGTCGCCCTCCTTGCGGAGCTGGACGACGTTGTCCTCGGCGTAGTTCCCGACCTTGCTCGACTCCATCTCGATATGGATCGGTACCTGGGTGTCAAGATTCGGCTGACCGGTGACCGTCACCTTGACCGCGGTCAGCCCCGCCACGTCGCGTATCCCCTCGTAGCGTGCGACGATGTAGTCGTGGGCCAGACGGCGCCGCTCCGCGGCCGAGACCTTGTCGTAACCGGTCTCGTCGTCGTTGTGCTGGTCGCGGTAGGCCTCTTTGGCGGCGGTCTCGACCGCATCGGCGGTGAAGAGCTCGAACACCCCATCGTAGTCGCCGGCGCCCCAGCGGTCGGCCCAGAGCTGGGCCGCGGCGAGTGGCGAATCGGCACCCGTCGAGGCCGGAGGCGAACTCGACCCCTCCTCATCGTCCGTCGGATCCGGAACGTGCGTTGGCTGCGCCTGCTTGGTCGCCGCCGCCTGCAGCGCCCCACCGGCGGAGGTGCCGCTCGGTGCCTGGGCGGCCTCACCGGGAGTTGTCGCCGTCGGATTCGCCGGTTTGGGCGTCTCCGTCGCCGGCACACCGGTCGCGGTCGACCTGGGCGGCGCGGTGGGCGCTTGCTGGGCGAGGGCGGGAGTCGACGTTGGCGCTTCATCCGACAGGCCGGCAACATCGAGCAGGCGATCGGCAGCGCCGCCACCCACCAGCACAAGAGCCGCGCCGGCCGCGGCGACGACGATCAAGAGCGCGAAGAGCCACGGCCAGCGCGACGACCGGCGCTCGTAGCTTGCGTAAGGGGAGTGATAGCGCGACACCGAGGCTGGTTCCTTCCTCCGCTTCCGAGATGGCGGAGTGCGGACGGCAGAGGGCAGTTGTCGATCAATAAGCGTCGGTCATGCTGGTCGCGACGGTCAAGTGGGGTCTGCAGTCTGCGGTCTGCCGTCTGTTATGGCGGGGCGAACTCCTGCGGTGCGTCCCGCAATGCTGCCAGCCGACGGGTACGACGTCAAGCCAACGCCTCGCGCCGTGGCCCGTCACTTCCATCAACGCACGCGCGGGCCTGGCGGTTTCAAGCGCGATCGCCCGGAAAGGGAAACCGGCAACGACGTTGGCACGTTTGACATTTGGGCAACAGCGACAAGCAAGGGCCGTCCCCCGACCGCCTATACTTGGCGGAGAGTTCGGAATCGGGCTGGGAACAACGGAGAGGTAGGAATGGTGCGGACATGGACGATGAGGCGGCAGACACGGACAAGCGCATTGGGCGCCGCACTGGCGGCACTGATGCTTCTGGCGCTGCTCGGGGCGTCCTGGCCGGCGGTCAGGCAAGCGGCTGCACAGGATCCGGTCGAGGCCAGCCAGCTCGGCGAGACGACGACGGTCGGCGGGGTGCGGCCGGGCCCGATCGGGATTGCTCCGGAGCCGTTCCGCACGCGGGGCGTCGCGCCGATCGCGATCAAGATCGCCGAGGCGCAAGTCGACTCGCAAGTCGAGCAGCAGGAGATCGTCGAGGGGGTGATGCAGAACCCCTCCGGCCCCTTTGTCGTCGCGTGGTACCGCGGCACCGGGCGACTCGGCGAGATCGATAACGTGGTCATGGCGGGTCATCTCGACTACTGGGACGTCCCGGAGGCGGTCTTCTTCCGGGTCGGTCAACTGCAGTCGGGCGCCGAGATCGAGGTCACGGGCGAGGATAACCAGGTCTACAAGTACCAGGTCGAATGGGTCAAGAACTACTCGGTCGCCGATCTCGACGGCGCAAGCGTCCAGGAGATCGTCGGTGCCACAGAGACAGAGAGCCTGACCCTGATCACCTGCGGCGGACCCTTCGATTACGAGAGCGGTCAGTATCTGGAGCGGATCGTAGTCCGTGCCACGCGGGTGGCCTGATCCCGACTTTCCCCCGGCTCAGACCGGGACGGCGATGATCGAGGCGCACGAGTTGACGCGCCGCTTCGGCACGTTCCTCGCCGTCGATCGGGTGACGTTGCGGGTACCCGCCGGGACGATCCTGGCGCTGCTCGGTCCCAACGGGGCGGGCAAAACGACCATCGTGCGAATGCTGGCCGGCTTGGTCGCGCCGAGCGCGGGCGACGCCGTCGTCGCGGGCCGTAACGTTCGCGCCGACCCGGCCGGAGTGCGTGCTCGCGTCGGTTTGGTCACCGACGTCCCCGGTCTCCACGAGCAGATGGCCCCCGCCCCCTACCTCGACTTCTTCGGCCGCCTCTACGGCCTGGATGCGGCCACCCGCCGCCGTCGCGTGGCCGAGTTGCTCGCCTTCTTCGGTCTCGAAGACCAACGCGGCACTCGGATGGCCGGCTTCTCCAAAGGCATGAAGCAGAAGGTTGCCCTCGCCCGCGCGCTGCTCCACGAGCCGCCGGTCCTCTTCCTCGACGAGCCGACCTCCGGTCTCGACCCCCTGGGCGCCCGGGCCGTCCGTGACCTCATCCGCGGCCTCCGCAGCGAGCGCCGGGCCGTCGTCCTCTGTACCCACGACCTTGACGAGGCCGAGCGGCTGGCCGACGAGGTGACCATCCTGCGTGCCGGTCGCGTGGTGGCCACCGGCACCCCGGGCGCGTTGCGAGCAGGGAGCGCAGCAGAGGTCACGGTCCGCATCGAACTGGCCGGGTCCTACCTCTCCGCCACCGCGCTCCACGGAGTGGACGGCGTCACGGCAGTGGCGCTCGAGGACGGACCGATCGGCCCGTCCTCCATCGTGACCTACCGCACCACTTGCCCACGCGAAACCAACCCGCGCGCCGTCGCGCGCCTGGTGGAGACAGGAGCAGCGGTGGTGACCGTCTCGTCTGAGGAGCGCTCGCTGGAAGACGCCTACGCCGCCGTTGTCCAGTCCGAAGGCGTCGCCGATCGCGAAACGAACCCGAGTCGGAGCCGAGATGATCGCGCCAACTGACCATGTCGGGCCGGTGGGGCCGAGTCCACCGGGCGACCTACTGACCGGCCTACTGATCGCCCGGCGTGCTGCGATGGAGTCGTTGCGAGACCGATCGACGGCGTTATTGGGGGCGTTCTTCTCGCTTGTCTTGCCCGTTGTGCTTGTCGTCACAAGTATCCGGCCGGGGGCGGCCGGGCATGACGTCGCGGGGGTTGTGCTGACGGGGTACCTCCTCTTGGTCGGTTTGCTGCCGACGTCCGCCGCGGTCGGCTCTGCCGCCGGTCAATTCGCCGGTGAGATCGAGCAGGGAAACCTCACCCCGTTGCTGGCATCACCCGCCTCGAACACCGCCATCTTCGGCGGCAAGGTTCTCGGGGCGGTCGGACCGGCGCTGCTCTTCGCTCTGGTGGCTGAAGTGTCCTTCGTGGGGAGTCTTGCCCTCCTCGTACCCGGGTCAGTAGGCCGCTTGCCGCTCGGGCTGACGCTGGTCATGCTGGGGCTTGTCCCTGGCGTTGCGCTCTTCGCCGCCACATTGGCGAGTTTGATCTCCTCCAGAGTCCGCACTTACAACGCGGCCCAACAACTGGCCGGATTCGCGTTGCTGCCGGTCTGGGCCCTGGTCGGTGGGGCGTCCTTCGTGGCGCGCGACTGGGGCACATGGGTGCTGGCCGCGGTCCTGAGCGGCGTCGTCGCAATCGATGCCGCCCTGGTTCTGCTGGCCGCGGCGACTTGGCGACGCGAGGAGGTCTTGGCTCGGCGGTGAAAGCCCGCATGCTACCCAGGGACCTTGTGTCGGTGCGAGGACCGAGTCGCCCCTGTGTCTGCTGTCACCGGCCGGCCGGCGTCCCGATCAGTCACTCCGGTACGCCGGAGCAGTTCACCTCCGACCAACATCGCCGCGCCCCATGTCAGAAACACGAGGTCCCAGGCGAGTTGGTGTGACGAGTTTTCACGGACGTGGTGCAGTTGCAGCACGTGGTGATCCACGATCCCCTCGACTACGTTGAACAGGCCCCAGCCGATGAGAAGCAGCCCGATCAGCGACCTCGTGGACCACGAACCCGACGAGTGACGGGCGGACCGCCAGAGCAAGAAGACCCCAATGATGGTGAACAGCCATGTCGCCGCGTGAAACAATCCATCCGCGAGGGTGTTGGCTTCGAGACCGGCAACCGTCGTGGTCGGGTAGTCGTCGACGTGGCTCACCATGTGGTGCCACTGAAGAATCTGATGCAAGACGATCCCGTCGAAGAATCCGCCCAATCCCAGTCCGAGCAGGATTCCTGCCAGTGTCGCCAACCGTCGTTCGTCTTGGGCTGCCATGGCAGTTCCTTCCTGCGTCGTCCGTGGCCTCCTGCTCTCCGTGTTGCAGCGGATGTGCCATGACTCGAAGACAGCCCGTTCATAGCGACATAAGGTTGGCGACCATCAGACTTCTTCCACGCGCCCGCGGGCCTATCGAGAGTTCCTTCGCCACTGCCGTCCTCGACCAATCTCCGAGGCTTCTCCAACCGGCCTCTGGAATGGCTGATCGACCGGGTTCAGCTGCTGGGCGAGGAGGTCGCGCGGATTGCGACTCAGGGGCACACCGGTCCTTGACCCGTCGTCCAACTCGCCTCCCGCATCAATGGTGTCGGCTTGACAGGTATTTGGCCCTTCGATAGCGTTGCGGTTAGACGTCTTATCATTTGCCGACTGCTTCTCGGAAGGCTTCTCTCGGTGTTGATCCGGCGCGACGCCTACAGGGTCCTGCTCTGTGAACAGACGCGCCTGCACGCGTCCGCCCCCTCATATTTGGGCGTCGGTCAACAGCGTTGGGAGTTTGGGTACTATGCCGAGCTGGTGATGCGTTCGCACTCCACCAGACCGGTGGTGAGCGGAATCAGCGCGTCTCGAAGAAAGAACGGGTGAGTGCGGATGAGGCGGGGTTACGACGCCATCGTGATCGGTCTTGGTGGGATGGGCAGCGCCGCCGCCTACCACCTTGCGAAGCGAGGGCTCCGCGTCCTCGGTCTCGACGCGTTTGCCCGTGGCCACGATCGCGGCTCCTCGCACGGCCGCAGCCGTATCATTCGCGAGGCGTACTACGAGGCCCCCGAATACGTGCCGCTCGTCCAGCGAGGGTATGGGCTCTGGCGCCGTTTGGAGGAAGAGTCGGGCCGGGCACTGTTGCGCATCACCGGTGGCCTGAGCATCGGCCGTCCCGACAGCAACGTGGTCACCGGCGTGATCGCAAGCGCGAAGCGGCACGGCTTGGTCTGTGAGGAGCTCTCGCCGGCCGACGTAGCCGAACGGTTTCCCGGCTTCCGGTTGACGCACGATCTCGTCGCGGTCTTCCAGCCGAACTCCGGTATCCTCGACCCGGAAGCCTGTAACGAGGCACACCTCGATCTGGCGAGTCAGTACGGTGCGGAGTTCCTCCACGGCGAGCGGGTTCTCTCCTGGGCTGCCGATGGCGAAGGGGTCCGGGTCGACACCGATCGGCAGACCTATCGGGCGGATCGGGCGGTCATCGCGGTCGGTGCCTGGAGTGGTGAGTTGCTCGCCGATCTCCAACTGCCCCTGTCCGCCCAGCGCGTGGTCAACGTGCATTTCGAGCCAACCCGGCCCGAGTTGTTCGCTCCCGACCGATGCCCCGTGCATTCCTGGCAAGTCCCCGAAGGGCACTACTACGGCGTCCCCGCGCTGCCAGACCAGGGCGTCAAGTTCGGCCGGCACGACGCGAACGAGGAATGTACGCCGGAGACGGTGCATCGCCAGGTTGATCCACAGGAGATCGAGGCGTTGCGGAAAGTTTTGGATCGGTACCTGCCCGGTGCCGCCGGTGCGACGAAGTGGACCATTACCTGCATCTACCCGAATTCCATCGATCGTCACTTCATCATCGACCGTCACCCGCGGCATTCGCAGGTCGTTTACGGCTGTGGCTTCTCGGGACACGGCTTCAAGTTTGCCAGCGTCGTCGGCGAGATCCTGGCCGATCTCGCCCAGGACGGCCACACGCGGCATCCGATCGGCTTCATCGCCGCCGCACGCTTTGCCTCTCCGGCGGTGGTCGCGTAAGCCATCGAGTCGGCATTCGAAACCCGATCCCGAATGGTCTCCTCGGAAAAGACTGGTGACGCCCACCTAACGGACGAGTGCGGTAGCAAGGGCGCCTGCGCATGATGGTCGGCCCCGGCGGAACGCCCGCTTCCTGGCCGGTGTCGGTCACGCCGCCGCGTGGCATCGCCGGTCACGCGACGACGCTCCCATTTTCTTCCCCCATCATGGCTTCCCGTTAACGGATGAATCATTTTGACACTTAGATTTGCCGAAAAATCCTCAGACTGGCATGCAATTTGCGGGCAAAGGCTGCGGTGCCTGTGCGGCAAATGAGGGAAGCTGCCGCCGTTTCGCGCCGCGCTTAGTTGGCTCCCGCTCGCGCATGCCCCGTGCCGGGGCTGCGTGTTGCGTTGCGCGGCGTCCTCCTCGACACGTGCCGTCAACGTCGATCTCGACGGAGGGATAACCATGCCCAAGCGCAGCTTGTGCCCGGTATTCGGAGGATTTCTCGTAGCGCTATTGGTCGTGACCGGAGTACTCGGCGGCGTCGCGGTGGCACGCCCGTCCGCGCAGTCGTCAGGCCCGGAGTTGGTGCTCGATGCCGCCGCGGCCCTCCCCGGCGACAGGGTCACCGCTCGTGGGACAGAGTTTTCGGGCGAGAACGCGTTCGAACTCGTGCTCTTGCCCGCAGGGGACAGGTTGGCCCGCGGACGCACCGACGAGCGGGGCGGCTTCCAGGAGCGGTTCGTGGTACCGCGGGTCGCACCTGGCGACTACATTGTCCGCGCCAACGTCCAAGGCGAGACCGCCCAAGCTCCCCTGCGCGTCCTGACCAGCGCGCCGTCGACCCAGACCCCGATTCCACCTCCTACCGAGACCTCGATTCCTCCTCCCACTGACACTCCGGTTCCTTCTACCGACACGCCTATTCCTTCTCCCACCCAGACCCCGATTCCTCCTCCGACTAACACGCAGGCCCCGCCGACCTCGACG
>JAXDKI010000303.1:0-3239 GCA_034667245.1 Thermomicrobiales bacterium | reverse complement strand
GGTATCCCGGAGCGAGGTCGTGCAGTGAAAAACCATCCCCGGCTCCAACACGAACGACTCGCCGTGCTTGATCACGACCGGGCAATCGTTCCAGTCGATGGGGAAACCGATCCCGAGTGAGTACGCATAGTATCCGTGCCAAACGTAGCGGCCGGTCGCCTCTGTCCAAACGCGATCGGCGGCGGCGGCCACGTCACAGGCGACCGCGCCCGGCTTCATCACCTCGATCAACGCGTTCAGACTCGCCACACAGGACTCCGCCATGAACGCGACTTGAGCGTTCGGCGGACCGACGACGGCGCACCGAAAACTCGCCGCCGTGTAGCGATGGATGTTCGCGCCAAGCTCGACCAGGACCGTATCTCCGCGGTCGATCCGAACGCGACCATGGGTCGAATGAGGAATGCCCGATCGTTCTCCCACAGTGACGATCGGATCGAGCGCCATGTGCTCGCTGCCGCCTCCGATCAGTACGTCGTACGCGGCGCGTGCCACCTCTTGATCGAGCACACCCTCCGCGACCGCGGCCAGTGCCGCCGACATTCCCGCGTCCGTCAGGCGGGCAGCGTGCCGAAGGTGGGCGATCTCCGGTGCGGACTTGATCACCTTCACGCGGTCGACGACGTCGCTCGCATCGACCAGAGTCGCGTTGGAAAGGGCGTCGCACAGCCGGAGATAGACCGGAGCCCGAAGGTAGCTCGTCTCGATGCCGAGTCGCTTCCCTGCCAGACCGCGTTCCTCGAGCAGGCGACGGGTCTCCTTGACGGGGTCGTCGCCGAGTTCGAACCCGACGAGGTCCGGTGTCCAGACGCAGTAGAGGGCGTTCGGCAACTCGAACCGTTCGCCAAAGAGGATTGGATCGCCCTCTCGCGGCACGATCGCCAGGAAGTACTTCGTCCAGAGGACGCTTTGCATCCCGGTCAGGTAGCAAATGCTGGGGAAGTGGTGGCAAAGGAGCGCGTCGAGGTCTCGCTCCGCCAGAATCTCCTGCACGCGTTGGATGCGTCGACGATACTCCGACACGTCAAACGCGAGCCGTTGCAAATCCGACATGGCCACCTCTCCGGCGCGGGACAGCAGACGACTCGACCGGCTACACCGGGTGAAGATAAAGATCGAAGGTGACAGCCCGTTCGCTGAGATTTGGTCTATTGATATACCATTAGACCAAACACGTCAAGACGCAAACCGACCGGGGAGGAACGAGGGTGACCGGCAATCTGCAAGACGGCCCGGCACTGCTGCCCGCGCTCCGACGCCAGAACCTTTCGGCGCGTGTCGCGCTGATCCTCAAGCGCTACATTCTCGCCGAGCGTTTGGAGCCCGGCCATCGCTTCCCTGCCGAACGCCGTCTCGCCGATTGGCTCAATGTCAGCCGCACCGTCCTACGCGAGGCACTCAGCCAGCTGATCGGCGAAGGCATCCTGGAACGACCGACGCCGCACTCGCTCTGCGTCGCCACGTTCGACCGCGGCCGCCTCGCCGCCGAGGCATCGGTCGTCGGCGACGAAGCTGCCGAAGTCCAGGACCTGATCGAGCTCCGCGTCGTCATCGAGCTCGGCGCGGTCGAGGCCATCGTCGAACGCGTCACCGACGAGCATCTCCGCGAGATCGAGCGTTGGGTCGTCGAAGGCGAGCGGCGGTTGGCCGCCCGCGAGCCGTTCTACCGGGCCGACGCCCGCTTCCATGCCGCCCTACTGCGGGTTCTCGGTAACCGCGTGGTCGACGGCCTCCTCCCGCTGATCGAAGAGAATCTCCGCTACGACCTCGTCGGCGATCCCCACCAACTCGTCCAATCCGGAACTGCCGTCGATCACCGCGCCGTCCGCCAGCACCGCGAGATCTACGAGGCCCTGAAGCGCCGCGACCTCGAAGCTACTCGCCACTGGATGCTGGCCCACCTCACCCCGTATCTCCGCCGAGCCCGCATGCCGAAGCGCCCGCGAACAAGTGCGACGGACAACCGAACACCCCTGACGAACGCCGTAGACGCAGAGAGGTCCTTCGCTGGCGCTCAGGATGACCGCATGGAGGACGCCCCTCCCCCTTGTCATCCTGAGCGTAGCGAAGGACCTCTTTCGTCGCCGACCGCCAGAACTCGCTAGCCTACTCCTGGTGCCTTGCTCCCGCGCCCGCAAGGTGACGACGCCGACAAACGGTGGTCCACGTCGTACGGCGAGACGTCGCGTCGCTCGCCGATCTGGATCAAATCCGGTTCGTCATCGCCCATCCGCTCAACCAAGAAGAAGACGGGTCTGAACCCATCGGTGCAGCAGGTGACGAAGGTGCCGGGCTTCACACCCAGGAAGTTGCCACCGCGCGCCAGCACCAAGACGTACTTCTGGATGTCCGCCCAAGCCCAGCTGCAGAACGCGATCGGGATGTTCGCCCCTTTCGAGACGAACGTCTGGCCTTCGAGCAGCCGCTCGCACGGTTCCCAGACCGAGTCGGCGTAGGCCTCAAGAAAATCGACATTCTGCGACCGCCGCAGCACCGTGATCCGCACCCGCGCGTTCATACACGCATTCCTTTCCCGTCGGAGTAGGCAACGTTGCTGATGGACTAGGCCAAGTCGACGCTGATAAAGACGGCATTGATTTGGTTGTCGGTGGCCTGCCAAGGCGAGCCCGGGGAGTTGCTGTCGTAGACGAGCAACAGGCGGCCGTCGGCGATCTGGCGAAGTCCGGTGTAGCAGGTGCTATTTTCTTTGCCATTGACGCGTGGCCCGGAGTAGATCGTCTGAGGCGCTGTCCATTCGTAGCCGCTGCCGTCCAGGCTGAACATGAGCTGGACCGTCGGACGGCCGAAACTGCAGGCGAGTACTCCGTTGCTCATCAAACACAGGTCCGGGTCGACGCTCAAGATGCCAAGGTTGGCTGGTACGTCCCACGTTCTGCCATCGTCGAGTGAGCGAGTCTGGTAAATCGGATCGAATCCGCCGGTCCGCATCACGGCGAGCAGGCTGCCGTCCTTGACGCGCGCCATCACCGGCTCACCATAACCTTCCTTGCCGATGGTGGGATCGTAGGCGATGGTGCTGACGTAATCCCAGGTCGCGCCATCGTCGAGCGAGCGTATGAGGATACAGCGAAATCGGATGTCGCCCTCGAACTGGCCGTACATCGTCGCGAGGAGGGAGCCATCCGGTTCGAGGAGCACGCTCCGATCGATCTCCATACCCGAAACGGATGCTTCGCGGCCGACCGCGCGAGTCGGAAGGTTGATCTTGGCGTTCGGAC
>JAXDKI010000302.1:0-8297 GCA_034667245.1 Thermomicrobiales bacterium | reverse complement strand
TCAACTTGCCTGAGGCCGCGATCCTCGGACTTGGCCGCATCGTTGCCCGCCCCGTCGTGATCGATGAGGCGACGGAGACGATCGCCGTCCGCAAGATGATGGCGCTGAGTCTGACCTTCGACCACCGGATCGTCGACGGTGCCCCGGCCGCCCGTTTCTTGCAACGGATCAAGGGGATGATCGAGCGTCCATACGCGCCGCTCATGCGGTAGGATCGCAGCAGATTCGGCAGATTGAGAATCGGCGTCTGGGTCGTCCGTTCGCAGCATGGGGAGGTATCGGTGAAGATCAACGGGGCGAAGGCGAAGATGCTCGCGGGGCAGCCGGCGTATGGGTACGCGCTCGCGCTCGGCGCACCCTTGGTCGCCGAGGCGATGGCTGGGACGGGAATCGACTTCCTGATGGTCGACAACCAGCATGGTTCGTACGGTCTGGAGTCGACGATCGCCGCCTTCATGGCGATGGCAAGCAGCCCGGTGGTGCCGATGGCCCGCGTCGCCCGCAACGACTTCACGATGATCGGCCGCCTCCTCGACGAGGGCGCGCTCGGCATCGTCGTCCCCTTCGTCAATACGCCGGAGGACGCCAAAGCCGCCGGCGACGCCTGCCGCTTCCCACCGACAGGTACCCGCTCCTGGGGATACGGGCGCGCCGCGAGGTACGGTGACGACTACACCGATTGGATCGACGATCAGGTCTTCGTCGCCGTCCAGATCGAGACCGTCCAGGCCGTGGAGAATGCCGAGGCGATCCTCGCGACGCCCGGCGTCGACGGCTGCTGGATCGGCCCCTCGGACCTCGCGCTCTCGATGGGGATCCACCCCCGCGACCGCGGCAATAGCGACCGCCACCGCCAGGCCGTGGATCGGGTGCTCGAAGCGTGCCGCAACACCGGCAAGATTCCTGGCTACGCCGGTGGTTCGCCGGAGGAGGCGCTTGAGCTCGCGGAGCGCGGCTTCCAGTTCCTCACCTCCGGCAGCGACGTCGGCTTCATGCTCGGCGGCGCGCTCGCGGGAGTGAAGCGATTGACTCCTTAGCCGGATAAAGCAGTCGTCTCAAGGGTCATCTCTTGTCCTCCGTGGCACTGTCGGCTACCGTAGGTTTGTGCGTCGGCTCATTGTGGGTGATGAGCGTTGCGTATCAGCAGCGTCGGAGTGACGCGTCATGAAGAAGGGGAAACCATATCCATGCTCAGGCGTTCGTTCGTCGCTGCCGCTTTGCTCGTGGCGGCGCCCTTCGTTACCACGGTCTTCGCTGATGGCGTCAGTGCCGACACTCCGCCGACATGTCAGAACTTGATTACCGGTAGGGAGGTCACCGCGACAAAATGGCTCGACGCTCCTGGAACGCTCATCGGGACGGCCGGACCCGATGTCCTCGCCGGTAGTACCGGCAGCGACGTGATCAAGGGCCTCGGCGGCAACGACATCATCTGCACCCAGCCGGCATTTACCGTCGGGGATCCTGACGTCGTCGAAGGTGGTACCGGCAACGATCAGATCGGTGGATATGGCACCCTTCGCGGTGGTGCAGGCAGCGACATCATCTCGACCGGCACGGGCGGCTTCGCCGACGGTGGGACCGGGAACGACGACCTGATCGCCGTCCAAGGCGGTAGCGCTAGCGGCGGGGCCGGCGATGATAAGGTCAAAGCTTTCGATGGTGGATCTGCCGACGGCGGGAGCGGTAACGACGAGGTTGCCGGATTCAATGCCATCCTCCTCGGCGGGTCGGGCAACGACTTCGTCTCGATCTACATTCCCGGTTATGCGGCCACACGGATTGACTGTGGCTCGGGTCGCGACACGTATGCTCCCGAATTGACCACCGACGTTCGCCGCTGTGAGACGGACGTCACCACCGTCCTCCCGTAGATCCTGGCAGCTCACACCGGATCGTGCCAACGGCTGTACTGCGGCGCGTAGTTGCAGTCGGCCAGTGCCGCTAACAGCGCTTTCTCCTCCGATGGACCGTTGATTGCCAGGCAGAGTTCCACCACGCGCTCGCCCATTCGTGGGCGGGCGTCGTGTCGGTTCACGTCGACGTCGATGATGTTGATGCGGAGGCGGTGGATCGGTTCCAGCAGGCGGGGGAGCTCACCGGGGCGGTCCGGGATCGGGATGCGGATCGTCAGCAGATTCAGCACCGAGCGTTCATAGAGGATGCGCCAGGTGAAGCTGGGATCAATGTTCGCGCCGCTGATGACGACGACGCCGATCGCGCCGGCCCCCTCGGCGACCGCATCGATCGTCTCCGCGTCGGCCACCGCCGTAATGTCAATGGAGCCACTGATAATCCCTCGTCTGCGCGCGACGTTTGTTCTATTCGCTTTCTCATACATCTTTGCCCGACATGGTACGGCGCGGCGGTGCCGGCGCCGAACCTCTGCGGGGCCATCCACGTTGAGAGACAATGCGAGCTATCGTTGGCCTCGGTAATACAGCACTGGAAGTGCCGTGTCCCCGAAAGGCTCAACCGGATGACCCACCTCCCCACCCACGCCCGCGTCGTCATCGTCGGTGGTGGCATCGTCGGCTGCAGCGCCGCATACCACCTCGCTCAAGCGGGCTGGAAGGATGTCCTCCTCCTGGAGCAAAACCGGATCGCCGGCGGTACCACCTGGCACGCGGCGGGGATGGTTACGCGGTTGCGCACCTCCCGCAGTCTGGCGCTCATCAATGACCACAGCGCAAAGCTCTACGCACGTCTCTCCGCCGAGACGGGGCACGATCCAGGCTGGAAGCAGGTCGGGAGTCTCCTCCTGGCACGCAGCGCCGATCGCGTGACGCAAATTCGCCGCACCGTGGGGCTGGCGAAACTGTTCGGCATCGAGAGCCACGAACTCTCGCCGGCTGACGCAGCCCGGCTTTGGCCGGGTTTGCGAACGGACGACCTCGCCGGCGCGTTTTTCCTGCCGGAGGACGGCCGGGTCGAACCGGCCGAAACGGCGCGAGCGCTCGCCAGGGGGGCCGAGCTGCACGGGGCGACGCTGCGGGAGGGAGTCCGTGCCCTGAGTCTGGGCTGGGACGGTCGACGCGTCACCGGCGTCAAGACCGACCGCGGCGACGTGGCCGCCGAGTACGTCCTCCTCTGCGCCGGAATGTGGACGCGCCAGCTCGGTCTGGACGCCGGCTTCGATCTGCCCCTCTATCCCGTCGAACACCATTACATCGAAACCGCGCCACTCGCGGGAATTGTCGACGGCCTTCCCTGCACCCGCGACTACGACGGCGCCATCTACTTCCGCGCGGTCGGCGATCGCATCCGCTTCGGCGCCTTCCAGGGTGATACGAAGCCGTGGGCGGTCGATCGCGTCCCCGACGATTTCTCCTACCAACTCTTCGATCCCGACTGGGCGAGATTCACTCCTGCGCTGATGGAGGCGAAGCACCGGCTGCCCGTCCTCGAATCGGCGCCGCTCGATCGTTTCGTCAACGGCCCGGAGAGTTTCACCCCAGACGGTGCCTTCCTCCTTGGTCCGATCGCCGGACGGGATGGACTTTTCGTGGCGGCGGGGTTCAACTCCTTCGGCATCGCCGGTGCGGGCGGCGCGGGCTGGGCGGTCGCCGAGTGGATCAGTCAGGGCGAGGCGCCGTTCGATCTCTGGGAGGTCGATCCGCGGCGGTTCGGTCCGGCGATGAACGACGCCGCGTTCCTTCGACAGCGCGTTCCCGAGGTTCTCGGCCACCACTACGCGATCGCCTGGCCTGCTCACGAATTCACGACCGGCCGCAACCTCCGCCGCTCCCCCGTCCACGATCGGACAGCGGCCGGCGGGGCCTGCTTCGGGCAGCGTTTCGGTTGGGAACGCCCGCTCTGGTACGCCACTGATGGGCGAACGCCGGTCCTCGACTACTCGTTCGACCGCCCGCCATGGTTTGCCGCGTGGGCCGAGGAGCACCGGGCGACGCGCGAGCGGGTCGCGCTTTTCGACCAGTCGTCGTTCGGCAAGTACCGCGTGACCGGTCCCGATGCCTGCGCGCTGCTCAACGAGCTCTGCGGCAACGACATTGATGTCCCGCTCCATCGCATCGTCTACACCGGCATGTTCAACGCCCGCGGTACCTTTGAGAGTGACCTGACCGTCGTGCGCACCGCCGATGACGCCTTCTACGTCATCACCTCCGCGGCGCAGACGGCGCGCGATTTCGACTGGATCGATCGGCAAGCGCGGGTGAGAGGATCGAACATCACCCTAATCGACGTGAGCACCGAGTATGGCGTCCTCGGGCTGATGGGACCGTCTGCCCGCGACGTCCTCCAGGCCGTGACCGCCGACGATCTCTCGAACGACACTTTCCCGTTCGGCACCGCTCGCTGGATCACCATTGGCAAGCATTCGGTTCTCGCGGCGCGTATCACCTACGTCGGCGAGTTGGGCTGGGAGCTACATATCCCAGCAGCCGGGACCGCGGACGTCTTCGACAGGATCTTCACCGCAGGCGAGCCGTTCGGCATCGCCCTCGCCGGCACGACGGCGCAAAACTCGCTGCGGCTCGAGAAGGGCTACGTCTCCTGGGGCCACGACGTCTCGCCCGATGACACCCCGCTCGAAGCGGGTCTCGGCTTCGCCGTCGCCTGGGACAAACCGGGTGGTTTCCTCGGGCGCGACGCCCTCCTCCGGCAGAGGGGCGAGGGGGTGCGACGCCGACTCGTCACCCTAGTCGTCGACGACGCCGACGCAATCCTCTGGGGTGGTGAGCCGATCTTTCGCGATAGTCGCCCGGTTGGCTACACCACCTCCGGGTCGTTCGCCCACACCCTCGGCGCCGCGATCGGGATGGGGTACGTGACAGCAGACGAGCCGGTCACCGCAGCGTGGATCGGAGCTGGTCACTACGAGATAGAAGTTGCCGGCGAGCGGTTCAGGGCAACGCCGCATCTGCGCGCGCCGTACGATCCGGAGCGGCGACGGATCCTCGCCTGAACGCGAATAGTGGAAGTCGCGCTGGGGATTTCCCACTGTGGGGACCAATCGGTCTGGCGAGATGTCCGCCAGAGTGCCACAATCGCTTGAACGGGCACAACGGTCCCCGTTTAGCCCGGTCAGCGCCGCAGTTCGATACCGCGGCGGAGCGAGTTCGCACGATTTGAATCCCGATCAGAAACCCCAGGATGCCGTAGCAAGCGGCGCGGACACAGTGCCGCACGTTGAGTCTCATCCCGCGCACCTTCCGCGCTGGCGACGGCGCTCCTTTTGGCGAACCCACGCGAGGCCGCAACATCACAGCGAGGTTGGCTCCGCCTTCACCGTGATGACGTACAACCTCGGCAACGGGCTGGCCGAGCCGGAACGTCTGGTCGCCGCACTCAGGTCGTCCACCGCCGATCTTATCGGTCTGCAGGAGCTCGAAGCCGGACAGGCGCAGGCCATCGCGCGGCGACTCGGCACGCTTTTCCCCTTTCAGATCCTTCACCCCGCCGGTTTCGCCGGCAAGGGATTGCTCAGCCGCTATCCCATCCTCGAGCAGGAGCAGCTGCACCTGTCGCCGGGTCGGCCTGACCTCCGCGCCGTCATCGATCTCGATGGCGAATCGGTCACCGTGATCGTTGCCCACCCTCGGCCGCCCCGCGTTGGTCGGACGGGAATCGTCTTCGACGCCGTCACCACCGACCAGATCGACGGACTCGCCCGAATCGCCGTTTCCGGCCCGCCGTCGGTCGTGGTCGGCGACTTCAATATGACCATCCGTCATTCCCGCTACGCCCACTGGACATCGGCCGGCATGATCGACGCCTTCCGGACCATCCGCCGCGGCGGTGCTACCTTGCCCGTCCGGGTCGGTCGCTCGGTGCGGCTGAACGACCGCCTCGCCGGATTTCCGCTCCGGCCGGTCGTCCGGGTCGATTACATCTGGCACACCGCCCACCTCGCCGCCGAGGCTGCATGGGTTGGGGAGGACGCCGGTTCCGACCACCTGCCAGTTCTTGCCCGCCTCGCCTTGAAAGCGCCGCCCGTCCCCCGCTAGGCCGCCGCGCGTAACCGGCATCTCGACAAGAGGCGCTTCCGCCGCAACAATGACCGGGCCTGACCGCGGGACCGATTACGGTCCCGCGACCGCGTCGGGAGTCGACAGAGCGGAGCGATCAACCTCACGTGAGCGACAGGGTCGGGGAAGTCTGGGGCTGGCTGAACGACCGGCTCGGCGATGCCGGAGCCGGCCTGGCCGACTTCGCGATACACCTGGTCTGGGCGGCGCTCGTCCTCGTCGGCTCCGTCTTCGTCGTCCGCCGCGTCCGACGGCGCGTGCGAAGGGAGATGGAGCGGCGCAACGTCAAGAACAGCATCCCCGAGTTGGTCACCAACGCGGTCACGATCGGCGCCTACGTCCTTGCCGGATCGGTCGCTTTGCGGGCTCTTGGCGCCGATTCGGCCTCGCTCGTCACCTCCATCGGCCTCGTCACCGCCGCCGTCTCGCTCTCGCTGCAGGATGTCCTCAAGAACTTCGTGGCCGGTCTTTATCTCCTCGCCGAGCAGCCCTTCCTCCCCGGCGACCGCATCCGCGTCGTCGGCGAGGAGGGGATCGTGGAACGGATCGAGATCAGAACCACGCACCTCCGCAACGACCGGGCCGAGCAGGTGCTGGTGCCGAACTCGAAGATCTTCTCGGAAGTCGTCGGCAATCGCTCCGCGTTTCGCCTCAATCAGCTCGTCGTCCAGGTGGCGGGCGCACCGCCACCCCCCCGTGAGGCGGCGGCAACGCTCCTGGCCGCTGTGTCCGAACTGCCCGGTCTCTCCGCGACGCCGCCCCGGATCGAGATTCTCAAGGCCGCGCCGGACGCCGTCGATCTCCGCGCGACACTCTTCTTCACCGCCGACCTCGCCTCGTCACACGACGTCGTCGCGGCGCTCCACGACCGTTTCCCTGAGGCGACGGTCACCGTGGCCGGTCCGTAGCCGGTTCCTGTCAGGCGGAAGGTTGGCGGTCCGCCATCATCCGGATCGTCGACTCGTCCGGCACCCAGGCCCGGAGTGCAACCGTCGGAGAATCCGCTCGCATCGCCGCTCCTGCCGCGTCGGCAAGCAACACCGCCGTCTGCCCAGCCTGGAGCGCGACCGTTCGACCGTCAGCGGTGACCTGGACGGTACCCTGGAGGCAGGTCACGGTCTGCGGACTCTCTGCCGCCACCAGCCCGACCTCCTCGCCCGCCACCAGCGCAATCCGTTCGAGCGCGAAGTAGGGGCAGGCTACGAGCAACTGCCGACGACCGCTCGCGGACGGAAGTGTGACGGGCAAAATCGGCTCCGGCCGCGAAGATGCATCAGCCACCGCCAAACCCTGCTCGACGTGGAGCTCGCGCGGGCGCCCTGCGGCGTCGACTCGGCCCCAGTCGTCGAGGCGGTAGGTGATCGCCGACGGCTGTTGAATCTCATAGACGAGAACCCCCGCGCCCAGCGCGTGGACGGTGCCCGCGGGGAGGAAGACGAGCGTGTTCGGTTGCGCCGAAACCCTCCGCATCAGGTGAGCGGCGCCGGTCCCGCCGCGGCTCGCCGTCGCCAAGTCATCAAGCGTGACCCCCGGTCGCAGCCCGAGATAAAGCGCGCTTCCCGGGTCGGCGTCCAGCACCCACCACGCTTCGGTCTTGCCGAGACTCTGCCCGTCGCCTTCGCGCGCGGCTGCGGCGTCGTCCGGATGGACCTGGATCGAGAGGTCTTCGTTCGCGTCGATCAATTTGACGAGGAGGGGGAAGGTCACCTTCTCTCCGGTGGCGGCTAAGCCGCGCTCGCCGAGCGTCGCCTCCGGCCGCTCGCCCACTATCTGAGAGAGCTGAACACCGCCCTCAACCACGGCATCCGGCGCCGTCACGACCGCCTCGCCGATTGCCTGGTCCGGCGGGAGGCCGAAGCCGAACGCCTCCAGTCGTCGCCCGCCCCACGGCTTGGCGTCGAGACGCGGACTGACCACGAGCGGACCCTTCGCTGTCATCATCGACTCCTGCTGCATTCCGACTTCCGCCGCGCGACTCGATCGCAGTATGGTAGCCCCCTTCTGACCCTGAGACACCTTGTCCTATGCGCGCTTCCACGAGGTGGTTGCGACTGTGCACGCATCTCCTACACAAGATGTGTCTCGAAATGGCGCTCTTCGCTGGCGCGGCGTTGGTATGTCCGCATCGCTCGAGGGATCATCCCATTGCGTTTCTGGATGTCCACTACAACCCAACCTTCGAGCAGGCCACTCTTCGTTCTGACAACTGACAACTGACAACTGACAACTGGCAACCTGCATTGATTGCGGTTCTCTGCCGTGCGACACTCCCGGCCGGTACGGGGTACACGGTGGGGTAGGGGTGGA
>JAXDKI010000301.1:0-16483 GCA_034667245.1 Thermomicrobiales bacterium | reverse complement strand
ATCGTCCGACCCCAGGAGGCCAGCGTGAAGGCGTCACCGGTCGCCGGACGAAAGGCGCCGAAAACGTCCCCCGGCCGCGCCGCCCGTCGTCGATGTCCTGCTTTGCCCGCGCCCGCCGTTCCCCGTCGGATCGGGCCGGATCACACGCGAGCCGGGGTGGCTCTTGGCCGCCTCCGGCCCCATCTCGTCGAGACAGACGACGACACTCCCCGCAGATGGTGCCTCGTCGAGGGCAACGATCGCCCCCTCTTTGCCACGAATTCGGGGTCGACCCGCTCGCCGAACCAGGTTTCCTTGGGTGCGCCAGCGCGGGCCCTCCGCCTGCAGGATCTCCCCGGTCCGGCTGCGGCCGACCGCCAGCCCCTTGCGCTCGTGGAGGTACGCCCGGCCCCTTTTTGAGGTGGAGGACCTACCTGAACCCGGTAGGTCCTCTCAGGCATCGCTGACCGATTCACGACCCGTCTTTCAGCGCCTCATGAGGTGGTCAGGCGGCACGTTCTCAGAAGGCGTGCGTCGGCGAGAGTGTGCCTCGTCGACGTGCCGGACGTGGGCCGGCAGACGAAGGGACGAGGCACTGGCACGGGTTAGGAGTCAACGGGTGTCAGCAGGAATGCGTGCTCGATACCGCCCGCCTTCCCCATGGCGACGATGATGCCGTCGTCGTTGATGTCGTAAGCGTTGTCCAGCACCACGTCGCTCCCGCCTTCCACGAGGTCGTTGAGGTCGAGCACCTCGCCGTCCCGCCAAAGCGTCGCGTGGTTCTGGCCGAACGACTCGCCGGGTGCCACGGAGGAGCGCCCGACGATCTCCCCCCGCGCGTTGATCGCCGCCGCGACGCTGATCTCGCCATCCGCCAGCGCACCGAGATCCGTGATCTCGTCACCGTCCCAGAGCACGGCGTGGCTGCCCGGCCCAAACTCGGTCTGATCCGCCCCCGTCGTGGAGCGACCGACGATCTGCCCTGCGGCATTGATCCCCAGCGCCTCACTGTAGTCCCCGGCGATAACCCCCAAGTCGATCGGCTTTCCGTCTTCCCACGCCACGGCATGCTGCGGTGCCGAGGCGCCCTGTTCGTCCGGTCCCAGTGTCGAGAAGCCGACCACGAGACCGTCGCCATTGATGTTGAGAGCCATGCCTCGCTCGCCCTTCGGCAGCAGCTCCAACGCGGTCATTTCGCCATCGATCCAGACGATCGGATGCAGGTGGTTGTCAGCAGTAGAGGACGACCATCCCACCACCACACCTGCGTCATTGATCGCGACCGCGAGGCTTCCCCCGCCCAAATCGCCCAGGTTCGTCGCCTCATCCGACACCCAGAGCGTCGCCCGCGTCAAGTCGTTGGACGCTTGGACATAGCCGACGATCTGGCCTGCGGCGTTGATGTCTTGCGCGGCGCTCACCCCCTTTTCCCCTTTGATGAGTGCCCGCAGTTTGCCGCCCCGGTAGATGGTGGCGCGACCGAGATACGTGGATGGATCGTATCCCTGGCCGACGACCACTCCCTTCGCGTTGAGGGCAAACGCGACCGTACTCGGGTAACCCTTGATCTCGCCAAGGTCGGTCGCCGCGTAGCGGGCCGCGGGGTCGTCCTGCCGCGCCCCGACGTGGGCGAAGCCCGACAGCGACAGCAGACCGACCACCAGTAGGGCAGTCAGCCGACGGATCGCGGCAAGGCGATGCTTCGAGCGGCGCTCCTTCGGCGAACAGTCGGGAGCAATTCCAACCATTGGGAAACCTCCTCGCGGCGAAATGGCCAGCGGTCACCTCGCCCCCGCCTGTGAGACGAGGAACGAGGCCGTCGTCATCGTGCCCCCGACCGCCGCCGGGCGCATCGGCAACAACCACTCAATTCACGCGTGCGTCGCGGCGAGGAAATGGGTGTTTTTCACCCAGATGACCGTGCGCATCCACGGGATTCGGGTTGACGTTGTCGATGCCAACCACGATGATGCGACACGACCTGCGCGAGTGCCGCGCCGGCGGTCTTCGCAATCGGACGTCCAATGCCGACGGAACCGGCCATTCGCCACGAGCCCGTTCCGCTCCGGCCACACGACTTGCGCCGTCCGCCGGGCGCCGCCCTGCCTCGCCCCCTCACATCGTTCGTCGGACGCGAACGCGACGTGGCCGCGTTGGGCACGCTGCTGCGACGCGAGGACGTGCGTCTCGTGACGCTCACCGGTCCCGGCGGCGTCGGCAAGACCCGCCTGGCCCTGCGCGTCGCGGAGTTGGTGGCCGGCGACTTCGCCGACGGGGTTGTCTTCGTCCCTCTCGCCCCGGTGCACGATCCTCGCCTGGTCGCCGCGGCGATCGCGGCGGCGCTCGACGTCCGGGAGACGCGCCAGCGAGCGATCGCGGCGACGCTGCAGGCACACCTGAGCGGGCAGGAACTGCTGCTGATTCTCGACAACGTCGAGCATGTGGTCGAGGGTGCGCCACTTTTCGCCGAACTGCTCACGGCGTGTCCCGCCCTCACCATCCTCGCCACCAGCCGCTCGGTGCTGCACCTCTCAGGAGAGCGCGACGTGTCCGTGCCGCCGTTGCCGCTGCCCCCCCTGCCGAACTCGCGGGCCGAGCCTGCGGCGGAAGTTCGCCCGGCACTCGTCGCCGAACTGGCGACAACCGCGGCGGTGAGCTTGTTTGTCGAACGCGCCCAGGCAGCCCGGGCCGACTTCGCGCTGACGGAAGAAAACGCACCAGCGGTGGCGGCGATCTGCCACCGTTTGGAGGGTCTGCCGCTGGCAATCGAACTGGCGGCCGCCCGCGTTGCCATCCTTCCGCCGGCGGCGGTCCTGGCACGCCTCGAGCCTCGGCTGCCGCTGCTGACGGGCGGTCCCCGCGACCAGCCCGCCCGCCACCGCACGATGCACAACGCGATCGCCTGGAGCCACGACCTCCTCGACGAAGCGGAGCAGACGCTCTTCCGTCGCCTTTCCGTCTTCGCCGGCGGCTTCACACTGGAGGCGGCCGAGTACGTAGTCGGCGAGTCGGCGAGGCGGTCCTCGCCGACTTCCGTTATCGACGAAATTTCCTCGCTCGTGCACAACAGTCTGCTGTATCCCGTGGTGACTCCCAACGGGAACGCTTCGCTGGTGCATAACAGCCCGCTCCATCCCGTGGTGGCACACTACGGTGAGCCGCGGTTCGCGATGCTGGAGACGGTGCGCGAGTTCGCCCTGGAGCGGCTGGCGACGGCCGGTGAGGAGGCGATCTCCCGCGACCGCCATGCGGCTTGGTGCCGAAGCCAACTCTGGGAATTGTGGCCCATGATGCTGGCCCCGGCGGTGCCGAAGGAGCCCCTGGCCCGGCTCGCAGGCGAGCGAGATAACTGGCGCACCGCGTTGTCCTGGCTGGATACGAACGGACAGTTCGCGGCCCTGCTGGAATTGACCGGCCTCCTGTTTTGGTATTGGCTCTGGTTCAGCCAGGTCGGCGATGGTCTGCGCTGGCTCAATCGCGCTCTCGCCGTCGGTCCGTTCGCGCCGACGGCCGCCCGCGTGTGGGTGATGCTGGCGACGGGATTGCTGGCGCAGCGCGATACCGACGAAGATCGCGCCGGCGTGCTCCTGGACGAATGTCTGGCCATGGCTCGTGCGCTCGGCGATCCGGAGGTCCTCCGCCTCGCCCTCCTCCTGGTCGGTGCCGCCACCGAGGACATGGGCGATTACGCTCGGGCCGAGTGGCTGCTGACCGAGGGGCTTGCCCTCAACCGGGCGGCGGCCGCGACGTGGGAGACGGGTCACAATCTGTATCACCTGGGCGTCGTGGCGTGGGGAAAAGGGGAAGGCCGACGTGCGATCGCTCTCCTCGAGGAATCTCTCGCGCTGCATCAGGCGGACGGTGACGTCTGGGCAGCCACAGACGCGCAGGTCTACCTCGGGCTAATCGTCACCGACCTCGGAGATTGCGCCCGCGCCGCGTCGTTGCTCCGGGAATCCTTGGCCGTTAGGGCGGAACTCGGCGTGACATTTGAGATCTCGACCTGCCTGGTCACCGTCGCGGTACTCGGCGTCGCAACGAGACAGGAAGGGAAAGCGGCCAGGCTCTTCGGCGCCGGATTCGCCCTTCGCGAGGACCTCGGCAGCTCCTTCCAACCACCCGAGCGGGAGACCTACCACCGGTGCATCATCATGGCGAGGAGCGTGCTCGGCGAGGCGGCATTCTCCACTGCGTGGGAGGAAGGCCGCCGTCTCTCCCAGGACCAAGCGATCGCCGAGGCGTCCGCCGTGCTCGCGGAGATAGAAGAGACACCGCTGACTCCCTCCCGCGGGACCGTCGCCGGCGAACTCACCGCGCGGGAAACGGAGATCCTGCGGCTGCTGGTCCGACGGCTGACCAACAAGGAGATCGCCGACGTCCTCTCGATCAGCCCGCGCACGGTGATGAACCACGTCGCCAGCATCCTCGACACGCTCGGCGTCGCCTCTCGGAGGGAGGCTGCCGACTGGGCCATCCGCCACGATCCGGAGTGAATCCCGCCCTTCTGGGTGAGAAATACCTACCTCCTCGCCGCGACGCACCCGCGAATTGAGTGGTTGTTGTCGATGCGCCGGGCGACGGCCGGGGGCACGATGGCGCCGGCCGCCATCTCGGTCGCCGCGCCACGCACTGCAACGCGTCGGCCTGCGGCCACTGGACGACGACCAGATCGCGGGTTACGTGGGGAACGACGCGATCGACGGCGACGAGTACGACCGTATTGGCTCCGCCACCGAGGCGTGACGAAAGGCGACGACATGGACGGCGACCGCTTCGATCAGTGGGTTCGAATACTGGGCGGTGGGGCATCCCGCCGAACGCTCCTCAAGCGGGCGGCCGGTGCGGCTGGGGCCGGATTGCTCGCGTTCCTTGGCGCGGGCGATGCCGACGCGGCCGGTCCCTGCCAGGTCTGCCATCGGGGAACGTGCAAGCCGCGCAATGAGGGCCGCTCGTGCGCGGACTGCGGATTCTGCCACTCCGGTGTCTGCGTTGCGTCACCCACCTCCGTGTGCGGCAACTGCGCGAATTGCAATGCTGCCACGCTGAAATGCGAAGCCATCAACGAAGGCAATGGTTGTGGCACGTGTGGGGTCTGCGCCAACGGCAAGTGCGCCAAAGTCGACGTCTGCGACGACTGCTCGAAGTGCAAGCGGAGCGGCCGTGGCCGCGGCATCACTTATGACTGCGCCAGTCGCTGCGGCGAAGGTAAGGATTGCTGTCCAGGCGGTCGCTGCATCTCCGAAGACACGTGCTGCGAGGGCTATAAGAGGTGTCCGCACGGCGGATGCTGCCCGGAGGCGCAGGAGTGCACGGCGCAGGGATGTTGCGATCCCCCGAGTGGGGAGGAGGTCTGCGGCACCGGCGACGACACCATCTGCTGCCGCGGCCTGACCAAGTGCTGCCGGACCGGCGAGTTTCTCCACTGCTGTCCGGAGGACGCCGAGTGTTGTGGGGAGACCTGTTGCGCCGAGGGGCAAGCGTGTTGCGACGGCAAATGCAAGACGCCCGAGGAGTGCTGCAAAGACTGCGGGCCGTGCGAGAAGTGCGACCGATCCGATCCCCCCAACGTCACCTGCAAGCCGGACCCCGTCAAGGAGGGGACGACCTGCGGCGCGTTGGCCTGCGGGAGCCGCTGCAAGGACGGTACCTGCACGCCGATCAAGAAGGGTGAAACCTGCCCCGATGGTCATCCGTGCTGCGGCCAGCTCTGCTGCGACGGCGAGTGCCTGCCAGATGGGAGCTGCTGCATGCGGGGTGGGTTCTTTGCCGCGGAGGCCAGCGTCTGCTGCCCCTCCGGGCCGCCCTGCGGTGACGGCGCCGCCGCCCGCTGCTGCGACGACGGAGAAACATGCTGCGCGGGACTCTGTAAAGACCGGTGCGGGGAGTGCCCGGACCACCTGGTCTGCGGCGACGCCTGCTGCGTCCAGGGCGAAACCTGCACCAGCGACGGCTGCTGTCTGAGGAGCCACCGTTGCCCCGCGTCGGGGCTTCCCCCCGAGGGTCTCGCGGGTGTTCTCTGCTGCGCGGGACCGGGTCTGTGCGGTGGACTCGACGTTGCCGTCGCGGTCTGTTGTGCCGCCGGCGAGGAGATCTGTCGGAACGGTTGCTGCCCGACGGGAACCATCTGCGACAACCGGTGTCGCGACGAGCTCGGTGAGGGTGTCGGCTGCTGCCACGCGCCGGGGCCGGACCCGGTTCCCGCCGTTTGCGAGAGATTCGGCTGCAGCGCCCCAGTCCCAGGGCGGATGAGCGGAGGGTAGGGCGGGCGATGCGCCTTGCATGTCGCCCGAACGACCGCGGGGCCGGCGAACCGTCCTCAATCGGTTCGCCGGACGGTTGCCCTCCGCACCGGGCAGTGGCACGAGACCACGGTCCTCGGCCCCGGCCGAACCGGCCCGCAACCACTTGATGCCTGGGCAACAGTGATATCGTTTTTCCCGCGTCCCAAGGTGATCATGCGTCGAGGTCGGGATGCGGACGTTGTGCACTTGTCGAAGGAGACGGTGAGCGACGACGAGCCAGCCAGGCCGTTCTATCGAATCACGATGAACGATCCTCTTGCTGCCGGAGCGAATCTCCTCGAACTCGCCGAGCACGTTTTGAACGAGTCGAGTATCGATCGCCCACGGTTGCGGTCGCGTGGGCGCGTGAGCGTGGCGACGCCAGATCGCTTCTTACCGCTATAATCCCTCCTTATCGGCGCGGCCGGGTCGGCAGTCGCTGCGCGGACCGCATGGCCGCGGTTCATCCGTTTGGGAATGGTTCACGGCTTCCCGCCGCCAATCCCGCTCGTACTTGCCAGAAGGGACGCCACCAAGCGTGAAAGTTACCACCGAGCGGTTGCCCGAGAGCCTGGTCCGGCTCGAGATTGCCGCCGAGCCCGAAGAATCGGCGCAGGCGGTCGAGCGGGCCTACCGCAAGATCTCCCGCGACATCGTCCTCCCCGGCTTCCGCAAGGGCAAGGTTCCGCGCCACATGCTCGAGCGGCTGGTCGGGCGTGAGGTCTGGGTCGAGGAGGCCAATAAGAACCTCATCGACGACCTCTACCGCAAAGCCCTCCAGCAGGAAGAGTTGGTCCCGGTCGGCGACCCCGAGCTTGAGCTCGTCGCCGCCGAACCGCTGGAGTTCAAGGTCACCGTTCCCGTCTATCCAACCGCCGACCCCGGTGACTACACCGCCGTTCGGGCCGAGCCGGTCGACGCCTCGATCGACGAGGCAAAGATCGACGAGGTGATCGAGCAGCTCCGGCTGAATCAGAGCCCGTGGGTCGATCCGGCCGAGCCGCGGACGCCGAGGGACGGCGACCAAGCCACGGTTGACATCCACATCAGGGAGGGCGAGGAAGACTTCCAGCCGCCGGTCGAGGACGCCGTCTTTGTCCTCGGCGAGAGCAATCTCATCGACGAACTGCGGACCGCGATCGACGGGCTCACGGTCGATCAGTCGGCCACGGTCGAGATCTCCTTCCCCGAGGAGGGAGAGAACGTCGTTTCGGACCGGCGTCGCGGCAAGACCCTCTCCTACACCGTCACCCTCAAGGATCTGAAGGAGCGCGATCTCCTCCCGCTCGACGACGACTTTGCCAAGACCTACGCCAACGCCGACTCGCTGGAGGCGTTGCGGGAGCGCACGCGCGGAAATCTCCATGCCGAGCGGACGGGTGAGGCCCGGACCGAGGCGATCAACCGGATCATCGACACGATCGCCGAGGGTGCCACGGTCGAGGTGCCGCAGGCGATGGTGGACGATGCGATCACGGAGGAGGTCGCCCGGCTGCGCCAGCGTCTCGCCTACAGCGGCGTTCCGCTCGAGGCCTACCTGCGCCGCGCCGAGCAGACCGAGCAGGAGTTGCGCGAGGAGCTCCGCCCGAACGTGGCGAAGCGACTCCGCAACTCGTTGATCCTACGGCAGATCGCCGAGCGTGAGGGGATCGAGATCGCCGACGCCGAGATCGAGTCGGAGATCGAGACACTCATCGCCGACATGCCCGCCCGCGACGAGGCGCGCGAGGTCTACCGCACCAGCGACTACCTCCGCTCGACCGTTCGCAACGACCTCTACGACCGCCGACTGACCGACCGCCTGATCGAACTGGCGACCGAAGGCCGCGGTGCCGTCGTCAACGGCTGGACGCCCCCGCCACCGAGCGAGGAGACGACCGAGACGCCGCCAGCAGACGGCGAGATGGCCGAGGCCACGGCACCGACTGACACGCCGGAGGTTGAGGCAACCATCACCGCAACCGACGCCGACGAGAGCGAGACGACTGTCGAGACAAGCCGCTAGCCGCTAGCCGCTAGCAACCAACTGGCAGTACGGATGATCGCCCGAGAAGCAGACAGCGACGAACGTCATCACTAGCGGCTAGCGGCTGGCGGCTGGCGGCTCAGAACGAGGAAACCATGGAAATCCCGAAGATCGAAAATCTGGTCCCGATGGTGGTCGAAAGCACCAACCGCGGGGAGCGCGCCTTCGACATCTACTCCCGGTTGCTCAAGGATCGGATCATCTTCCTGGGGTACCCGATCGACGACCAGATCGCCAACCTGGTCATCGCCCAGCTCCTCTTCCTCGCCCACGAGGACCCGGAGCAGGACATCAAGCTCTACATCAATTCCCCGGGCGGCGTCGTCTATTCCGGGCTCGCCATCTATGATACGATGCAGATGATTAAGCCCGACGTGGCGACCTTTTGCATCGGCATGGGCGCCAGCATGGCGGCCGTTCTCCTGGCTGGCGGGACAAAGGGAAAGCGATTCGCGCTTCCCAACGCCCGCGTTATGATCCACCAGGGATCGGCCGGTTTCCGCGGTGCGGTACCCGACATCGAAGTCGTCGCCCGTGAGACGCTGAATCTGACCCGGAAGTTGACCGAGATCCTGGCGCAGCACACCGGTCAGCCCTTCGATCGGGTCAAGCGCGACACCGAGCGCGACTACTACATGACCGCCGACGAGGCGCTCGCGTACGGGGTCGTCGACGAGGTCCTGGAACCGGTCCACAAGTTCGACCCGGTCACCTTGAACGGGCACGAGGTCGACGGCAAAGCGAAGAAGTAACGAGTTGCCGGTTGCCAGTTGTTAGTTGCCAGACGAGAACGATCACCGGCGCGAACCGCCCACCGGCCCCGATCGACTGACAACGGACAACTGATGACTGGCAACTGGGGACGGCAATGAGCAGCAGTACGCGAGGTGGGCGGGTGCATTACCGGTGTTCCTTCTGCAATAAAGGGCAGGAAGAGGTTCGACGCCTCATCGCTGGCCCGAACCAGGTCTACATCTGCGACGAGTGCGTGCAACTCTGTCGCGAGATCATCGAGGAAGAGGAGCCGCAGCCACCCCGCGCGACGCCGGCCCTCACTCGTATCCCGACCCCGCGCAAGCTCTACGAGCAGCTCAACCAGTACGTCATCGGTCAGGATCGGGCCAAGAAGATCCTCTCCGTCGCCGTCTACAACCACTACAAGCGGATCAACGCCGGGTTGGAAAGCGACGACGACGTCGAGCTCCAGAAGAGCAACATCTTGCTCGTCGGCCCCACCGGCTGTGGTAAGACGCTCCTGGCGCAGACCCTGGCCAAACTCCTCGACGTTCCCTTCTCGATCGCCGACGCCACCGCGTTGACCGAGGCCGGCTACGTCGGCGAAGACGTCGAGAACATCCTGCTCCGCCTGATCCAGGCCGCCGGTGACGTCCAGCGTGCCCAGACCGGGATCATCTACATCGACGAGATCGACAAGATCGCCCGCAAGGCGGACAACCCCTCGATCACGCGCGATGTCTCCGGGGAAGGAGTCCAGCAGGCCCTTCTCAAGATCATCGAGGGAACCGTCGCCAACGTGCCGCCCCAGAGTGGCCGCAAGCACCCACACCAGGAATACATCCAGATCGACACTCGCAACATCCTCTTCATTTGCGGGGGCGCCTTCGAGGGGCTGGACGAGATCGTCGGCAAGCGCACCGGCAAGCACAACCTGATGGGCTTCGGTGCGGTCGACCACGAGGAGACCGAGGACGAGAGCCCCCTCCACAATCTGACCCACGACGACCTGCTGAAGTACGGGTTGATCCCCGAGTTCGTCGGCCGCCTCCCGGTTACCGTGGCCCTCGACCCGCTCTCGCACGAGGAGCTGATCCGGATCCTGACCGAGCCGAAGAACGCGATCGTCAAGCAGTATCAGAAGTTCTTCAACCTCGATCAGGTCGAGCTCGTCTTCACCAACGAGGCGCTGGAGGCGACGGCCAAGCAGGCCGAGGAGCGCAAAACCGGCGCCCGCGGTCTGCGGACGACGATCGAGGAGATCCTCCTCGACGTCATGTACGAGATCCCCTCCCTGGACAACGTCCGCAAGTGCGTCGTCGACGAGAACGTCATCCGCAACCGCTCCCGCCCGCTGCTGATGACGGTTGGGGATCAGAAGATCCCGTACGCAGAGTCGGCATAACGTTCGGCACTGCTCCACCGCCAACCAAAGGGACCGACCCAGGCAGCATGTACCTGGGTCGGTTCATTCCTCTGACTCGACGACCCGAAACCCATATTGGGTGAAGGTGAACGTCTCCGTCATGCCGAGACGTTCCATGACGGCGAAGCTTGTGGCATCGACGAGGGTGAACGTCTTGTCCTGATAGTGCCACACGGTCTCGTACGCTCGCCGCTCGTCATCCTCTGCAACGCGCACGATGAGATCGGGGCTCTGCTCGAAGCGGTCGAGGATGGAGATTGCGGCCGTCCGGCCGGCACGAGCGAGGATCAGCGCGTATATCTCCGCGACCACCCAGTTCGTTGTACAGAGGAACGCTCGCCGACGCTCGAGTGCGGTCGCGGTCGCGAGTGCGCGGCGATGATTCGCGTCCGAGGTGAGAGCGAGCGCAGCATAGGCGCCTGTATCGACGAAGACAGCTACCTCACGGCTGTGCGTTGCCGTCATTCGGTGTCGTCGGAGTGGAGATCACCGTATGCGTCGGCCAGGTACTTGTCGACATTTTCGGAGGTGTCGATCGGTCCGCCGTCGGCAACTAGCCCGACGATTCCCCACAATGGGCTCTCGCTTGTCAGAAGGTGCCCGGGCGGGTTGCTCTCGACGGGCCTTCGGCTTCATCAAGGGCCACCCCGCCGTGCCCTGTCTTCGTTGTCAGGAAGCGATCGAGGAGGACGAGCGCGGCCTCAGCCTGCTGTTCGTCCAGTTCTTCCACCAATAGATGGATGCGCTCCTTGACCGTCATCGAACAACTCCCAGAGTTCTACTCAACACTGGACGTTTAGCGTAGTGCTGCCCGTCTGGATATCCGCTCCTCAAACTCTCCGACCAGGCAGGCGGGGGCCGGTATACGGCGTCTACGATCCCCAAGAAGCTCTCCGTCGTTCCTGATGATAGGACAGAGCGATGCCGTTCCCGCGAAGTCTTGCCCGCATCAACCGGCGCATCACGAATCCCGTCGCCCGGCGCTTTGCGGGGCGGGTGCCGCCGTTTGCCATCGTCGTTCATACGGGGCGCAGATCGGGCAGGGAGTATCGGACGCCGGTGATGGCATTTCGCTCGCCGGAGGGGTTCGTGGTCGCGCTCACGTACGGGCCGGATGCCGACTGGGTGCGGAACGTCCTCGCCGCCGGCGGCTGCTCTTTGGAGTATTGCGAGAGGCGGGTGACGCTCACCGAGCCCAGACTGACGGGGATGTCAGAGGTTGAGCGCCTACTACCGCGCCTTGTCCGGCTCGTCCTTCGGCTCTTGCGGGTGGACGATTTCCTTCTCGTGCGGCGGACGGCGTCCGAATGAGCATGGGCGATCCGGTCGCAAAAGATGAAAAACGGGCGGCGGGACGCACGATTGGGTGCGTAGGCGCTACCATCCCCGAAACACGCTCGACAGACGCCTGTAAGGACGAGACGGCGATCGACCGACGATGACCGAGCACCAAACCGACCTGAATGCGACGCCGACCACTTCGCGCCGCTCCGGCCTCCGTGAGCGGCTCCGGGTTCCCATCCCCTCCCTTCACCGCAATGGGGTCCAGGCGCCGCCGACTCCGTTCGTGATCCGCCTGCTCGCGGGGGGTAATGGCCTCCTCGTGACCGCCACCGGATCTGCCGGTCGGGCCGAGGCGACCGCCGCGCTGCCGACCGTCGATGCCCTGCCGCGTGAGGTGGTCGACGGCGACACCCGTCCCTGGAAGATCGCGACTCGTACCGGCGAGCGGCTCTTTGCCGCGGTTTTTCTACCGCCGATCGCCCGGCTCTTCGAGGCAAGTTTGCAAAAGGCGAGCGATGGTCCGATGCCGATCGTCCTTCAGATCGAGGGCGAGGAACTCGCCGCGCTCCCGTGGGAGCTGCTGCGCGATCCGGAGCGCGAGCGGTTTCTGGCACTCTCACCGCGGACTCCGCTCAGCCGGGCGGCGGTTCGACCAGGATCCAGCTCCAGCTCGTCCCTCGAGCGTGGCAACTTGCGGGTCACGCTCCTTGCTGACAGCGTGGAAGAGGATGTGCTCGCGGTGACGAGTGCCGTCGGCGCCGACCCGCGGGTGGATGTCGGCGTCAACGACCAGCTGACGGCGACCGCGTTGACGACGTCCCGTCCGCACGTCGTACTCCTGACGGCGAATGGCGGGGCCAATGCCGCTGTGCCGTCGGGTACGCCGCTCGTGGTCGTCGCCGGCGACGGCGCCAGGACGCCGGATCGACCGCGTGGTGACTGGGCGGATCTCCTCGTGCCCGGCACGATGGGGAGCGAGGCGCGGGTCACGTTTGCGGCCAAACTCGCCGCCGCGCTGGCCGATGGGCGGCCGCTCGATGCGGCGGTGGCCATCGCCCGGCGGGCCGTGGCGGACGAGCACACGGTGGTGGCACTGGATTGGGCGGAGCCGGTGCTTGTTGCCGCCGTGCCGTCGCGACCGCTGGTGATGCCGGCGCGGAGCGCGGCGGTCGCCGCCGGTGCCGAGGTCGCCGCCCGGACGGTTGGGTGGTTCCGGGATGCGCTCGCCGGGTCGGTCTCCGCGGTGCTGTTTCTCATCGCCGGGGTACTGGTCTACCGGCTCGGGTTCAGCACGTCGAACGAGATCGCGCTCGACCTGCTCTCGCCCTTCGAGCTCTTCTCGACCTTCAAGGGGATGATCCTCGCCCTCTCCACCTACCAGGACCGCGTGCTCCTGATCATTGCCGGCATCCTGCTCCTCCTCACCGCCGTGGTCGGCGTTCTGTGGCTGCGCAACCGTCGGATCGAGCCGGAGGAGCAACCGTCGTTGGCCGCTCGCTTCGCGGGACCGCTCACGGGAGTTCGGGCGCTCTCCTTCCTAACGATGGCGACGGCGACGATCGCCGGGGCGTATGCCTACCAGCAGTATCTCTGGCGGGTCGTCCTCCCGATCCCGACGGGGGCCCTTGGCATCGCGATCACCCGCGAGGCGGCGGCTGCCTCGATCGAGAACGATCTGGCCGGTGTTCTCTACGCGCAGGGGCAGACGGGTCGGATCGTCGTTCGCGACCTCCCGGTCGCCTTCGATGCCGGCGACACCGACAAGGCGCGGGCGCTCGGCAAGCGGATCGGTGCCAAGGCCGTCCTGATCTACCGCGAGATCGACCGCGGCGAGGCCGGGAAGCAATACGGCGCCTACATGGTCTTCACCGACCCGGGCGCCGGTCTGACGATCGGCGGCTCGTCGCCGGCGTCGGAGTCGGAGTCGGGCCAGGGCGAGCAGGCCGCGGCCAGCAGCGTTGCCGACCTCGTCCAGGTGAGGGAGGGGGTCGAGATCCCGGCGCTCCGCACCGATACGGTGACCGAGCTCGTGGCCGGTGCGGCCGGAGTGATCGCCTACAACGAGAACCGGCTTCGGGAAGCGATTATCCTCTTCCAGCAGGCCGTTCCCCAGGACCCGAGCGCACCCAACACCGGGATGCTCAACTTCTACCTCGGCGATGCGCTCCGCCTCGATAGCCAGGCGGAGCCGGCGGCGGTCGCGCTGGAGCGAGCGATCGGGTACTACGAGACCCGGCAGAATGCGGCAGTACCCCTCTCTCCCCAGGACGAGCTGATTCTCGCCAAGTCCTACTTCACTCGGGGCTGGATCGCCGCGGAGATCGTCGACGAAGGGTGGGAGGCGGCGATCGGCTGGTACACGAAGGCGCTGCCGCTGCGCGACGGGTTGCTCGCCCGGTCCGGGCAGCTCGATCGACCGGCGACGGTCAGGGCCACGTTTGCCCGCATCTACACCCACCTCGCGGAGTCGAACCGCCGCCTCGATCGGACGGACGAGCAAAAGACCTGGGTGCAGCGCGCGAAAGACGAGCTCGACGCCCTGGAGCGGGAAGCACCTGCCAACGATCCATCCCTGCTCGCGCAGCAGGCGACGTCTCGGTTCTTCATCGGCGATTGCACTGCTGCCCTGTCCGCGCTGAGGAGGATTCAAGCGATCGAACCGGACAACGTCGATGCGGCGATCGGGCTCGGGATCATCTCGATGTTCCAGAGTCGCCCCGACCTCGCGACCGCGTCCTGGCAACAGGCGCTGGCGATTCGGCCGAACGACGAGCGGGCCCGAGCGATTTTCGCGAACTTGATGGCCTTCCGTGCGTTCGGCAACGGTCGGTACCTCGAACCCGTCTACCTAGAGCGGGCGGAAGCGCTCCGGCGTGAGATCCTCGCGATCGATCCCGCGAACGAGCGCGCCCACGAGGAGATCGCCGACTCCGCCGAGATTCGCGCCGGTGCCGCGTTACTGGACACCACCGCCGACGTGCGGGGCGACGATCTGACGGCCCGCAAGAGCACGCAACTCTGGCCGAAAGACCCGGAGCGCCGGGCAGTGGCGATCGCCGCCCTGGACATCGAGATCCAGGAGCGACGCATCCTTGCGACCGAAATCCACCCCAACGATCCTGGGCTCGAAATCGCCCTCGCCGAGGCGTACGACAATCGTCAGTACATTTACTACCAGGCCATCCCGGTCTTGGATCCGAACCTCGACGTCAACGATCCGATCATCAAGCAGGCGGGTGAGGGCATTCTGGCCGATGCCAAAGAGATCCGGGAGTGGACGGATCGGGTGTTGGCCCCCGACTCCGGCGCCACCCGTGTGGATCGCCTGCGCGCCTGGAGCGTGGCGATCGGGTCGGCTTCGCGGGAGTGGGCGTGGGCGCTCGCTCGCGGGGACATGGAGACGGTGTACGCGATCGTCGAGGAGCGTCAGCGCCTGCTCGCCGGGGCGCTTGTCGACGTCGGCGCTGCCCCGTTGACGACGATCGACGAGGCCGGTCCCATGTTCGCCATCTACATCGAGGGGTATCTCCTCGCCTTGTTCGCCGGCGATACGGAGACCGCGGCTACGTACCAGGCCAAGATGGCGGAGGTGGCGGCGTGGCAGCGGGGGCAGATGCAGACCGTGCGTCGCCTCGACGACACCTTCTGCAGCGAGGAGCGGGAGCGCATTGCGGGCGACGAGGCGCGCACCGCCGGTGACCTGGACGGGGCACGGACTCGCTACGAAGCGGCACTTGCCGAGAACCCGGAGCAGGTGTTTGCCCTGACGGGGCTCGCCGCCGTTCTGGTGGCCCAGGGTGACGCGGAGGGCGCGACCGCCAATGCCACGAAAGCGACCACGGTCTGGCCCGATGCCCCTGCCGGCTGGACCTCCCTGGCGCAAGCTCGTCTTGCGGCCGGCGACTCCGGCGGCGCCGAGACGGCCCTCGCCCGGCTGTTGGAGCTGACGTCCCCGCTGCCACCTCAGGAGCAGATGTCCGACGTCCGGGATGCGATCGAGGCGATCTCGTCGCTCGTCAAGACGCACCCGGATCGCGCGCCGCTCGTCGCCGCGACGGTGCCGATCTTCGCCGGCGCCCTCGACGCGATGCCGGCGGAGTTCGCGAAGACGTATCAATACTCGCAGCTCTACGCCCAACTGGGCGCGATGGCGCTGCACGCGGACGACGGCGGGAGGGCAGAGCCGTTGCTGCGCCGCTCCCTCGAGCTCGATCCGCACCAGGCGGACGCCCACGCCGACCTCGCGCTCGCCGTGCTCGCCCAGGATCGCGATGCCGCCGCCGAGATCGAGGCCGGGATCGTCGATAGCCGCCACGAGGTCTGGCAGTGGGATGCGAGCGACCCGACGGCGGTTCCCAGGCAGCTCCTGGCGATGATGACGGCGCGGGTCGAGGAGTACGTCGCCCGCTTCCCCGATCGCGCGGCGATGGTGCGTCCTCTGGAGGAGGCGATCGCGGCGGAGTTGGAGCGGCTGGACTCGGGGGGTTCGGGAAACAGTCAGTAGCCGGAGCGGGCACGAGCGGCTACGGCGCGGTCAGGTTCGTGGTTCTGACGGTGATAGGGAATTGGTTCGGCGGGTGCCGACGGGATCCGTGCGTGCGGTCCCACGCGACGAGCCGCTAGCCGCTCGCGGCGCCGTTCCTCCCGGTTCAGGCGGAGGAAGGGCGGCGACCAGGCCGGTCGTCGTTTGCTGGCGCCTTGCGGCGGTGGGGACGGACGGAACAATCCGGGTGGTGGTGGTCGGTGACCAAC
>JAXDKI010000300.1:0-3517 GCA_034667245.1 Thermomicrobiales bacterium | reverse complement strand
GGATCAGGCGCTAGGGCTGGACCTCGCAGGACTTCAGGAAGTCGTCCCCATCGGCGTGGCAGGTGTCACGGCCCGAGCCGCCATCGAAATCGGCGGGGCCGGTGGTCGCGGCCAATGTGTCGTTGCCCGAGCCGCCTCGCAGGGTACCGATGAAGGTGGCGGTGAGGGCGTCGTTGCCGGAGTCGCCAGCGAGGAGGCCTAGCCCGGTGATCGTGTCGTTACCTGAGCCGCCATGAAATTCCGCCTGGCCTAGCATGGTGTCGTTGCCCGCGTCACCGAAAACGTGAGTGTCACTGCTACACGCGACGGAATCATCAGAGACCGTGCATTGGGTGGAAGCGCCTTCGGCGTCGATCTGATCATTGCCCGTGCCGCCATGAGCGGTGTCGCCATCGGCGTTGAAGCCGGTGTGGATGAAGTCGTCACCGGCGTCCCCGTAGAGGTCGTCGATGCCCAACCCGCCGAAGATGCGGTCGTTGCCGGTGTTGCCGTGGATCGTGTCGGCCCCACCCAGGCCGCAGATGACGTCGTTACCGCCCTTGCCGTTGATCGTGTCCGGACCCTCGGAGCCGACGATGACGTCGTTGCCCGTCGTGCCGTTGATCACACCCGCGCCGAAAATCGTTGCCGGGTGCCCGTCGCAATCCAACACGACCGTTGCCGACACCGAGGGCACCACCCCGACGAGTGAGACGGCCGCGAACGCGGCCGCCACCGCCGCTCGCATCCACCAGCCGCACTCGACCACACGCCCGACCCTACGCACGCCACACTCCTCCCGAGCGAAGTCCGTCGTTCCAAATGCCTATTTCCCACACGGGGGATATGCACTACGGTACTGCGGCGCCGGCGCCTTCGCAAGGGGTGGGACCGCCGGAACCTGGCGGATTCCGACCGATCCGGCAGCCGTCGCCTGGGCGCGCTACGATTGGCTGCCGGGGACCGAACGAGGCGTGAGCGGGGAGGGCACCACCAGGATGAAGATCGTCGAAATCCGGGAGACGACGGCGCCGATCAGGTCGAAGCTGCGCAACGCCTTTATCGACTTCAGCCAGATGACGGTCTCGGTGGTCGCCGTGGTCACCGACGTGGTCCGCGACGGCCGGCGCGTCGTTGGCTACGGGTTCAACTCGAACGGTCGCTACGCGCCGCGCGGTCTGCTCCAGGATCGCTTCATCCCGCGCCTGATGGCGGCCGACCCGTCGGCGCTGCTGACCGACGACGGCGCGAATCTCGATCCGCACAAGATCTGGGCGACGATGATGACCGGGGAGAAACCGGGCGGTCATGGCGAGCGCTCGGTGGCGGTCGGGACCGTCGACATGGCGGTGTGGGACGCCGTCGCCAAGATCGAGGGTAAGCCGCTGTTTCGTCTGCTCGGCGAACGCTACCGTGGGGGCGAGGCCGAAGACGGGGTCTTCGTCTACGCGGCCGGAGGGTACTACCAGCCGGGCAAAGACCTTTCGGCGCTTCAGGACGAGATGAGGGGCTATCTCGACCTGGGGTACACGGTGGTGAAGATGAAGATCGGCGGAACTCCGCTCGACGAGGATCTCCGGCGGATCGAAGCCGTTCTCGCCGTCGTCGGGTCCGGCGATCACCTGGCGGTCGATGCCAACGGCCGGTTTGACCTGCCGACGGCGATCGCCTACGCCGAGGCGCTCGCGCCCTATCGCCTGCGCTGGTACGAGGAGGCGGGCGATCCGCTCGACTACGCGCTTCAGGCGGAGCTCGGCCGGCACTACGAGTTGCCGATGGCGACGGGAGAGAACCTCTTCTCGATGCAGGACGCGCGCAACCTGATCCGCTACGGCGGAATGCGGCCCGATCGCGACATTCTGCAGTTCGATTGCGCGCTCTCGTACGGTCTGGTCGAGTACCTGCGCACCCTGGAGATGCTGGAGGAGCACGGCTGGAGCCGGCGCTCGGTGATCCCCCACGGCGGTCACCAGATGTCGCTGAACATGGCGGCTGGTCTCGGTCTCGGCGGGAACGAGTCGTACCCCGGCGTGTTCCAACCGTTCGGGGGATTTGCCGACAACGTTCCGGTGGTCGATGGCTATGTGGCTCTACCCGACGTGCCCGGAATCGGGTTTGAGGAGAAGGCGGAGCTCTTTGCCCTCATGCAGAGCCTGGCGACGTAGGAACTGGCTCTGCGTTGTCTCGTCGGCTTGGGTACTGGCGCCACGCCCGGTGTGGTAGAGGAGGGCACAGGGCCCTCCCCTCCCCTTGCCCGACGAGAGCACATGGTCAGGGAGTCTCCTCTTCGGCGCACGGTACCTCGTCAGCCGTGACCGTGTAGGTGCCGCGGACGGTGTTCGCTTCCTCCATGTCGTGGTTGCTGATGACCAGATAGAAGAATGACAGGGCGTCCTCGGGGATCTCCCGGCAGAAGGTGATCGGCTGGCTGGGGTCGATTTGGCGGCGCTCCCACCCCTCGCCGCGGATTTTGGTGACGACATCGACGTCGACGGCCTCGTTCGGGGCCAGACCGGTGAAGTCGAACGTCAATCGGGTCACTGCCGCCGGCGTGTCGAAGTTGTAATAGTTGGCGCTCAGCGAGGGAATTGGGTCATCGAAGCGGAGGGGTTCGTCCCGGCCGGGATCGAGCTCGATGCGGCTGGCGGGGCTGTCGCCGACGAGGAGCGGAGGAGCGAATCCTTCGAGGAAGGTCGGGTCGAGGTCTTTGTAGCTCGGGGAGATCGGGTCGCCGGGTTGGAGGTCGAGATTCAAGTTGCGGACGGCGAACTCGCGGAAGTTCTCGTTGAAGGGGAGGATGTCGTTGATGATCTGGAGGGTGCGGTTGAAGTCGTCCGGTTCGACGTCCTCCAGGTCCTTCCACATCTGGGCGATCGCTTCGGGACCGACCTCCTGCTCGAGGAAGAGGAAGTAGATATAGGCCCCGTACATGTGGTCGAAACCGGGAGCCCACTGGCGGGGAGAATGGTAGAGGGGCAGACCGGCGCCCTGGAAGCTGCCGACGAAGCGGTAATGGACCGACAGCTGCATGACCGCGGGGTCGATCCGGTCGCGATAGAGGTAGGACATCACCCAGGTCGCGGTGGCCTCGACAAACCAGAACTCGGAGAAGGAGAGGGTTTCGAAGTCCTGGTCGTAGGGCGTGCCCTTGAAGCCGAAGGCGATCTCCCAGTTGTGCGCCTGCTGGAGGGTGTGGAAGAACTCGTGAGCCATCGTCAGGATGAGCGCGGAATCGCCGATGTTGGGGCGGCGGGCGACGATGTAGCCGCTGGAGCCCCGGCCGACGCGCGGCTCGTCGGGGGCGGCGTGGGCGAGGGCGCTCTCGCTGATGTAGTCGCCGCCGCGGCGGGGGACGCGGTCGGCCTCGTCGTCGACGAAGTAGATGTCGATCCGCGTGTCGCCCCCCTGCGTGGCCGAGCCGGTGTCGAGGATCGGCGGCCCCATGAGGGCGACCAGCCGTTCCCAGAAGTCGTCGACCATCGCGATCGCGGCATCGAGGTCGGCGTCGTAGTCGCCGGTGCAGTGGGTCCAGACCTTG
>JAXDKI010000299.1:0-25736 GCA_034667245.1 Thermomicrobiales bacterium | reverse complement strand
GGTTTCCTCGTCCAATTCCGCCAGCCCGACCGCGTCCGCCTCGAACCGTACGGGAACGAACCGCGCCATCAAATCGGCCTGTCCCCTTTCGTAACCGCATTCCCACGCAAATCCGGCCATGTTGAGCAACACGGTTTCGATGACCCCTTTGGACCGCTTGTTTTCCACGTATTCCATACATGCGTCCAGGTAAAGCCTGATCGCTTCTTGGATAACTGCCGGGTCGGTCATCGTGTCCCCCTCAGTCTGCCTCCATCGGCGGCGTATCATGCTCGGTGAAGCGGATGTGGAATCGGGGTGTATATTGTTTAGAAGTGGTTTCGACTGTTGAGGACGGCCGTCGCGACGCTGCCGATTGCCAGAATCAGCGGCTGCGCCAGCATGATCCGCGTCAGCGTCACCGTCTGCCGGCTCGTCTCGGCGTCGAAACCCGGCGCCAGCAGCCCGTCGACGAATGCCGGCGCGAAGATCTCCCCGACGACCACGATCGCCGCGAACGCCGCCAGTAGCACCGTCAGCACCAGGTTGGTGAGCCGCCATCCGGCGTCCTCGCCATCCTCGCGCGTTGTGCTCAGCAGCACCGGGATCATCGCACTCGACAGCGCCCCACCGGCCACCAGACTGAACAGGGTGTCGGGCAATCGGAAGGCGGCATAGTAGGCGCTGGCGTCGTCGCCGGCGCCGAACTGGGCGTTGAAGAGACCTTGTCGCACCGCCCCCAGCATCGCCGAGAAGAAGAACGACGCCATCAGCAGGAAACTCGCTTCGGCGATGCTGAACTCCCGCGTCAGCAGCCCGGCCAACCGCAACCGCGGCACCCGTAGCGCGAACGTCCGTCGCGGGGCCACCCGATTCAGCGGCTCCAGCACGTCCGTCGCCTGGGCCGCCCCCACCCAGGCGCTTTCGGCCAGTGCCGCGTACCCGCCGAGCTGGATCGCCCCCTCGCCACGGCGCTGATCCGACAGCTGCGCTGCGGCGGCGACGGACATGGCGCTGCTCCTCTCGCGCGACACGCCCGTCACGCGGCATCGACCACGACGAGCGGTGCGGATCGCTCATCGAGGTCGATACGGATCGGCATGCCCGGTGGATCAGCGTTGCCCGATTGAGGCCATCAGGTCAGCGCGCCAGACCAACACCAAGCCACTGATCGTCGCTGGCGGTGACGTCGACGACGATGCCGTCGGGGTCTTCGACTTTGAACGATTGGGTGGGTGGATTGGCGGGGTCGAAGGGGCGGCAGTCGTCGACGTCATCGCAGATGATCGCGAAGCCGAGTTCGGTACACCGGCGCAGTGCCTCGCCGAAGTCGGCGACCTTGACCCCGATGTGGAGATAGGACTGGTGCCCTGCCGGGTGGGGCGGGCGGGAACCGCCGTACTGGAAGACGGTGAAGTTGTGCGCGCCATCCGTCAGCACGGCGGGACCGCCCCTTGCCTCAATGACGGTGAGACCGAGGGCGTCCCGCCAAAACCGAAGCGAGCGTTCGAGATCGCTGGCGGCAACGCCGACGTGGACGAGGGTCGTGCCCGACATGGGACTTCCTCTCCGTGGCTGAGAGCGGGGACGATCGACGTTACCGTGAACGATACACGCGCCCGCTCATGCGAGACCGAGTATCTGCGCGTGCTGCCGGAGCGCCTCCTGCACGTGCGTGTCCCAATAGTCCCAAGTGTGTCCTCCCGGATGCTCGGCGTAGTGGTGTGCCAATCCGAGCGCCTCCAGATGCGCATGGAACGCCCGGTTGTGCCCGATTAGCTCATCGTCCGCCCCACAGTCGAAGGCGATCGCCGGCCGCGTCGGCATCCGCGCCACCCGGTCCGCGTGGACGTAAACGTCGGCGTCCTCGGTATCCGCGACGAAGGATGGCTCGACCAACTGGCCGATGTGGAATGCCGACGAGTGTGCCCAGATCGATGCGAAGCGGTCCGGATACTTCAGCCCCAACCGCATCGCCCCGTAGCCACCCATCGACAGGCCCCCGATCGCCCACGAGCCGGGCCGGACCTGGAAGTGCCGCGTCAGATGGGCGGGGAGATCGTCGATCAGCAGATCCTCGTAGTTCTGCTTTCCCAACCGGTCGTGCGACCGCCAGTTGAGATAGCCCGACGTCCCGCCGTCCGGCAGCACGACGATAAGCGGGAAATCGGCGACATGCCGGACGAGATTGGAGCGCTGGATCCACGCGCTGTCGTCATCGCTCAGGCCGTGCAGCTGCATCAGGACTGGAAACGGCCCCGTCCCGACTTCTGGCAAGATCACTCGATAGGTCACGCTCTTGCCGAGTGCCGGACTGTGAAACTGCACACTCGCGACACCCATCGCCCGCGTCCTCCCTCGCCGACACACCGTCCCGATCTCGTCATATGCACGTCTGACGATGATCGCACAGGCGTGTGCCGTCTGTGCGAGAGACGGGACTGCCCGCACGTGTCACCAGAACACGTGCGGGCAGTCCCGACGAATCTCTTCTGTTAGACCTTGCCGTTGCTCTCCTGGCGACCCCGGCCCGTCTCTTTCTGCAGCTCGTCGATCAACTGCGACGCCTCGGCCTTGGTCAGGTTGGGATCGAGGTCATCTTCCGACTTCCCGGCCTGCTGCAACAGTGTCGAGAGATACGACGCCTGCGGGCCGGTCATCGGCTCCCCGCCGGTCGTCCACTCCTCCGGAGACTTGACCGGATTCTGGCTCTGCTGGGGAAGGTCATTGACTGCCATGCTTTTCTCCTCTCCATCGCGACGTATTCGCCATAGAACAGATGTGCACATATGTTGCCACGGCTCCTCGGATCCGCGGGTGTCAGACTCCAAAGGATCACGATGCGCTGAGCAGATGGGGAGCACTTGTGACATCCGGCCGGACCCCAAGTCCGCCGAACGAGCGGGAGACAAGCACGCGGCCCGGGGCACTCGCCCCGGGCCGCGTGCTTGAGTTGGTTTGGAACCGGACCGTCTTAGCGGCCAGTCAGGTCGTCGGCAGCGTCACCGACGGTGTCGCGGATTCGGTCGCCGATCCCGCGTCCGCCGCCCGTCTCGTCACCGGTCGTCGCGTCGCCAGCCATGTCGCCCATGGCGTCGGCACCGCGTCCGGCGGTGTCTCTCGCGCCCGCCGCGCCGCGCCCGATGGCGTCGGCAGCGTCCGCGCCTGCCCCGGTGGTGTCATCCAAGGTGTCGTCGATCCGGTCCCTGGTTCTGTCGGCCATGGCTCCTCGCTCCTTGCAATCGCGGTCCGGCGGTCGCCAACCAGCGCCCCGGTGGCCGCAGCTCGTCGCTCGACACGTTGCGCTTCGCGAACCGCGGTGTCCAGCGAACTCGGAACCTAGTCACGAGACGTATGCACTGCGCCTTATTTCTCCCCCGGCGAGACCGGCGCCACGATTTGCGCCTGGCAGGCATGTCAGCGTGCCGGAGGTGACTTCGGACGAAGTGGGACGGCGTGCGGCTTGGATAAATGCGGGGGCCTTGCCTAGAGCAACCCCCGCTTGGCCGCGATCGCGACGAGCTGGGCCCGGCTCCCGACTCCCAGCTTATTGAGGAGCGAGGCGACGTGCGTCTTGACGGTGGCAGGGGCGATAAAGAGCGCCTCGGCAATCTCCTTGTTGGAGTGTCCCGCCGCCACCAACAGCAGCACCTCTCGCTCACGCGGAGTCAACAGCGCGGCGTGGTCCGGGGGGGCATCGACGTTGGTCGCCTCGGCCACTGCCTCGGCCAGGACGGCGATAGCCTCCTCGACCACTCCGGCATAGGTCAGCGCCTGCCCCTCCGCCAGCGCCGCCACGAAGGCCGGCTCGCCCAGTGCCCGTCGCGCTGCGTCTGTGGCTCGCTCCAGGGAGGCGCGGTCCTGCGGGTTGCCGAAGAGGGCGATGAAGTTGAGTCCCCCGAGTTCGGTCGCCTGCGCCTCCAGCGCCGCGATCCCTCCCGCCAGCCGGGCGGTCCGTTCCGGCGTCAGTCGATCGGTGAACAGTACGGCCGTCAGCCAGGGGACGAGCGTGGTCATCGCCAGGTCGTCGGGCAGCGGCCGCGCCAGTTCGAGGCCCTCCCTCATCGCGGAACGTGCAGCGACTGGGTCGACATCGGCCAGCAACCGCGCGCGGCCAGCGAGCAGCAGCGCAAGGACGCGATAATCGCCGACCTCCCGCAGCAGCGCCACCGGTTCGTCGAACCCTTCGCGCAGCCGCTCCCACTCGCGTGGGGTTCCCATTGATCCGATGGCGTACAGCACCAGGTAGAGAAAGGCCGTCCCGACCGTCCGCCGCGCGTCTGCCGTCCGTGCCAGCCTGACCGCGTCGCCGGTCACGACGCGCGCACGGTCAACGTCGCCGCGGACATACGCCATCAGCCCCAGGTTGGCGAGGAACCAAGCCTCCTGCGTCGCATCACCGGTCTGCCGCGCCGCGACGATCCCTTCCTCGAACAATTCCCGGGCGCGTAGCTCGTCGCGTGCCCACGCCGTGAGGGCACCCGCCGCCCTCAGTGCCCGTGCTCGCAGCCGGGGCTCAACAGCGGAGGCACGGGAGAGCGTCGCCTCGACGTGGGCCCGCCCCTCCCGCAGATGGCCCTTGACGACCCAAAACGACCAGAGCGCGACGATGAAGCGCAGTTCGGCCTCGACGTCGCCCTTACGGCCCGCCCAGCCCAGTGCCGTCCGCAGATTGTCATGTTCGCCCTCGAGCCGTTCTGTCCAGGCGCCCGGGTCCCGACCGAACAGTCCGCCGGCTGCCTGCTCCGCCAGCGCGAGGAAATACGCCAGGTGCCGATCCCGTGTCGCGTCCTCCTCCCCGCTTGCCGCCAGCTGTGCGAGGGCGTATTGCCGCACCGTCTCGAGCAGCCTGAATCGTGGTCCGGCGTCTGCCCGCCCGTTGGCACGGACCAGGTGCTTATCGGCGAGGGAGGTCACGACATCGAGCGCCTCCACCCCTAGCTCTGTCGTCGCCGCCACCGCCGCGACCGCGTCGAGCGTGAATCCACCAGCGAAGATCCCCAGTCGCCGGCAGACGGCCTGTTCCAGCGGCTCCAACAGCCCGTAGCTCCAGTCGAGGGTGGCCTGCAGCGTCTGGTGCCGTGGGGGCAGGTCGGTTGCATCCCACCGGAGCAGGCCCAGTCCCTGCTCCAACAGATCCAGCAATGCCGCCGGGTCCAGGACCCGAGACCGGGCGGCAGCCAGCTCGATTGCCAGGGGCAGTCCGTCGAGCCGTCGGCTCAACTCGGCCACCGCTTGAGCGTTCGCGGGCGTTAGGGCGAAGTTCGCCTCGGCCGCGCGGGCACGGTCGACGAACAGGGCAACGCCGGGCAAGGTCGCGAGTTCGTCGAGGCGCCACGGCCCGCGGTCGCGATTGGGCACCGTGAGGGGAGCGACTTCGACGACCTGCTCCCGCCGCAGTCGCAACGGCTCGCGGCTGGTCGTCAGCACCGTCACCCGGGGGCAGGCGGCGAGCAACGCGTCGAGAGCACGGGCAGCGGGGAGGAGATGCTCCAGGTTGTCGAGCACCAGGAGCAGCGTCCGCTCCCGCAGGTGTGCTACCAGTGCCTCGTGTGGCGTCAGGTGCGGGACCTCGCGTACCCCGAGCGTGGTCGCGATCGTCGGGACGACTAAGTCGGGGTCAGCGAGGGGGGCGAAGTCGACAAACCAGACACCGTCGTCGAACGTAGAAAGAGCACTCTCGGCAACGGCCACCGCCAGCCGGGTCTTGCCGACGCCGCCGGGACCGGTCAGGGTCAGGAGGCGAGTTTCGGCGTCGAGGAGCACGGCACGGAGCGTCTCGATCTCGGCGTCGCGCCCCAATAGGCGCGTTGGCTGGGGAGGAAGGTTGTGCCGGCCAGGCAGCGCCCTGAGCGGTGGGACGGCCCCCGGGAGCAAGATCAGCGGAGCGCCGCCCGCGTGCGTGGACATCTGGGATGGCACCGTTGCTGCCCTCAGCCGTCGTCGATCTCACTCGGAAGCCGCCTGGCGAGGCGGGGCCGACACCCGATGAGCGCCCGCGCGTGGGCAATTCGCCCCGAGAAACTCCCCCACATGGCGGAGAGTGCCCTCGCAATCAATGCCCTGGAATCCGCCAGACGGTGGATGTGGGCAGGGACACGAATCGGCAGAGTGAAGGCGGGATGTTCCTCACTCGCCCATCAACTCGGGCTGCCGAGGAATCGCCCTCGTATTTTCCCGCATTGATCGTGCCGACACCGCCCCCGTTCCGGCGATGGCAGACCGTTCTATCCGTCTCCACTCCCTCCCGGCAGCGTTGACCCGGCCGAGGCACTCATGGCGCACACCGTTCTTGTCGTCGAAGATCATGCTCCGTCGCGCCAGCTGCTGGCCAGGCTGCTGGCACGTCAGGGATACGCGGTCCGCTCCGCACCCGATGGCCTAGCTGCCCTCGGCGAGATTGGGCGCGCGCGGCCCGATTTAGTGCTCTCCGACATCCATATGCCCGGTCTGGACGGCATCGGGCTGATTCGACGCCTGCGGGAGGACGGGATCGCGGTGCCGGTTGTGCTGGTCAGCGATGACGGAGCGGGGGTGCCGGCGGGTGTCCCGTTCCTGCCCAAGCCGATCGACTTCCTCGCGTTGCGCGCCCTGCTTGCCCAGCTCCTCGGCTGAGGCATGATTGCGAAACTGCCCGCGACCCCGCTGAAGGGCCGCTCTGGAGATCACCACGTGCATTCTCAATCCCACGCCCTGGTTCTCGTCCGTCTCCTCGACACGGTCGAACGGTCCCACGCGAGGCTTGCCCGCGCGGCGGAGACCGCGAACAACGCGGATCGCACACTCGATCGCGCGGGATGCGCGATCGAGCGCGCCCGCATCGTGCGGGACGACCCTGTGCTGGGTCATTCCTGTGCCGGCCTCGGCAACCAGGGGGCGGACGGCTCCGTGGCGGAGGTGCCGCCCGAGCAGAATCATTGGACACGTGTCTCATCAAGAGTAGGAGATGATGCGTCTCACTAACGCCTCAAAAACCTCCCCAAGAAAGGTGTAAACTCTCGTCAAGCACAGTGTCGCCCTTACCTGGCAACGCTTCGACCCGGCAGACCGTGCGCCCACGCCTGTGAGAGACGGCCATGGATGGTGAACGGCCCCAGGCGGGACCCGACGCAACCCTGATTCGCCGTGCTCTTGCCGCCTTTCCGAATGGCTCGGTCAACGTTTTCGACCGGGACTACCGCTACCTGTTGGCGCAGGGGCGTGGGGTCGTCCCCGAGGGATCCGACATCGACACGGTCGTCGGTCGGCGCCTGGCGGACACCTTCCCCAGCGACGTGGTCGCCCTCCTCGATCCGCATTTCCGCCGCGCCTTCGCTGGGGAGCAGGTTGTCTTCGACCTCCCCCTCGGACCACGGACCTACGAGATCCACGCGGCACCATTGGACTACGACGGGAACACCGTCGCCACGATCCTGGCCGTAGCGACCGATGTCACGGCGACCCGGACCGCTGAGGCAGGTCTGCGGCTGCTGGTGGAGGCGGGCGACGCATTAGTCTCGTCCCTCGACATCGAGGCGACGCTTGGGGCCCTGGCGCAGTTGGTGGTGCCTCGCTTAGCCGACTGGTGCGTCATCCATCTCCTCGGCGACGACGGCGACGTCGAGCGGATCGCGCTTACCCACGCCGACCCGACGAAGGAAGGGTTGGCACGTGAGCTGGTAGAGGGATACCCCTTCAAGCAGGACGCCCCGTCCGGAACGGCGAGGGTGATGCGGACAGGCGTGAGCGAGCTCATCCCGCGTGTCCCCGACGAGATGCTCGCGGCGGCCGCGGTCGATGACCAACAGCTCGCCCTACTCCGCAGTGTCGGCCTCTCGTCGTCCATCATCGTGCCGATGGTTGCCCGCGGCCGCGTGCTCGGGGCGATCACGCTGGCGGTCGCCACGCCGCGGTCACCGTACGACGAGGAGGCCCTCGCGCTGGCCGAGGACCTGGCCCGGCGGGCGACGATGGCCGTCGACAACGCGCGGCAATACCGGCTGGCACGGCAGGAATGGGGGGAGCGCGCGCGGGCCGAGGCCGGGGAGTGGCCTCGACACGTCCTCGTGGTCAACCGCCACGCCAACTTCCTCGCCTTCGCCCGCGTCCTGCTCCAGGGGAGAGGCTACGCCGTGACGACATCGAACCTCGGCGCCCGGACCTTGCCGATGGTCGTCGCACTCGCGCCGGACGCGATCGTCGTCGACCTCGACGACAGGAATTCGGCCGTCTGGGCGCTTCTCGACGGGTTGGCGCGCGAGCCGAAGACGGCAGCGATCCCGCTCGTTCTGACCGCGCTCGACCAGGCACTGTTGGCGCGCGCCGAGGGCTTGCCTGCGCCAGCCGGGGGCCGGTTCCTGCTTACCCAGCCGCTCCCTCCGGTAGACCTGATCGACACGATCCACACGCTCATCGGCCCCGCTTGAGCCGCCGAGTGAGGCCGACTAACACAGGAGTGGGGCGCGCTGGACGGGCGCTACCCGCCTGCCGGCAGGCGGACTTCGGCGCGGACGCGCGTCCCCCGGCCCGGCGCGCTCTCGACCTCCAGCCGGCCGCCCAGGCGCTCCATCCGTTCCCGCATCGAGTGCAGTCCGAGGTGGCCGGGGTACGTACCCCGCCCGTCGAACCCGATCCCGTCGTCCTGGACCTCCAGGACCACCGCGGCGGGTGTCGCCGCCAGGCGCACCCGGAGGTGCTGCGCCCGGGCGTGCCGGGCGGCGTTGCGCAGCGCCTCCTGACCAACCCGGTAGAGCGCGGCTTTGACCGGTAACGCCACGGCCGGCTCCGGGCCCAGGTCGGCCTCGACCGCCAGGCCGTGCCGGCTCCGCAGCGCCGCCGCCTGCTTGTCCAGCGCCGCCACCAGCCCCTCCTGCTCCAGCGCCTCCGGCCGCAGCTCGAAGATCAGCGCCCGCAGCTCGACGATGCCGGCCTCCGCCTGCGCCAGCACGTAGGCGGTCGCCTCGCGGGCGTGGGCGGGGTCGGTCGCCAGGGCGTCGCGGATCGCCGACGCGCCGACGCCGATGCCGTAGAGGACCTGCGCGACGGAGTCGTGCAGCTCACGCGCCAGGCGCTGCCGCTCCTCCAGCGCCGCCTTGTCCTGCGCCTCGGCACCGAGGCGAGTCGTCTCGATCGCCACCGCCGCCTGGTCGGCGACGGCGCCGAGGAAGACGGTCTCGTCCGCGCTCGGGTCCAGCGCCGGCGGGTAAAAGGCGTTGATCGCCCCCACCGCGCGCTCCCGATAGAGCACCGGCACGCAGAGCACGGCGTCCCACGTTAACCGAGGGACGAACGGGTGCACGGTCGCGCGTAGCGGGTCGGCCAGGATCAGCCGGCGAAGGTCGCGGACCAGCACCGGTCGCCGCTCCCGGAGGGCCCGGAGCGTGAACGAGACGGAGCCCGCGCGGCGCGCGGTCATGACTGCCGGGAGATAACCCAGAGGGAGGCCGGACGAGCCGACGTAGCGGTCCTCCCAGGTTGCATCGTCGATCAGCCGGAAAGCGCAGGCAACGGCTTCGGTCGCGCCGACCAGGATCGCCGCCATTGCGTTGAGGGTGGCGTCCATCGGCCGGTCGACGGTGAGGGTCGCCGCGATCTCGGTCATGGCCGCCAGCCGGCGCTCCAGCAGCCGATGCATGTGGACGCGCTCGGTGACATCCTCCAGCGTCCCGACATGCCCGAGGATCTCGCCGCCCGCCGCGCGCAACGGCGCGGCGCGGGCGCGGACCCAGCGGACGGTGCCGTCGGGGCGCACGATGCGCCGCTCGGCGGCGTAGTCCCGCCCTTCTGGCACCGGCCCGGCCCACGCCGCCGCCGCCGCCGCGCGGTCGTCCGGGTGGATCAAGTCCAGCCAGCCGTGACCGAGGGGCACCTCCTCCTGTACGCCGCAGATAGCTTGGTAGCGTGGGTTGGTGTAGGTGCAGCGCCCGTCCCGGTCGGTCAGGAAGATGCCGAGCGGCGAGGCGTCGCCCAGCGTCCGGAAGACATCGTCGCCACGTGTGAGTTCCATTGCATCCTGCCGTCTCGCCGACATCGGGATTCCTCCCCACGTCGCGACACCGTAGTGACGGTCGGAATCCTACCGCCACCGAATCGACGACGTGCCCCAACGGGACCGGAAGAGGCACGTCCCCTACGACGACGGGACGTTCGGCGGCCTGATCGCCGCCGACCGGTTGCGAGGACTACGATCTAGAGAAGTCGCCAATTGACGCGCCAGTTCCCAGTTGATTGCACGGACTCCAGTGATTGCTTACGATGTCGTTGCGGAAAACGATGAGGTGGGGAGATCCGCAGTGGATGATGCCAAGCGCAAGGAACAGGTCCAGATGGCGCGCAAGCACGTCTTCGTCGTGGACAGCGCGGGGGCGTTCCTGAGCCTCGCGCGAGACTTGCTCCAGGACGAGGCCTACAACGTCACGACCACCAACTACGTGCCGCGCACCTTTGACCAGATCGCCGCGCTGGGACCGGACCTCCTGGTGGTCGACCTCGCGGTCGGGCAACGTGCCGGCTGGGACCTGCTGGAGCAGCTGCAAGCCGGGGCACTCACCCACGACATCCCGGTTGTCGTAACCTCCACCGACCCGAGAATGTTGGCGCGGGCCGAGCGGTACCGGGAGCGCTTCGGCGGCCGGCGCTGGTTCGCCAAGCCCTACGACCTTGACGGTCTGCTCGCGGCGGTGCGCGAACTGACCGGCCCGGCCTGAGCGCGGCATAACCCCGTCTCTGGCTCAGTCGTCTCCCGCCTCCGATGCCTCCCACGCCGGGTCCCGTTCCCAGGCGACGAGGTCGGCCGGTGCCACCCGGAGGATGTTGGCCATCCGGTGGATCGTCGCCAGCCGAGGGGCTTGTCCCTCGCCTCGCTCCAACCGGGCGACCGTGCCGTGGCTCAACCCCGCCGCCCCCGCGAGCGCCCGCTGGCTGAGCCCCGCACGGCGCCGTGCGGCGGCCAGGCGACCGCCGAGGAACCGCCGCTGGGCGCCGGCCTCGACAAAGGCGCCGCCGGTTTCCAGCCGTGTCAAAAGCCGGCCGAGCGCCCGCTCGATCGCCGCGAGGTCGGCCAGGGCGCGCGCCGGATCGTCCGTACCCGTGATCAGACGCCGTCGCAAGAGTTGCGCCCGCCCCAACGCCGCGGCGGCCGGCGTCCGCAGGTCGTGAACCAGCAGCGCCCAGGCGTCGCTTGGCAACCCGTCGACTTCCTCATCGCCGATGGTCGGGTTGAGTTCGTCCGCCGCGCGCACCGCCGTCTCCCATCGACTCGGCCCATCCGTGTTCGTCGCCAGCATGATCGGTTGCCCGTCCTTCCGACAACCCTGCCGCCAGTTCCGAACCGTCGAGCTCCCGGCGACTGGACAGTCATGGACAATTACGGATAATATCGGATAATCACTGTCGCCGACAAACTCACCGCCGACGCGGGCAGGGCCATTTCATCACCTTAATTCTGGTTCGAAACCTCGGCAAAACTTCCTAGTTCGGCGGTTCTTCGACGCAGGATTCGCCCGCCAATCCCGCTTCTCCAGCCCAATCGATTGCCAAGCAGAGGGGTTTGCCAAGGATTCGAGTCCGTCGAAGCAAGTGATGAAGTGGCCCTGCGACACTGGTATGCCACGGGGCACACGATCCTCCACATCGACGACCACGCCGGTTTCGCCGGCATCGTCGCCCTCCTGCTCCGCCAGCAAGGCCACACGGTCCTCCAAGCCCGCGACGGTCGGGCCGCGCTCGACCTTGTCGACGGCAACCGGCCGGACCTCGTTCTGAGCGACGTGAGGATGCCCGGAGTGGACGGGGTGGCGATGGCGCGGACCCTGCGCGCGCGCGGCCACCGGATGGCCGTCGTCCTCATGAGCGTCGATTTCACCCCACCGGTCGATCTGCCAGGCGTCCGGGTCCTGCCCAAGCCGACCGACGCCGCCCAACTCATCTCGATCGTCGGCCAGGCGCTCGCGGGGCCGGGCTCGGGATGAGCCAGCGCGAATCCGCCATCCTCATCCATTAGCCGGCGTCTCGTCCGGCGGCTTACCGCTGCCGGGACTGGGCGTGCGTGGGCACTCGTGGGAGGTTTCCTGCCGGGTCTTCTTCTCGTCCCGCTCGGGCCGCTCCGGCTCCGACCGCGACGCACGCCGAAGGCGAGTTCCCGGTCAGCCCGACGCTTCTGCCGCCCGCCTCGCGGTGTCCTCCCGCGCCAACTTGCCCACGGCGGCGTCCAGCATGGAGGCGAAGCGGCCGCGGTCGCGCGGGGAAAAGGCGGGCGGACCACCGGTGGTCAGGCCCATCGCGCGAAGGTGGGCGTTGAGGTCGCGGGTGGCCAGCGCCTCGCCGATCCGGCTCGGGTGGAACTCGCCGCCTCGAAAGTCGAGAGACCGGACGCCGTTGGTAACCACCCGCGCGGCGAGGGGGATGTCGGCGGTGAGCACGAGGTCTCCGGGTCCGGCGCGCTCGGCGATCCAATCGTCGGCGGCGTCCGGGGAACCGGGGACCACCACGACGGTCGCGGCCAAACCCGCCTGGGGCGGCACTCGGAGCGACGCGTTCGCGACCACGGTCACCGGCACCCGGTAGCGCGCGGCGACCCGGTAGACCTGCTCCTTCACCGGGCAGGCGTCGGCGTCGAGATAGATCACGATCCCCTCCGGTCCGCTCCTTCGCTGTCCTGCCCCTCCGCCATCGCAGCACGGGTCAACGCGCGGGGCGAAGGGCGTGCCGCACGGTTGTACCATTCCCTGCTACCGAGCGGCACCCAATGTGTGAAAAGGAACACCCGCATCCCGAGCGGGGTGCGATCGAGGGGGTGTCAGTCGCCGGTACGGACAGGATCCGGCGACACGTTCGCCTCCGCCCCCGCGCTACTCCGCGCCCGACGGTATGCCCGGCGCGCGCGGATCATGGAGTCGATGAGGTGGCCGCGGGCGCCGTGGGGCAGCCGAGCCCAGACCAGTTCGCGCGTGGTGGTCGAGAGCTGCCGCTTGTAGAGGACGTCACCGGCCAGCCAGTCGTATTCGTCCAAGCCCCGCTCAAGCGCCGCCTGCATGACCGTGACCCCGGTGACCAGGCCGGGAGAGATCAGCGAATCGTCGAACTGACCCAGACCCCACTGGTAGGCGAGCACTCGCCCGTGCTCGACCAGACTGTAGTCGCAACCGACCGTCACCTCACCGGCCGCAACTCGGGCCAGCAGGACGCGGCCGCGCGGGAAAAGGCGGCGAACGAGATCGCGGTGGAAGCCGTCAAACCGGCGGCTCGCGAACTTGCCCGGCTCTCCCGCCTCCTCCCACCGCCGCTGGTGGAGCGCGACCATCTCGGCGTAGATCGCCTCGGCCTCGTCGAGCGTCTCGGCCCATTCGATCCGGATTGGGCCGTGCGCCTCCTCAAGCCGCCGCCGGCTGCGCCGGACCTTGTTGCCTGTGCCGCCGCGGAGTGCCGCCAAAACGGTCCCACCGCCCTCCCGGATCGCTCGTAGGTCGGTGACGTGGCAAATCCGCCGCCTTGACCGAAACGCGGGATCGGCACCCAGGAACGGCTCGGCGTCGACCGGCGCAAAGCCGTCCAGGACGAGTTCGTCGTAGCGGATCCTGGCGGAGCGGAGGGTGGCGAGCAGAGCGGTGGCGAACGCCGTACGATCGGCCGGGGCGACGAGGAGGCGGTTGTACTCGACACGGACCGTGTCGGCATCGGGTTCACCTGCCGTGCCGAGGTGGAGCGTGCGTACCGGGATCGGGCCACGGCGCTGGCCAACACCCTCGGCGAGGAGGACGATGCCACGCGGACCGTTGGGACCCAGACCGATGGCGAAGCGGTGGGGCACCAGGTCGCCGTAGTGGTCGAGCCAGGTCTCCACCCAATCCCAGGAGTCGGCCACGCCGGCGCCGTGGGCCGCTTCCAGTCCACGCCAGGTCGCCGCGGCGAGGCCGCGCTCGGCCGCCGGCAGCAGCTCCACCACCACGCCATCGACCGCGCGGGTCCGGCCGCGCCGTAGTGCGCGTGGGAGCGCGTCCACGACCATCAGATCCCCTTCCCTTGGGCTAGCCTGCAGACCGACCGCCTCGGTCCTGCCTGTTCGCCCTCGCGGCGATTATGCCAGCCGGATGGGCCGGAACGGATGGCCCATCAGTCGCGGTCGCGCCGAACTCACCGTCTCGGAGCTCGTTGCTAAACTGGTTGACGAGACCGCACGAAGTTGTCAAGATGACTCCACAATTGGCCGCCGCGCAACGATCTTAGCTATGTCATCGACGTCGCCGTCCATTCGTCCCCATCTGGCAGCAGTTCCCCAGGCGCCGTCTGTGGCCTGGGACGAGCCGGCGCGCCTGCCGACCCCGCCGACCGCCCTCGTCGGGCGCGAGCGCGAGCTCGCCGCGATCGCGGCACTCCTCGTCCGGGACGACGTGCCGCTGCTCACCCTGACCGGCCCAGGCGGTATTGGCAAGACCCGGCTTGCCCTTGAGGTTGCCGCCGCGATCGGCGATGGTTTCGCCGATGGGGCCCGCTTCGTCGACCTCTCCTCGATCCGCGATCCGGCCCTGGTCGCCTCGGCGCTCGCGCAGGAACTCGGTGTCCGAGAAACCGGCGATCAGCCGCTCACGCAGCGCCTCACCACCGCCCTACGGGACAAGCACCTCCTCCTTGTCCTCGACAACTTCGAGCAGGTTCTTGCCGCCTCTCCCGTCCTCGCGTCGCTCCTGGGCGCGTGCCGCCGGCTCACGGCGCTGGTGACGAGTCGCGAGGCACTCCGCATCCGCCACGAGCGCGTTTTTTCGGTCGAGCCGCTGCCGCTCCCCGCGGATCAGGCGTCCCACATCGACCTGAGCGGGAATGACGCCGTTCGTCTCTTCTGCGAGCGGGCGGGAGTCGTCAGTCCGGATTTTGTCCTCACCGAAGCAAACGCCTGGCCCGTCGCCGCCATCTGCCGCCGGCTCGACGGTTTGCCGCTGGCGATTGAACTGGCCGCTGCCCGCGTCGCCATCTTCTCTCCGAACGCGCTTCTGAACCGCCTCGATCGCCGATTGCCGCTCCTCACCGGTGGTGCCCGCGACGTCCCGGCTCGCCTCCAGACGATGCGCGACGCCATCGCCTGGAGCCACGACCTGCTGAGCGCAGAGGAGCAAGCTCTCTTCCGGCGGTTGGCCGTGTTCGTCGGCGGCTTCACGCTGGAGGCGGCAGAAGTTGTCTGGCGATCGGCAGCGATTCCCCCGTGGCCGTGGCGTCCCCCGTACGACGACACCCGGATCTCGGTTCCCGTATTCGAGCCGTCGGTGGAACTCCTCGACAGAGTGACCTCACTCATCGGTAAGAGCCTGCTCCGCCGGCAGGACGGGCCTGGGGACGAGCCGCGTTTCGGTATGCTCGATACGATCCGCGAATTCGGCATGGAGTTGTTGGAAGCGAGCGGCGAAGGCGAGGACGTTCGTCGCCGCCACGCCCTCATCTCCATGGCTCTGGCCGAGCGCGTTGGCCCTGCCGTTGAGGGGCCGGACCCACGGTCCGCGATCGTACTCCTCTCTGGCGACGATGCGAACCTGCGGACCGCATTGGCGTGGGCCGTCGCAGCGGGGGAGACCGAGATCGCGCTCCGTCTCCTGGTGGCGCTGCACGATTACGGCGACATGCACAGCCGCTTCCGGCAGAGCTCCGAGTGGGCCGAGCGCGCCCTCGCGCTGCGCGGTGAGACGCCCGTGGGGCTGCGGATCGAGGCGATGTTTTGGGGTGCGATCGCTCATCACCATGCCGGCAATTATGACCGCGCGTGCGTGCTCGCCGACGCGATCCTCACTACGGCGGAGAGCGAAAGCGACACCACCGGCGCGGCAATGGGTCGGTTCTTGCTCAGCTTCGTGGCAAGGAGCAAGGGCGATCGGGACGCCGCCGTCGCCCGGGCGGAGGAAGCGCTTGCCCTCTTTCGTGCCCGGCCATCCAGGCGCTGGATCGCGGCCTCGGTGCAGCGCCTGGGCATCGAATGCCTGGGGCGTGGTGAGTACGACCGCGCGGAGGCCCTGTTCGAGGAATCCCTGGAGGCGTTTCGCCAGATCGGTAACGCGCCGGGGATTGCGATGGCGCTCGCCAACCTCGCCAGCACGGCGCGCGGCCGGGGCGACCTCGCGCGGGCGGAATCGCTCCGCCGCGAGTCACTCGTGCGGGAAGTTGCTCTCAACCGGCGCTGGATGATCGCCCAGAACCTCGTCGGCCTGGCCGACGTGTCGCTCGCCCGTGGGGAAACGGCGCGCGCGGTGCGTCGCCTGGGGGCGGCCGAAGCGCTCGCCGAGAGCATCGGTTTCAGTCGGTACGCCTGGGTGCGCGATGTCCACGACGGTGTGGTCGCAAGCGCCCGCCTGGCGTTGGGCGACGACGCCTTCGCGGCGGCGTGGCAGGAAGGCTGCGCGCTCCCACTCAGTGCGGCAATCGACGAAGCGTTAGCCACGGCGGAGCCGGCCGAAATCGAGGACATTGTCGCCGAGGCGCTGGAGTTGGGAACTGAGCCGTCGTCTTCACCACATGCGACCCTGACCCCACGCCAGACGGAGGTTCTGCACTTGCTTGCCGCGGGCATGACGGACGCCGCCATCGCCGAGGCGCTCTTCATCAGCGTGCGCACGGTCGAACACCACGTCGCCCACATCCTCGCCAAGCTCGGCGTCCGGTCCCGGGCCGCTGCCGCCGCCGCCGTCGGCCGCGACGCCGGTCTGTTCCCGGCGGCGCCCGCGCCGCCGGCCTGACCGCACGGCATACCGGCGGCGCCCTCCTCGCCAAGCCGCGAATCTTCCACCGTCGCTACGCAGTACCTATGCGGCGGAATGGGTATTCGCACGCCCGAAACCGGGTACCGCCCCCGATTGCCACCGAGATCGGCGCTACCTAACGTGTAACTCACGAATGAATTGACATTCGCCTCGACCGGCGGCGGGCATCTACCCGACGGCCGCGAGGAGTTCGGTACGATGCAAGGAGGATCCAGGACCATGAAGGATTCGGTGGTGGGTGGCTATCGGCGCGCCCGGCGGGGGCTTGCGGTTGCCGGCATGGCGGCGCTCCTGCTGGGCATCGCGGCGAGCGGCGCGCTCGCCGATGGCTACGGAAAAGCAAAGAAGGTCGGCGGCGACGATTACGACTACCAGTACGCCGCCAGCACCTACGCGGTGACCTACGACGACCACGTCTACCAGTACGCGACCGGCAAGGACGGGTCGGCCTACTACACCACCTACGACGGCAAGGACTGGTCGGGGTGGCAGACGTGGAACGACCAGCCGGTGAAGTACAAGTGGGACCCGGCGCCGACGAACTACAAGGACAAGACCTACGTCTACTACACCGGCGACGACGGCTACGTCTACTACGCCTCCTACGACGGCAGCGCCTGGAGCAACTGGGAGCAAATCAACGCCGTGTCGTTCGCCTCGGCGCCGTACGCCTACGAGAGCGGCGACTACGCCTACGTCTACGCGACTGGGAAGGACGGCTACGTCTACTACAACCGGTACGACGGCAGCGAGTGGGCCGGTTGGGAGAACGTTTCCGGCGAGTCCAAGGCGAAGTACGAGCCGTATGCGGTGACCTCCGGCGACTACGAGAACGTCTTCTGGTACGGCGAGGACGAGAAGGTCTATTGGAACCGCTACGACGGCGAGAAGTGGACCGGCGAGAAGGCGATTCCGTCCGACTACGAGTTCCAGTACGCCCCGTACGCGACCGAGTACGACGGCAAGATCTACGCCTATTCCTCGACCAAGGACGGCTACCCCGCCTGGACCAGCTTCGATGGCGACAAATGGGACGACTGGACGGCCTACGAGGGACTCAAGGCCAAGGTCAAGTACCAGCCGAACGCCTACGTCTACGAGGACAAGCAGCACGTCGCCTACACGGGTGACGATGGCCACGCCTACTACGCCGAGTACGACGGCAGCGCCTGGAGCGACTGGCAGGACGCCGGCGACAACTACGACTACGACCCCTACCAGTACAGCTACGGCTAAGACCACTACCTGACCTACACCGGCAAGGACGGCTACGCCTACTACAAGCCGTACGAGAAGGACAGCGACTACTAAGACTTGCCGACAAGCATCGACCGGTGGCGGGGAACATTGATTCCCTGCCACCGGTGTCCGTGCGCGTGAAGAAGATGACCGATCGATGGACGGTCTGCTCCGGTTCAAGGACGTCTCCCGGACCCGATCCCGGACAACGGCGAGGTCGAGGCGGACAGCGAGGGAGCGGGAGACGTGGTCACGGGGGACGAGGCGATCGCGGGAAACGGCGACAGGTGGACCGAGGTCGCGGGACGTGGCGGGGCCGTGCACGGGCGTGGTCCGCAACCACGAGACGGGACCGGGCCTGCCCCCGGCGGCCGAGCACGCCCCTTCCGGTCGTCCCGGCCGCCGGTCTCCCGACGGCCCGGGGCGGAGTGTGACCGAGACAACGTTTTTCGCCAGACGCTGGGTGCACTTTGTTGAAGAGGGGAAACAACGGTAGGGGCGATGCCTGGCGTCCGACCGCGACTTCGCCCGTGGGCTAGGCCGTGCCGGCGGTTCCGACCTCGGTCGCGTCGCGCAGGACCGAGACCATCGCCACCCGCGCGCCCGCCCGCTCGACGAAGCCCACCCGCGCCTCAACCACCCGCTCCGTGCCGTCCGCCCGCCTCACCGTCGTCACCACCGGGTCGGGGCGATCCGGCCCGGCGAAGACCGTTTGGTACCCCGCCATGGCCCAGTCCAGTTGCTCGGGCGGGAAGATGATGGCGAATGAGTGGCCGACGACCTCGGCGAGGGGGTAGCCGTAGAACTCGGCGTAGGCGGGGTTGGCCGCGAGGACCACGCCGTCCGGGTCCGACAGTGCCACCGCCTCCGGGGCTGCCTCCCAGACTGCCCGGAAGCCCGCCTCCTCCGCCGCCAGCACGGCGGCCAGCCGGTCTGCCCCTGCTCCCTGCAGGAGGCGCCCGACAAGCGCGAGGAGGGCGGCTTGGCGCCGCAGCAACCCGGCGACGGCGGTAACCCCCAGGGCCGGCGAGGACGTGAGCAGTGCCGGTAGCGCCGAGAGGGGAACGACCAGGATCTCCGCCTCCGTCGTGGCGACGGCGGTGATGCCCGCGGTGGGGAGGAAGGCCTCGCCTGGACCGAGAAGCGCCAGGGGGGCCGTGCCGCCGTCGGACATCGCGGCGGTGAGGCGAATGCGACCGGCACGGATAAGGTAAGCCAGGTCGCCGGCGGCGGGGATCGGCTCGTCAGGGCGGTAGGCAAGAGGGCCAGGTGCGGGACCGTCCATGCCGCGAGTGTAGCACCCACCACGGCGCCGGGAAAGGGTCGGGCGATTCCGGAGCGTCGATGCTCCCCGCTCGTCGTCACTGCCGGCCGTGGATGGCAGGATGGCAGTCCGCACCATAACGGCTACAATCCCGGCCGTGTCGGCGATGCCTCTCGGTTCACTCCACACCGAACAGGAAACGCTCCGGACGGACGGCGGGCGCCACTCAGGTCGGCGCCCGGTCTTTTCCGGCTGGAGGATGCTGTTCGTCGCCAGCGTCGCCGTCTTCCTCTCCGGCCCGGCTCAGACCTACGGCGTCTCCGTCTTCGTCGATCCCATGCTGGCCGAGCTCGGCTGGACGCGCTCGCTCTTTTCGACGGCCTACTCTGTCGGCACGCTCGCCAGCGCTGGAGTCCTGGTGCTTGTCGGCCGGCAGATCGATCGCCGCGGCAATCGGCTCGTCCTATCGCTCGCCACCGTCGGGTTCGGCGGCGCGCTCGTCCTCCTCAGCCTGGCCAATGGCGCCGTGGCCGTTCTCTTGGGGTTCGCCCTGCTGCGAACCTGTGGCTCGGGCGTGCTGACGCTGGGGGCGCGGACCCTCGTCCCAAACTGGTTCCACGGTCGGATCGGCCGGGCGTTCAGTCTGCTCGGTCTGGCCGGGATGCTCAGCCAGGCACTCGTCCCGACGTGCAACGAACTCCTGATCGGCGTCATCGGCTGGCGCTCGGCGTGGCGGGTCAATGCCGTCATCATCTGGGCCCTGCTCCTGCCCCTGGTCGCCCTCGTGGTGCGGAACCGTCCGGAGGACGTGGGGCAGCACCCGGATGGGGTGCGACCGGTGAGCGACGCCGCGGTGACGTCGTCCGAACGGGAATCGGGCATGACCTCGGGAGCGGCCCTGCGGACGGGAGCGTTCTGGCGCCTGATCGGGGCGAGCGTCGTGCCGTCTCTGGTGGTGACCGGATTGGCCTTCAACCAGGTGGCGATCCTCGCCGACCGCGGATTGCCCCGTACGCTGGCTGCGACCACGTTCGCCGTCGAGGCCGCGGTCGCCCTCCCGACGACGTTGCTTGCGGGTTGGCTGGTCGATCGCTACCCGGTCCGCTATGCGTTGGCGGCCGGCCAGGTCTGCCTGGCGATCGGGATGGTGTTCCTGCTGGTGGCGGATGCGCCGGTGCTGGCGCTCTGCTATTCGGCGTGGCGCGGGGCGTCGAGCGGCTTCTGGATGGTGGCGGCCGACGCCGCCTGGCCTGCCTACTTCGGGCGTGCCCACCTCGGCAGCATCCGCGGCATCGGGTTCGCGGTCGGTGTCGTCGGGGCCGCGATCGGCCCGATCGTTCTAGGTCTGGTGTACGACCTCGCCGGTAGCTATACGCCCGCAATCGCGGGGCTGCTGGTGCTCCCCGTCGCGGCCGCAATCGCCGTGGTCGGTGTCCGCCCGCCGAGGTCGCACCCACTTGGCTGACCTCGGTGCTCCTCGCTGACGGCGTGCTCGCTCGGATCCTCCGCATGGATCCGAGCGAATCGGGGCTACCGCGGTCATGGGTCACTATGACCGCGGAACGCAATGATGCGCGCTACACCAGCCGGCGGTTGAGGGCGACGGCGACGGCGGCGGAACGGGAGTTGACGCCGAGTTTCGCGAGGATGTTGGTGACGTGGGTACCGGCGGTGCGGGGGCTGATGAAGAGAGTCTCGCCGATTTCGTGGTTGGTGTGGCCTTCGGTGAGTAGGCGAAGGACTTCCCGTTCGCGTGGGGAGAGGCCGAACGGGTCGTCGGTGATGGTCGACGCGGGGGCAGCGGGCGTCGAGGGCACGGGCGGGCGCGCTGGGCGGTCCGGCCTGACGGCCAGGGCCAGCGCGATGGCGTCGGGCAATGGCAGCGTTCTGCCGGTGGCGATGGCTTCGTCGAAGGCGGCGTCGCCGAGGGCGGTGCGCGTGGCGGCGACCACCTCGTCCTCGGTGCCGATCTTCCAGGTCAGACGCTGGCCAACGGCCGCGCGGGCTGCTGAGACGACGCCGAGGAGACGGGCGGCGCTGTCGGCCTGGCCGAAGGCGGTGGCGTGGGAGGCGACGGCGACGAGCCCGTCAAGGGTCGCGTAGACGTCGCCGGCCTCACCGAATTCCCGGAGGCTCTGCTGGTGGTGGGCGAGGGCGAGGGGACGGTCGCCCTCGAGCATTGCAGCCTCGGCGACCAGACCGACCACCCAGGCGTGCGACCAGAGAAAGCCGTGCTGCTTTTGGTAGGCGAGCACGGGCTGGAACAACTCGCGGACGCGCCGGCCGTTGCCGCGGGTCAGGGCGGCGAGTGCCAGCAGTGAGTCCGGCACCGTTTGCCAGAGGGTGATGCCGATGTTGGAGACGAGCGGAGCGCACTCGGCTGCGAGCGCTTCGAGCTGAGTGATGTCGCCTCGCTTGCTCGCAACCAGGCCGAGGAACCACAGCGAGCGCACGATCGGTTTGGGATCGCCGAGTGCTCGCCAGATTGCCAGCGCCTGCTCCTGCCGCGTGACCGCCTGGTCGATATCTCCGGTGAACCAGGCGTTGACGCCGAGTGCGGTGAGGGCGGTGGCGCGTGAGCGGGTCGGTTCCTCCGGAACGAGGGAGAGTGCGCGCCCTAGCCAGTCGGCTTCCTCCCGGAGAAAGCCGCGCGTGTCCCAGAAACGGACCATCGCTCCGGCGAGCCGCAGGCCGAGCTGCGCCCGTTCCGAGCCGAACTCCTGGCTGACGAGGAGCCAGCCGAGGGCGGTCCGGACGTTGTCGATCTCCGGCTCCAGGCGACGAAACAGCACCGCCTCGATGCGGAGATATTCCGGCTCTGCCGCTCGCTCGGCGAGATCGAGGAAGAAGGCAGCGTGGCTGTCCCGGGCTTTCTCCGCCTCGCCGGCAGCCTCCAGATGGTCGAGGGCGTACTCGCGGACGGTTTCGAGCATGCGAAAGCGTGGCTCGCCGTCGGGCATCTCCTCCTGGACGAGGAGTGAGTGATCGACGAGGGAGGAGACGACGTCGAAGGCGGAGGGGGCTGGGGGTTGGGGGTAAGGGGCTAGGGCGTGGGACTGCGTTTCGTGCCCTGCCCCCAACCCCCAACCCCCAGCCCCTGCGACGGCCTCCGCCGACTCCAGCGTGAAGCCGCCGGCGAAGACGGCGAGCCGGCGGAAGAGGGATTGTTCCTCGGGGAGCAGGAGGTCGTAGCTCCAGGCGATGGCGTCGCGGAGGGTCTGCTGGCGGCGGGGAAGGTCACGGGGGCCGGAGGTGAGGAGTTGGAGCCGGCCGGTGAGGCGGGCGGCGAGGGCCTGGGGAGAGAGGATCTTGACGCGGGCGGCGGCGAGCTCGATCGCCAACGGCAGGCCGTCGAGGCGGGCGCAAACGTCGGCCACGGCCGCCGCGTTGGCCTCGGTTAGGACGAAGGCGGGGTTGGCCGATGTGACGCGGGCGAGAAAGAGGGCCACCGCCGGTGTCGTCGCCAGCTCTGCCGGCGAGCGGCGGATCTGGGGTGTGGGGACGGGGAGTGGGGCGAGCGGGAACTCCTGCTCGCCGGTCAGGCGGAGGGCGCGGCGGCTGGTGGCGAGGATGGTCAGGAGAGGGCAGGTTTTGAGGAGCAGCCCCAACCCGGAGGCCGCGCCGACGACGTGCTCGAGATTGTCGACCGTCAGCAGGAGGCGGCGCCCTTGTAGGGCGGTGGCGAGACGCTCAACCGGCGGCCGTTCGTCTTCGGCGACGACGCCGAGGGCGCGGGCGATGGTTGGGATGACCAGCGCTTCGTCCGCGACCGAGGCCAGGGTGACGAAGACGTCGCCCTCCGGGAAGGCGGGGGAGTCGTCGAGTGCGGCCGCGACGGCCAGTGCCAAACGCGTCTTGCCGACGCCGCCAGGGCCGGTGATGGTGATCAGGCGGTGACCGGACTGGAGCAGATCGACGATCGTGGCAACCTCGTCCTCGCGACCGATGAACGAAGTCAGCAGCCGTGGTCGCCCGAATGCGCCTCCCGTAGGCCCCGCGGTGTCTCCTGCCGTCTGCAGAGTGGTTGCAGCGGCACCCTTCATCTTGTGTGCTCCCGTTGCGAAACTCGCCCGTCCGAATCGATCGGAAGACAGTGTACTGCCGAACTGGCCGCGCGACGGTAACGGGACGGCAGGTCTGGGAGTCGGTGTTGCGAAGATTGACCGAGATCCTGCTGTGAATCGGTGTATTGTCGGACCCAAGCGGAAGATTGGATGGAATTTGGGGATGTCTAACGCGCGCTTCCGTGTATTGATGGCGTCGGTCGGGAGTCGGGCGCAACGTGCGGCGGGAGCCGAAAAGGGCGAGATCGCCATTCTCGCCCTTTGGACCCTCGTTGTGACCCGGCCGTACCTGAACTGGGATCCAAATGCGATTCCGGTCGGCCGCGACTTTGTTGTGACGCCGCTCAGCCACCACTTCTGGGTCCACGTCCGGCACTGCGGGATGTGCGCGCTCTGGAACGGGGTACCTCAACTTCATCGGCTGGTCGGTGGGTGCGTTGGCTGTTGTCGGCGTGGTCGCGTTGCGTAGGCGGGGACACTACCGGCTGGCGGTGTCCCTCGGTGTTTACGCGTTGGCGATCTTGTGGCTTGCCTCGGCCGCTCCGTTTCGCCGGCTCTATGCGCATCATGCTGGAATCGAAGCGGAGACATCGATGGGGATGGGTCGGCAGCCGTCGTGGAGGAAGCGGCGGTTTGAGGGATGGTGACCGGTCTTCGTGTGGGTAGGAGGCGATTTGTCCCTCGGTGGCACCGATCGTGGTCAAGACCGCCACGGCATGTTGACATGGCGGCGCAAACGTGTAGGATGCAGCGGTCCGCATATGAGACGATCGATGGGTCGTCGCCAATACCGTGGAGGTGCCTCCGTGGACCGGATCTGCATCGTGCTTCCCATCCTGCCGGGCAAGACCGACGACGCCCGGACGTTTCAGCGTGAGCTCGACACCGAGCGCAAGGCCGACTATGCCCGCTCGGAGCAGGCGATCGGCATCACGAAGGAATACTGGTTCATTGTTTCGCTCCCCACGGGCGATCAATTGGTGGCCTATATGGAGAGTGAGGACTTTGGGCGCTCGCTCGGCCAGTTCTCGCAGTCGCAGGATGAGTTCGATCTCTGGTTCAAGCGCCGCCTGGCCGAGGCGACGGGGGTCGATCTGAACAACCCGCCGCCGGACATGCAGCTTCCGGAGTTGGTGTCGAGCTACGAGGCGTAGGGGTGGCGACGTGATTCCGGTCGAGGCGACAGGCAGCCGGGCCTTCCGCTTTGGGGTGCTTATGCCGGGGGCGGAGAGCCGGAAGGCGTGGACGGCTCTCGCCCGCCGGGTCGAGGAGCTCGGCTACGCGACGCTCTCGGTCGACGACCATCTGTACAACCGGCTTGGCTCGATCGCGGCGATGCTGGGGGCGGCGGAGGCGACCACGACCCTGCGGATCGGTAGCTGCGTCTTCGCCAACGACTTCCGGCACCCGCTGATCCTGGCCAAGGAGGCCGCCACCCTCGACGTGCTCTCCGGCGGTCGCCTGGAACTCGGGCTCGGCACCGGCTACGCGCGGACCGACTACGAGCAGAGCGGAATCGCCCTGGACCCGCCGAGGGTGCGGGTGGACCGATTCGCGGAGGCGGTGTGGGTGATCAAGGCCGCGTTCGGCGACGGCCCGGTGGCATTCGCCGGAGAGCACTACCGGGTGGAGGGGATCGACCTCCTGCCGAAGCCGGTGCAGCGACCACACCCGCCGCTGCTGATCGGCGGCGGTAGCCGGCGGATGCTCGCGCTCGCCGCTCGCGGGGCCGACATCGTCGGGATCAACGTCAAGACGACGCCGGACGGCGGGTTCGATCTGGGCAGCATCACGCCCGAGGCGACGGACCGGAAAGTCGAGTGGGTCCGCGAGGCGGCCGGGGAGCGATTCCGGGCGCTCGAGCTGCACATGCTGGCCCCGTTTGTCGCGATCACCGACGAGCCGCGCGCGGTGGCCGCGGAGATGCTGCGCGCGTGGGGGATCGCGGACGCGATCGCGCCGGAGGAGTTGCTCGCCTCGCCGCACGCCTTGATCGGGAGCGAGGAGGAATTGGTGACGGCGCTGCAGGAGCGGCGGGAGCGCTACGGGGTCTCCTACGTGACCGTCTTCGAGCCGGCGCTGGAGGTGTTCGCCCCGGTGGCGGCACGGCTCGCGGGACGATAATCCGGGATTCCGAGAGGATGTGGGGATGGTCCCCGCAGGTAGAGTCGACAGTGGCGAAAGGGCGTGGCGATGGTAGAGGCGGATGGATTGTCGGTGCTGGCGGACCCGGTGGCGCAGGAACTCCTGGGGGCGGCACTGCCGGCGCGGTTGGCGTACAACTGGCACGATGGCACGCCCCGGGTAGTGCCGATCTGGTTCCACTGGACAGGCGAGGAGATCGTGATGGCGGGGCCGCCGGATGCGCCGAAGGTGGCGGCGATCCGGGCGCGACCGGAGGTGGCGCTGACGATCGACGCTACCGACTGGCCCTACCAGGTGCTCTTGATTCGGGGGACGGCCAGCGTCGAGATG
>JAXDKI010000298.1:0-7636 GCA_034667245.1 Thermomicrobiales bacterium | reverse complement strand
CGGATCACCTCCTCTTCCGCTTCGAGAACGTCCACGCCCAAGGAGCCTGGGACGCCTGGTCGCTCCTGGCGGCGCTGGCGGCGGCGACGAAGCGGATGGAGATCGCCCCGCTCGTCGCCTGCGCCGGTTTCCTCAACCCCGCGCTGATCGCGAAGATGGCCGACACGATCGACGAGATCAGCAACGGGCGCTTCATCCTCGGACTTGGCGCGGGGTGGCACAAACCGGAGTACGACGCCTTCGGATTTCCCTACGACCACCGGGTCAGCCGCCTCGAAGAGGCGCTGCAGATCATCCGCGGGCTGCTTAAAGACGGTCACGTCGATTTCGACGGACGCTTCTACCAGGCCCGAGACTGCGAGCTTCGACCGCGCGGGCCGCGACCGGGCGGTCCTCCCATCCTCGTCGGAGGCAGTGGCGAGCGGATGCTGCGGCTGACCGCCCGGTACGCCGACCAGTGGAATCAGGACCGCAAAAACGATCTTGACGAGGTCCTCGCCTTGCAGGAAAGACTGGACGACGCTTGTCGCGAGGTGGGACGGAACCCACAGACCCTCGGGCGGACGATCGGCATTCAGGTCGACCTCCCCGGTTTCTCGCGGGAGGCGACGCGTCCTCGTCAGTTCATGGTCTCGCCCTGGCCTCTGACCGGCGGGCCGGAGGAGTTGGCCGAGGCGATCCGCAGCTACCGGACGCGGGGGCGGGTGAACCACCTGATCGTCTGGCTCGACCCCCTAAGCCCCGAGGCGATCGAGGCGTTCGGACCGACCCTGGCGGCTCTCGACGCGGGCTGAGTTCTCCCTTAGTTCAGAAGAGAGAAGGGTGGGAAGCGATGCCCTAGCCCGGTCCAGGCTGGGATGCGCTGGCCGTGGGACCGGGTTGCCGGTGCGCTTCCTGTCCGCCGGGCTGCGGCGGAGGTCGCTGCCGACGATCAGATGATGCCTATCCACGGCACCCCTCGACATCGGCATTCTTGCCGATATTCGGCTGCCTATGTCGACGGGCGATCGCCCCCATTGCGAGGCCGGACCGACAGGGTACGGCCCCGCCCAGGTACGGACGGCCCTCCCCAAAAGAGAGTGCGAACGGTGCCATCGTCTCGCTTCCGGACGGGACCCCCATGCCCTTGTTCAGGCAATGTGTGTGGATGAAGATCGTCACTTACCCCATCGCCAATCTGCGGTGGGGCAGATGTCGAGGGACGAAAGGGAAAACATTAATGCGGACAATCTTCAGCGGGCTGCGGCTCGCCGTGGTCGCGCTCGCGATGCTCGCGGCGCTCGCCGGGACCGGGGCGGTCGATGCCAAGTCCAATTCAGGCTCCGATCCCGACCGGGACGGGTTGACCACGGCCCAGGAGAAGCTGGCCAAGACCAACCCGAAGAAGGCCGACACCGACAAGGACGGAATCAAGGACGGCCAGGAGGACTTCGACCGGGACGGCGTCGACAACGCCGACGAGTCGAAGCTCGGCACCAAGCTGAACAAGGCCGACACCGACAAGGACGGTCTCAAGGACGGCGACGAGGACAAGGACGGCGACGGCATCGACAACGAGGACGAGGACGACGCCACCGAGGCCGATGAGTGCGAGGGAGCGGTCGTGGACGACTCGGACGAGGATCGCGACGGCGACGACGTCGACGACGAGGACGAGAACGAGAACAAGACCAATCCGAACAAGGCCGATTCCGACAGGGATGGCATCGAGGATGGCGCCGAGGACAAGGACAACAATGGCGTCGACGACGGCGACGAGGACGACGACGACGAAGACGACGACTGCGACGGCCTCGATGACGACGAGGACGACGATGACGACGGCGACGGTGTCGACGACGAGATCGAGGACGAGAACGAGAACGAAGACGACTAAGGGCGACGGTTGCCCTTCGCGTTAGCCGAGACCGGCTTTCTCGCCGCGAACGCTTAGACTGATCCGCGGCAACGTGCCGCAACGCCAACTGACGCCGCCGCCGGGCCTTCCGGTGGCGGCGTCTCCGTGTTCATGCCCCGATCGTCGAGCTGATTGGGCATCGTCGTCCTTCATCGGCAGCGGGAATGGGGCAGACAGGACACCTGGCGTCGGGCGGTGTGCCGAAGCGCGGACGGCAACGCTCGGCTCCAGTGGTGACGTTTTCCGAAGCAACGCCCCTGGTACAAAGAGTTGACAGCCCGCGCGTCTCTTGATACGGTTGGGGTATACAGTATACAAGCTGACCGTTTCGCATCGAGTGCTTCTCGCGAGACCGCACGTGCAGCATCTCAACGGCACCGCACCCAAGCTCAACCACGCGACCCTGGCGCAGCAGGTCTACCAGAACCTGCGCGAGGGCATCCTCGCGAATGCCTACCCACCGGGCGCACCCCTGCCCGAGGAGGCACTGGCGGCCGAGTTCGAGGTCAGCCGCGTCCCCGTCCGTGAGGCATTACGCCGGTTGGCAGCGGAAGGGCTGGTGACCCTGACCCCACGGCAAGGGGCGGTCGTCAGCTCCCTTTCCCCGAAGCAGTTCCTTGATGCCTACCGCGTCCGAGAGGCTTTGGAGACGCTCGCGATCCGACTCGCGACACCTCGTGTCACGCCCGACGATCTGAAGGAGCTCGACCGGTTGCAGGAGGCGATGCGGAAGCACGCCGCCGACGGAAACGTTGATGCCTTCTTCGCCGCCAATGCCGCCTTCCATCAACTCCTCGTCGACCGCGCCGACAACGCTGATCTCACCTCGATCTACGCGGGCCTGCTCGATCGACTGCGCCGGTACCGCAACCCGTCGGTCGATTTGCGTGGCGGACTCACCCGCTCCATCGAGGAACACCAGGCGATCCTCGACGCCGTGCGCGCCGGGGATGCGGACGACGCGGCCCGGCTGCTGGCCGAACACATCGAGGTGCCGCAGCGGGTGTTGGAGATGGAGGCGACAGGCGACAGGCATTAGGCGTCAGGAGCGGCGCTCGTGAAGACGCTTCCCTCTCCCGCGCACCGGGAGAGGGGCTGGGGGTGAGGGTTGAAGTTCGGCGTCAATCTCAACAACCGGGAGCCGTTGATCGCGTCGGCGTACACGCTGGCCGATCTCCTCGATCTCTCGGAGCGCGTCGAGGCGGCCGGGTTCGATTCGGTTTGGGTGGGAGACAGCCTCTTCTCCAAACCGCGCTACGAACCGATTGCCCTACTTTCGGCGATCTCGCAACGGACGCGGCGGGTCAAGCTCGGCACGGCCTGCATGGTCTCCGGGACGCGCAACCCGCTCTACCTGGCGCTGGAGTGGGCGACACTCGACCACCTTGCCAACGGGCGGACGATCTTCGGGACGGGGATGGGCAACCCCGAGGAGGGAGTGCGGCGCGAGTACACCGCGCTCGGGATGGACTTCGAGAAGCGGGCGCGGATCTTCGAGGAGGGCCTGGAGGTTCTGCGGGCGCTCTGGACCGAGGGGCGGGTCGATTTCCACGGCGAGCACTTCGATTACGACGACATTGCCTTCTCCTCCGGGACGGAGATGGGACCGCTGAAACCGCTCCAGTCCCCGCCGCCGATCTGGGTCGTCTCCAACCCGCGCCTGACCGTTGGCACCAAGCAGGAGGAGAAGACGGAGCGGGTTATCAGCAAGGCGGCCCGCCGGATTGCCAAGTACGGCGACGGTTGGATGACCTGCTGCCGGGCCCGGCACCCGGAGGAGCTCGTCGCCCAGCTCGCCCAGATCCACGACGCGATCGACGAGGCGGGACGCGACTGCTCCGAGTTCGTGACGTCGTACCAGGTCACGATGAACATCGCCGATACCCGCGAGGAGGCCCACGCCGGCATCAATTCGTACATCAGTCAGTATTACCCCGAGCTGAGCAAGGCGATGGACCTCCTCGAATGGGGACCGGTCGGGACGCCACAGGACGTGATCGACTGGATCAACACCTTCGCCGCTGCGGGCGTCGACTACTTCATCTGCCGCTTCGGCTCACTCGACCAGTTCGGGCAGGTCGAGCGGTTCGCGCGGGACGTGTTGCCGGCGTTCACGCCGGTGGGGGCTGGGGGTTAGGGGCTGGAGTTGGGGATGAGAGCGGGGCAATCGACCCTAGCCCCCAGCCCCCAGCCCCCAAACACCCGGCCCCCACGAAAGGAGCGAAGCGGAATGAGCGAACTGTCTCCCGGTCTTCGTCGTGACGCCGAGCTCGTCGTCGGCGTCTGCATGTCCGTCGAAAAGGACGACATCGTCACCATCGTCACGGACGACGCGCATTTGACCGAGGCGAGTGCGCTGGCACAGATCGTCGTCGAGCGCGGCGGGTATCCGATCGTCTGCAACAACGAGCACCAGGTGCGACGGGCGATCGCCGACATGACCTTCCCGATGGCGCCGCCGCGGAACTTGCACCAGGCGATGGTCGCCTCAGATGAGATCATCATCATCGCCAACCTGGAGTGGGCCAATCGCTTCGCCCACGTCTCGGCCGTCCGCGAGTCGTGCGACAACAATGCCAAGATCGCCTCCGTCGAGGAAGGGATCGGGAGCTGGGATCTGACTGAGGCCGACATCCGCGATGCCACCGACCGCGCCCGCGCCGCGATCGCCGCCCTGGAAGGCAAGACGTGGTGCCGGGTCACCTCGCCGGCCGGCACCGACGTCCGTGTCTGCATCGACGGCCGACCCGCGTTGGAGGTGACCCCGATCAAGAAGCGCGGCCAGATGATGGGTCCGGTGCCGCTCTGGGCCGAGGTCGCGTTTGCCGCGGTCGAGGACAAGACCGAGGGTCGGATCGTCGTCGATGGGATCATGCTCGGGATCGGGCTCAAGGGGCAGACGCCGAACCCGATCGAGTGGCGCATCCAGGCCGGTCGCTGCATCGCGATCGAGGGCGGCGAGGAAGCGAAACGCCTCAAGCAGGTCATCAATGACGTTCCCGGTGCCGACGTCATCGGCGAATTCGCCTTCGGCACCAGCGAGAAGTCCCCCACCGGCTCGCCGTCGGAGAAGGGCCTCCTCGGCACCGTCCACTTCGCCCTCGGCGACAATCACAACGCCTACCCCGGCGGCCAGAACGTCTCCGTCCTCCACCTCGACGGCAACTGCCTCAACGCCTCACTGATGATCGAAGACACCGGGCAGTACATCGTCCGCGACGGGAAATGGGCCTTGTAGACGGAGAGACGGACAGGCGGATGTCGTTCTAGCCCCGAAGGGGCTTTGTCGCATCAGCCCCGGGTTTCAACCCGGGGAACAGACGGACAGAAGGCACATGGCAGAGCTGACCACCGCTGTCACCGTAGTTCCCCTCGCCGAGGTCGCGGAGATTCCGCTGCCGGGCGGGAGTTGGAGCAAAATGCTCCTGACCGGCGACCGTGCGCCGGGGATCGTCTCGTCGCTCGGGTACTCTGTGTTCACACCGGGGACGGTGCTCCAGATGGTCTCGCACGAGGTCGAGGAGGCCGCCTTCGTCGTCGCCGGGCGGGGCGAGATCCGGCTGGACGACGGCGTGGTGCCGTTCGCGGCAGGGCAGGCGCTGCACATTCCGCCTCGCGTCTGGCACGCGGTCGCGAACACCGGGGACGAGGACGTGGTGATGGTCTTTGGCTTCCCACATCCTGCCTATCCGCCGACGGAGCGGCGAGGATCGTAGATGGACCAATCGCTTCCCGAACAGATCGCCTGGGCTTGCCGCATCCTCGCGCTGGGCGGCCACGGCGACTTCACCCTCGGCCACGTCAGTGCCCGGGCGGACGACTACGTGCTGATGAAACGGAACGGCATCGGCCTGGAGGAGGTGACGCTCGGCGACGTGCTGATGATCGACTTCGACGCCCAAAAGGTCTCGGGGGACGGCAAGGTCCACCTGGAGGCGGTCCTCCACACCGAGGTCTACAAGGCGCGTCCGGACGTCGGCGCGGTCATCCACACCCATCCGCCGTACACCACGGCGCTTGCGGCGACCGGGGCGAAGCTGGAGTTGCTCAACCACGACGCGGTCCTCTTCAAGGACGGATTGGCGTCGTTCGACGAGACGGCGGAGCTGATCACCCAACCGGAGCAGGGAGCCGCCGTCGCGCGAGCGCTCGGCGACAAGCGGGCGGTGCTGATGCGCGGGCACGGTGTGCTCGTCACCGGCAAGACCGTCCCCTGGGCGGTCTACGCCGCGCTCACGCTGGAGCGGGTGGTCCAGATCCAGGCGATCGCACGCTCCCTTGGCGACCTCCGGCCGATGTCGCCCGAGATGGCCGAGCAGGTCTATCCCGACAAGTACCGGGACGAATACCTCGAGACCTACTGGAACTACCTGATCCGGACGGTCCGGCGGGCCGGTCTCGACGACGACATGCCCTGGTCGCTCCCCGAGGACGCGTATGCTGAGCCGATTCGTCATCCATGAGCCGACCACGGTCGAGGAGGCCTCGTCCCTCCTCGCCGCGCACGGTCCCGAGGCCGCGATCTACGCCGGCGGCACCGAGCTGCTCGTCGTAATGAAGGAGCATCTTGTCCACTTCCCGCACCTCGTCAACATCAAGACGATCCCGGGACTGGCCGGCATCTCCCTCGATACGGCGGGCGAGGCGATCGCGATCGGTCCCCTCGCCACGCACCGGGCGATCGAGCGCTCGCCCCTCTTGCAGGAGCATGCACCCCTCCTGGCCGATCTGGCGGCGCACGTCGCCAACGTCCGCGTCCGTGCCGCCGGCACGATCGGCGGCAACCTCTGCTTCGCCGAGCCGCACAGCGACCCGGCGACGCTCCTCGTCGCTTGGGGCGCCAAGCTGACTTTGACCTCGCGGGAAGGTTCTCGCGAGCTGCCGGCGGAGGAGTTCTTCCTCGGCATACTCGAGACGGCGCGTCGCCACGAGGAGGTGCTGACCGCAATCCACGTTCCCCTCCTGCCGCCCCACGCCGTCAGCGCCTACGAACGCTTCAAAATCCACGAGCGACCGACGGCGACGGTCGCCGTGGTACTGCGTCTGGCCGCCGACGAGATCGCCGAGGCGCGGCTCGTCGCCGGCAGCGTCGGGCCACGGCCGATTCGTTTGTCGCTCGCGGAAGAGGTGCTGATCGGACAGCGTCCGGTTGGGGCGCTGTTCGTCTCGGCAGCGGAGCGGGCGCGAGATGAGGTAGAGGTGACGGAGGACCAGTTCGAATCGAGCGACTACAAGCGCCATCTCATCCGAGTGCTGACGGAGCGGGCGTTGACGACGGCGATGCAAAAGACAGGACGACCATGATTGGAACCGATCCGCTCGTAGGGGCGCACGGCGATGCGCCCGGTGCAACGACCGCGATGCGTCGCGATCACGACCGACGCCGCGGTATTCGTGGCAGGGCGCACCGCCGTGCGCCCCTACATACCGGCGTCACGTCGCGTCCGGTAGTTCATCAGGGCGACGAATCGTGATCCTCGAGCAGGCACCATCAACCGGGACCGAACGCACGTCCCTCACCCTCCGCCTGACCGTCAATGACCGGCCGGTCGAGGCGGTGGTCGAGCCTCGGACGATGCTGCTCGACCTCATCCGCGGCCACCTCGGGCTGACCGGTGCGAAGCGGTCGTGCGATCTCCAGGTCTGCGGTGCCTGCACCGTCTTGGTCGACGGCACGCCGGTCAGTTCCTGCTGCACCCTCGCCTACGAGGCGAATGGGAAGGCGGTCGAGACGATCGA
>JAXDKI010000297.1:0-3109 GCA_034667245.1 Thermomicrobiales bacterium | reverse complement strand
TGTGATCGTCTACGGAGACGGCAGGATCAGGAGCCGGTTTGTCTCAGATTGGAAGCGAGTACGGAGCTTCGGCGTCGAAGACGTAGAGTTCCTCAAGGATTTTGCAGATCGTCTTCAGCACGCTGGCACGGGACAGGGGGTGCTACCCGGCATGCCCGGCGTGGCGCGATTCGACGAATCGGCCCTGGAGCGCATCGTCGGGAGTTGGTCGAACGCCATCCAATTCACCGAACCGAGGGGATCACTTCGCGATCCCGATACGGTGCTCGAAGATGCGGCAAAGCGATTCCTACGCGAACATGTACCATCCAGGCGTGTCATTCGCACCCGCGCTACCGCAGCCGCGCTTGCTCGAGAAACCGTGGAACGGGGGTTCAAGGGTCTTCTCGACCAGCGAAAGGTGGAACAGCTAGTTCGGAAGAATCCAGAACTACCGGGCAAACTGGACGATCACCACCGCATCGATGTCGCCGTTGGGAACGGGAATTGGCGCTTCGCGGCTCATGGATTGTCATTCGAGTTGCACGACTTTGACCAGTTGGAATCGGACTATTCGCGCGCAGCCTTCGCTGTCTCGGATATCGTCCAACGGATCCACGATCTCAAGTTCGCGGTCTTGCTTTTACCCCCGACCCAGGATGCCACGCCCAAAATTTGCCGACTCTACGAGCGAGCGACGCATACCTTTGAGCGAGCTGGCGCAGAGCCTCTCAGCGAGTCCTCGCTAAGCGATTGGGTTGAGCTCCAAATTGCAGGGTTCCGTCTCAATGAGTTACACCTAAGCCCTGCTTCAAGTCACCCAAACGGTTACGGCTGATAGACTCGGCTCGGTGCCCCTGGTTGGGGATCTTTCGGGTCTCAATCGTCCTTCTGCCCGTAGCCGTTGGCATTGACCCTGGTCACGGTTGAAAAGGCCTCAAGTCGGCAGAGCGAGGGGATCCGTTTGCACTACCGCCCCTCGCCTTCCAAGCGATGCCGTATTCGGCCCCTCTTCTTTAGGGTATGTAAAGGCATTGGGGTTAATCATATCGGTAGACTGCGCGACCGTTGGGGCATTCCACTGAGCCGCCGAGTGAGCGATCGTAGAGGTCAAGTGAAGGTGGCAGCGCCGTGGCCACCGTTATTGCCGTCGCCGACGAGACCGCGACCGGCAGCACGCTGAACGAGTTCTCCCTCGAATTCCTCGATGAGCGGGTGACCGTGCGCGAGTTGATCCGCGCCCGCGTCTCCCAGGAAGTCACCGAATACAACGCGCCAGTCCGAGCACTTCCGCGGTCTCGTCCAACCCGACGGCGCCGAACACACCGCTGGAGGCCCTTCGAGGGCGACGGTACGCTCACCGTCATCCTTAGCAAGGCACTCATGCTCGCAGACGACTCGACCATCTCCGACCCAACGATCACGCGGCAGATCCGAGCCTGAACAGCGGGTAGCTAGGGAAGGTCTATCCGAAGAGGTACGCCCTATCATGTCCGCCTGGCACCGCCGAGCATTGGACTCGTTCCCGTCTCTCCGTCGCGAACTCCGCGATCGCGAGTATTCGATTTACCATCTGTTTTTCGACTTGTTGCCGATGGCGCGCGATGCACACGAGACCGCCGACCTGGCCACATTGACACGCATCTATGCCTTCGCCGAGTGGGTGTTCTGTCCAACATGCTCGCGATCTCTGGAACGCCGCCGCGGTCGCCTTCTATGAGCACGTGTTTGACGAGGGTACGCATGCGCCATGGGAACAGATCGTCCCTTGGCTGGCCCCCAGCATCATCCGCGATGTTTGGACCTTATGGGAAGTCCGACTGTCGCCAAGCCAGCTTGATCAGCTCCGTACGCTGATCGCCGGGCACACCAAGAACTCGAAGGTCACCGGAACGTAGCCAACTCTCCTGGTAGGCGTTCGTTCCGCGCGAGACACCTGACACTCAAGCTGACTTCACGCCTCCATGCTCCGTACTTGACACGGCGGTGAGCGGGTGTACCCTGACTGCGCAACTCCCTTTCAATCTCCACGCGCGAACTCACCCGGCAGACCGACCGTCGACGCGACATAGGAACGAGGGGAGGCTCCAATGTGCCGATTGCTCGCCGTCCTGCTGGCAACTCTCACGCTCGCGTTTGGTCCGCCAGTCGTCGTCGCCCAGGACGCCACCCCAGCAACTGCCGGCTCGCTCTTGGCGGCCATGCGGTACCCCGAACTGCGGGTCCGCGTCGATGGCGCCACCTACGACATGCCCGTGACGTCAGTTCCTGCCGGACGCACGCTCATCGCCCTGGAGAATGCCGGGCAGGAGTCGTGGCACGGCTTCCTGCTCCGGTTGCCCGAAGGTGTGACCGTCGATGCCGTGATGAGCGCGACGCCGGGGGCAGAGGATGTCCCGCCGCCCTGGCTCTTCGATGCGTCCTACCCCGGTTTCCCCGGCGAGACCCAACCGGGCGAGACAAACTACGCCGTCGTCGACCTTGCGCCCGGCGAGCATCTGATCGTCGGCGACAGCTTCCAGTCCCTCCTCGTGACCGGGGACGCGGCGACCCCATCCGCTGCGTCTGAACCGCCCGCCACGGCAACGGTGAGCCTCTTCGAGTATGGCTTCGACCTGCCCGACACCCTCGCCCCCGGCCGCCAGGTTTGGGCGGTGACCAACGCCGGGCGCGAGCCGCACGAGCTTCTCCTGGCCCGGTCGCCTTCGCCGATGACCCGCGAGCAGGTAATGGAGCTGGTAATGGCAGAATCCCAGGACGCGACCCCAACCGGAGGCGGCCCCTCGGGGAGGGACATCCTCGGCGTCGGCGGCGTGGGGTGGCTCTCGCCGGGCACAACCGCTTGGGCAGAGGTCAACCTCGAACCGGGCACCTACATCGTCCTCTGCTTCGTTCCCGACCGCGAAACCTTTACCCCTCACGTGGCAATGGGCATGGTCGACGTCTTCACCGTCGGCGAGGCGGCCACGCCGACGTCGTAGGCGCACCAACTGCATGGCGCATTGTCGCCGCGCCGCTTGCCAGCCGGCCTGCCCTCTGCCATCCTGGCGCGGCTCCGCGTTTGGAGCCGTCGACTCAGGAATAGAGAATGAGCGAACTCGGAACCCTTCTCGTCGGTCAGTCGGGCGGT
>JAXDKI010000296.1:0-11782 GCA_034667245.1 Thermomicrobiales bacterium | reverse complement strand
TAGCGGCGGACGCTGTCGCGGTTGCGGGGGTCGTCGGCGAGGCCGAGGAGGGCGAGGAGCTGCTTCTCGTCGGCGCCGTCCTTGGCGCGCTCGACGGCGAAGGTATGGCGGAGGGTCTCCGGGGTCACCTTCTTGGTGATGCCGGCGGCCTCGCGGACGCGGTTGACCATGCCGTTGACGGCCTGAAATCCGACGGGGAAGAGGAGGTCGGCCGGGGATTTGGCCTCCAGGTAGGTCGTGTAGATGCGGGCGAACTCAGGGTCGCCGGCGAGTTTGCGCTCTTTACCGCGTTTGGTGACGTCTTCGTAGAAGACGTAGACGACCGGCTGCTCAGGGTCGATCAGGTCGACGTGGTCGCGCCGCAGGGCGAGCAGCTCGCCGCGGGTTAGTCCCAGGCGCAGCATCAGCCAGATGGCGGGCAAACTCCAGGCTTCGTCGTCGGCCGCGGCGGCGAGGAAGCGCTCTTGCTCTTCGGCGAAGAGCGGGACCGGCGAGCGGAGTTGGATCGAGTGGGGGAAGAAGCCGTCCGTGGGGTCCTCGGTGAGGACGCGGGCGTCGTCGATGAGGAAGCGGAAGAAGCGGCGAACGGAGGTCAGGCGACGCTTGCGGGTGGAACGGTTGTTGGCGCGCGCAAGGAAATCGGCGATGTGTGAGCGAGTGATCCGGTCGATCGGTTTGGACCCCGTGATCTCCTCGAGTTTCACCAGGTCGTAGCAATACGACTCGATCGTATTGAGGGGGCGTCGCGCCTGTTCCAATTCGCGCCGATACCAGGCGCGTGCCAGGTCGAGACTGCTCCGTGCCTCAAGTGGCGGCACGCCGCCGAGGAGTGGCGCGAACTTCCCGCCTGGACCCGGTGTAAAGAGCTGGAGTTGGTCGGGCAAGGCGTCGGCGGCGGCCTGCTCGCGTGCCAGCAGCTGCGGGTTGTCGGTGAATGGCTGATCCCGTTCGGCGGCGGTCACCCCATCCAGACGGCGTGAGGCGCGTCGCTTGGGTCGCTCTTTGTCGGCCGAGTCGAGTCGGGTGGTGCCGGCCGTCGGCGCGTTTGTGGGCATCGGACGACCCCCGCGAAAGAGACCTACCGCCCCTGAATGCCTGATCACCATGACTGGTGACCGTGGCCAGCGTAGGAGGAGCCCCGCCCATTGTCAAGATCGATTCGCCAGGAGCGCATAACTGGACGTTGCGGGCGTCAGCGGGCACCCGTCGGCACAGCAAAGCGCTCGACGGCACGGCGTATGGAGGCGACGCTCGCCGTCTCCGCGGTGACGACGGCGAGACCGAGACGAGTCGCCGCGCCGCGGACTTGATCGGAGGTGGTGTGGGCGATCTGCCGGGCGATGACGACGATGACGTCGCTGCCAGCGAGCGTGGCTTGCACCGACCGACCGACCCTGGTCGCTTCCCAGGCGGAGGGGATCTCACGCACGCTACGGACGCCGATGGCCTTGAGATCGCGACGGGCCAGCGATCGGAGCGCGGGGTGGCCGCCGGCGATGGTCACCACCATGCCCCGAAGCGGCAATTCGGGTTCCGGCTCAGCTGACGTGGTCGCGGCTGTCGCGTGGCGCATCGCAGCCCGCCGGCACGCCTCGACGCGGTAGGCGGCTTCTGGTTCACCGACGGCGTGGAGGAGTCGCTCCGCGGAGCGCGAGAGATCCCAGTCGTCGGGCTGACGGCAACCCAGGGCTTCGAGGCGGGCCACTGCCTCGGCGGGAAGTCCCGTCTCTGCCGGCGCGTACATGTACTGTTCGAACGCACTCAGGGCAACCGTGGGCACCTGCATGGTCGCCTCGATCACCGCCCGGCGATCGGGCTCGAGCACTACGGACCAGCCACCGGGACCGCAGGCAGCAGCCGCTTCGAGGAGTTGGAGCGCCTCAGCGGAACGATCGGGAACTGAAGAATCGGCCGTGACGGCGTCGAAGCGGGCTGTCAGCCAGTCGAGCCGCTCTTGTGGGGTGAGATCGGCTCCTCGTTCGCCGAGGTACCGGTCGACGAGGGCGGCGGCATTGCCAGGTTCGCCCCGATCCGAGTAGAGCTGCTGAAGCGCAGTAACCACGTCGACGTCGCCGTGTCCCGTCGCGACGAGCCGCTCAAACCCCCGTTGGGCTGCCTCGAACTGGTCAGCCTGAAAGAGTCGCCAGGACGCCCAGCGCACCTTCGACCAGCCGGCGTTGTCGTCCTCGACGATCCGGGCGGCCGCCTCTATGGGGTTTTTGGATTGGCGGGTGTGCATCTCTCGTGGGTCCAGCTCGTTTCCGAAACAAACGGAGAAAGTGTAGCCCTTGGAGGCGCCCGGCAGACGACCGGACGGGTGGGCATGCAAGATGCATGCGGTTGGTCGGACGATGGCAACCAAGGCGAGACGACGGGTGATCGAACGAGGAGAAGGTTGACATGCCACTGGGTAAACTCTGGGGTCGGATCGTGGGTCTCCGCAATTGGGACGAAGAGGTGCGATCGCTCCACAACGTGGAGGGTGACGATACGCCTCCCCCCGGCGCGACCGAAGCGACGATTGTCGGGGATCGGCGGCCAGGCGCGCCGCCCCCAGACCGGCAGCAACGAGATTACGAGGATTGGTCCGGCGAGGACCCAGGGCATTGACGGGCCGCGGGCGGGTGGTACCAAGGGCAGCGCGTTACAAGGTGGGCCTAGGACAAGTGGCGAAGTGCGGCATCAGCGCACGACCATCGAGAAGTCGGCATATGACCTATTGACGATCTCACCCTATGCCGATATACTCATGATCGAATTCGGACAAGGATGTTGCGAGATCTGCGGAGCAGACGATGGGTGAGTTGGTCGTCGGACGACCGGCGCTGCAACTGAATACGACGGTCTCGCTGCCGCTCGATCTCGTTTCGGCGATGTCGTTGCTGTATCGGGCGGTGCCCGGTAGCGGCTTGGACCGCTGGCTTGTCGCGACGCGACGGGCGCTCCCGGACGAGGTGCGCGCCGATCTCGACCTGTTGCACGGTTTCTCCGGCAGGCTCCTCTATTACATGGAAGAGCCGGTGATGCGGTTCGAGCCGTTGCGGACGGACCGAGTCGACGCCGAATTCGACGATCTGATTACCTATCTCGAAGAGCTCCCGGCCGGCGAGTTTCGATCGATGGTGGAACACGCCGTGCTCCGCGTTCACCGCGACCTCGGTACCGGCATGGCACTCCCGGCGGCGGACAACGTCGCCGGCTGGCGGGCGTACGTCGAGCCGGCGTTGACGACGGCTACGGCCGACGAGGTGCTGGCGCTGCTCACGGCTCCGACGGTGCTAAAGGAGCGGACGATCGGGCTGATTCGCGGCATCTGGGACCACGTCTACGCCGACGCCTATGCCGAGCGACTGCCCGTGTTGGCCCAGTCGTCTGATCTCGCGGTTTCGGCGACGCGCCAGGGATTTGGTCCCGCGTTCAGCGAGTTGACGGGCAACCGTCTGCCATCGACGCTGGTGGCCGGGCTGAACGACGTAGAATGCGTCACTTTTTGTCCGTCCTACCATCTCGGCTCGTTCGTGAGCTACATCCTGTATCCACCAGATTTGGTCGTCTTCTTCGGGGCACCTGAGTTGGTCGCGCGACTGCATGTTCCGGTGGCCACCAATGGTTCCCCATCTCTCGCATCTGCCGATGTCTCTGATCGCTTGGAAACGACGCTCAGTACTGAGGATCTCCTCGAAGCGCTTCGTGCCCTGGGGGATCCCAACAGATTGCGTGTCATCGACCTCTTGGCCGGTGGCGAGCTCTATGCGCAGGAGATCGTTGGGCGTCTCGGCATCGCGCAGTCGGCCGTGTCGCGCCACCTGTCGCTCCTCGAGCGGTCGGGGCTGGTGCGTGTTCGACCGCGGGGTGGCAAACGTTACTACGCGGTCGATTGCGTTCGTTTGGACGCGATCGCCGACGCAATGCGCTGCCGAGGCCGGTCGTGAGGCAATCGAGAACGACTTCCTGAAAACACTGGACAACTCGCGAAAACGTGTTACCATTATCGTACGGACAGCGTTCATACCAGTCAGCGGAAGTGAACGTACGGCTGTGTAACCTTAACAACTGAACGTCCGTTTATATCCTGCTCCGCGTCGAGCTGTGGACCGAAGGTCCCTGGTTCCGTGGGGCGACAGGCTCCGGCGTCACACTTGCCACGATCCGTCTTCGCCGGATGCTTGCTTCCAACTTTGCCGCCTGGGGCGACGTTAGCCGGTCGCCTGGCACATACACACCTCTTCTTCCTCCGTTTGCGGCTCGCGCGACATCAGGCGATGATCGGCGACCGCACCTCGATTCTCTCCTCTCCGAAGCTTGATCTCTCGATCGCGGTCAAGCTGGATACCCTCGGCAGCGATCGAACAGTACGGTGCGCCCGGCGCGATTACGCGCCGGGCGTCGCTGTTTAAGCGCCGAGTTTTCCGGCCCAGCGCGACTTACTTTGGCCGACACGTGGTTCTGCGACGTTTCCGACGAAGAGAGGGCACCCAGGCTCCGAAGCGCACGCTGGTGCGAGTCGGACCGCCGGGATACCTACGATCTACCCGATAATGTGATCGAGAGTCCAACGAAGACCGCCGGTGAGGTTCTTGGTTGGCAGCGCCACAGTGGCAACATCGTCTCGCAAGCGCTGGCAAGCGTCCGAGATTTGCGGTGGCGGGCGATCAGCGGTACCACGCGGAGTTGGTCCTGATCGGTCAGGCTGCCGGTGAACGCGCGGTGCGTTCGCTGCCATTGGGTGGGGGCTACCGTCGCGAGGCGTGGTGCCAGTACGTGACCGATACCGTCCGAGAAAGAAAGGGCCTGGCAACGGGTCGTCAGAGGGGTCGGGTGGGATTCCTTCGGTTAGCTGGGGCCCCTCTGCGGCCGGTTTCTGGAGGCCTATTCCTGCTTCTTCAACCAATCTTCCGAGACCCAGCCCACGTTGCCCGATTCCTCGTTGCGGACGTTCCACCAGACGATGCCGTCGCCCTCCTGAGGCTGGCCGTCGACGACGGTCAGCTGCTGGTTCAGCGAGAGGACTTCGAGCACCTCGGACTCGGTCGAAGGCTCAGCGCGCATATTCACGCCATCGTCAGAGGACAGGACGACCTCGCCTTCCGCGAAGCTGCCCGGCTCGGGTTCCTGCGTGGGCTCCTCGGTAGCTTCTGTCGGGGCCTTGGTCGGTTCCCCCTCCGCGGCCTGCCTGGGCGTCGGTGAAGGCTCGGTAGCTCCTTCAGTCGCCGTGGGCACGGCAGTTTCGGCTTCAAGGACGACCTCGGGTGTGGAGGTCGGAGTGGAGGTGGGCGCGGCGATCACCGTGACGCTGGCCGCGGTCGTCGCCGGCGGATCTTCGCTGTCGGCACCGATCAGCGAACTGGCCCAATACCAGAAGACGCCGAGGAGGAGCAGAAGACCGACGACCGGCGTCGCAACCCGTACGTAGTCGGTCCAGTATCGTTCTTCCGTCTGATAGCTCACGGATGCTCCTACGCCGCCGTACGCCCGCCGGGAGTGGTCGGACGTATCTACTAGGCGGGATCGAGAAGGTCTTCGGCGACGTACCCCGATTGCCCCTCGGCATCCTCGACGGGCACCCAGGTGTAGTCATCCGCCTCGACAGACTCCCCGGTCACCGTGAGCTCCGTCCCTTCGGGCAACGTCGCCACGACATTATCGCCCAAGGCGGGTTCGGAGCGCAGATTCGCCTCGCCATTCGTGACGACCAAGTCGTCTGGCTTGTATTTCCCCACCGACTCGGTCGTGGGCGTATCTTCGGCCGCGGTGGACCGTGGGGTTCGCGTCGGCTTTGGCGCGTCCTGGCCGTCGGCCGGCGTCGGCGCCACATTGTCGCCCTGGTCGTCGGGCGTCGTGGCCGGCTCCGTGCTGAGCTTCACATCGTCCAGGCCGCCGCCGGTCGAGGTCGTCGCCGCCGCCGTCTCAGTGGGGACCACGGCCACCGTTGTTCCATTGTCGTCGCCGTTGTCGATCAGTGCCGTGGCCCAGAACCAGAAGAGACCGAGCAGCAAAAGAAGACCGAGCACGGGGAAGGCGATTCGCAGATAGTCGGTCCAGTAACGTTCTTCGGGTTGATAGCTCACGCTGCGCTCTGGGCCGGGAGGGCCACCTGGTCGACCGGGACCCGATCGTCCCGACTGCGGCGGAGTTCCGCCCGAGCCTGAACTCGGGGGGCGCCCGCTTCCGCCGGTTGATCCACCACTCGATCCGAGCGGATTACCGCCGGAACTACCCGCGGACGACCAGACGACCGTGCCGGTCACCGGCGTCGCCAGTTGGGGTTCTGTCGTCATGAAACGCAACGGTGCTGCCTCCGGTTTCTCCTTGGTGCCGGCCGGCTTCGGCTCGGATTCGCCGGACGGATCGGCCGGCTCCCAGTAGTTGCCGAGTCGGTGACCGCAGTCGAGGTCGTCATCGTGCACGAGGTGGCTCTGCTGCGGCGAAAAGAGCAACGGATTGCGGCACCATCCCTTGCGCCGGATCGACGACGGCTCGAAGTGCTTACATGTGAGACACGTGCGATCGGCCATCCTGCGGCGACCTCGGCGCACGGGGCCAGGCGCCCGAATCGGTGGCTGTCGAGAAGCGAGGATCCGATCGCTTTTGGACGCTTCGGATCGCCGGATCCCCCGGCCCGCCACATTCGTCGGTCCGCTATCGTAGCGGCGATCCCTTTCCGGCCGCCAGAGTATAGCATGCGCGATTTCGCCCAGATCTCAGGCGCCACGGCGGTGACGAGACGTGCACGGCTGCGCGACCGCGGGCGGCGTCGAGGTGGCGCAGTCCGGAGCCAGACACGACAACGCGCCCGGCAGCTGGTGCCGGGCGCATCCAAACGCGGACGTTGGGTCTTGTGCGATCGTTCCAGATCCGTTCACGACTCGCGGGGGGGTGTCTCTTCCTCGGGTTGCTCGCCGCCGCCGCGGTTGTCCCAGGGGGTTTCCGGGCCGCCCAGCCGTCGGATAAACGTGCTTGGCGTCGCGCCCGCTGCTTCCCCGCCGCTTGGCGGCGGTGGCGCCGGTGCCGGTTTGGCCGGGCTCGCCGCAGCCGCTGGAATCGTGACGGGAGCGGAGGCCGGGGGTCTCGCGGCGATCTGGCGCGGCGCCGCGCCGTTTGGGCGTTCTTCCGGCGGTGCCATTTCGAGCTGTCCTTCGTAGTACGCGCCCTCATTGATGACGAGCGTGATCGTCGTCACCTTGCCGCGGACTCGCCCACTCGGCATGATCTGCAGGCGACCCAGGCACCGGATATCTCCATTGAGATCTCCAGCCACGGCAATGTTCTCCGCTTCGACTTTCGCCGAAACGTTCGCGCCCTGGGCGACGAAGAGCGTACCCTGGCACTCGATCGTCCCTTTTACCTCGCCTTCGATCCGCAGGTCTCGGCTCGATCGAAACGTGCCGTCAAAGTTCGAGTGGCGGTCGATCACGCTGAACGAGTTCGCGATCTCGCCGGGGGCGTCGTCTGCGTCCATCATCGGGGTCAGGCCGTTGCCAACACCGGCCGCTTCCGCATTGAGAATCGACATCGCTCAGATTCCTCCCTTTTCACGACGAGACGGCAGAGAGCAGACGGCAGACGGCAGACGGCAGACGGCAGTCGTCTGCCATAAAGCGAATCACGCTTCTGCACGCTGCCGTCTGCCGTCTGCCCACTCATTCAGGCGCTGCCCCGCGTGGCACGACGCTGCACGACCGGCGTCGGTTGGCTCTCGGTTGGCGTCGTCTCGCCGGCACCCATCCGGAACTGGCCGGTGACTAACGCCCCTTCGTGGATGACCAGGGTCGGCGACTGGATCTCGCCGGTCACGCGCCCGGTCGGGAGCACTTCGAACCGGCCACTGCAGCGGATCGTTCCCTTCATCAACCCGGCGATGACGACAGCGTTGGCATTGATCGTCGCGTCGACATCCGCCTGGTCGGCGATGTAGACGTCTTGCCGTGCCCGGATCGTCCCCTCGAACAAGCCGTGGACGTGCACGGTGCCCTCGGAGCTGATCTCGCCCTTCCAGATCGTGTTGCGGGCGATGACCGTGGTCAGGGCATCCACGACCGGCAGCTCCGGCAAGGCGGGAGCAGTCGGGACGATCTCGCCCGTTACGCCCTGCTCGGCGGGGCTGCCCTCGTAGACGCCGTACTCGTCGTACCCAGCGGCGCGGGACACGGCGTCGCCGAGACCGCCGGACAACTGCCCACTGGTCGCAGCGTCTGCGGCCCGGTAGGCGTCGTAGCTCGACTGTGGTTGGTCGGCCGGAATCGGGGCCGCATCGGCTCCTTCGCCGTTGCCTTCGGTCCCCGCGTCGCCGAGTTGCTGGCGAAGGGCGCTGATCTGGCGCTGAAACGCATCCCCCGGCTTGTTGTCCCTGCGGAACACCATCGCTGATCCCCCTTCGATCCGCGTGCGATTGGCGCGGAACCGGGTCGCCGCGCGTCCTCTCACCGGTGAACGACGCGGTCTTCGATCGGTTAGGAAGCCCGCGCCAATGGACGGCGACTATCCATGCGCGGCGTGCGCGCTGGCCGGGTCTTCAAGAACGGCAACGGCGGGTGTCCGTACACGGGGACGGATCGTACGTACATCCTACCACGTCCCGTCAAGACCCGTGTCCCTCCCTCCGGTGAACGCGCAAATCCGCATTGCGGTTTCACCGAGGGGTTAGTGCCCCTACCCGTGTACACACGTTATGACGTCGGCGCGCCGCTGAAGCGTACCCGGTGCTGGTGTCGGCCGAGTGCGGGTGCGCGACCGCGTTGACGGCAGGATACGCCTCCTCAACGTGCGAAGGACAACCTTCGTGAGAAAGTCGACCCTGAACCCGGATCAGCGATCGGGACTGGGAGTCGGACTACGCAATTTTACGGACTATTCAGGTGGTCTCTGATGATGCGTCACGCGGCTGAATACGTCGAACGTTCGATGCGCGCCTTCCGACTACGTCCTAAAGTAGGGACCAGTTGAGCAGGCGCGATCGAGTGTCCGAACAGACGGGCATCGGTAAAGGGAAAGGAGCGATAACGATTAAGAGAAGGTGGCAGAGCAGACGGTGATGGTTGTTGGTATTGGTCCGTAGTTGACGTTCGACGGGGCGCGGCCCCGGAAAGGTAATGGATCATCATGGAGACCCAAAAGTCGCTCGATACACTGAGCCCAGTCGGTAAGCTGAACACCCCCGTGGGTCGCCGGCACCTTCTCAAGATGATGGCGGGCGCGGGTACGCTTGCGATCGTCGGAGCGAGCGCGCTGCCCGGTAAGGTAGGTGCGCAGGACGCCGAAGCGACGGTGGGCGGATACTACAGGACGACGACCCAGCTGAACCTGCGGGAGAAGCCGAGCACCTCCGCGAAGATTCTCCTCGTGATGCAGGAGAACGCGCTCGTCGAGTATCTCGGCGAGACGAAGAATGGCTTCCGCAAGGTTGCCCACCAGGGCACCGCCGGCTGGGCGCACCGCGACTACCTGACGGTCTCAAATGGCGGCAGTTCCGACCCGCCGGTGATCGTGGGTCAGGGCGTCACGACGACGTCGGTCAATTTCCGAACTGGACCGACTACCGGTCATCAGGTAATCCGGGTCCTCGCCAAAGGCACCGTCGTGGACGTGTCGGACACCGAGCGGTACGGATTTCGGTATGTGGTCCACAACGGTCGCGGCGGATGGATCTACGACGACTACCTGGCACCCTATGGTGGTGAGGGACCAGCGGTCTTCACGACGACGAGCGCGGTGAACTTGCGTGCGAAGCCAAGCACGTCGGCGAAGATCCTCCTCGTGCTGAAGCAGGGCGAGACGGTCTACGACTACGACCTGGAGATCGCGAACGGCTTCCGCAGCGTCGACTACAAGGGCACGGTTGGCTGGATCTACAACATCTACCTGGAGTAACGCCGAGCGCGGAGCGGGGCAGCGTCGAGGGAGCGGCGGCAGGTTTCCCGCTTCGCAGGATCGATCCAGGAGCCGGCGGGGACACTCGTCTCCGCCGGGCCTGGCCAATCGAGACCTTGATCTACATCGCGACGGGCACCCCTCCGAGAGGAGGGGTGCCGACGCGTCCAGTGGAGACACCAGATCATTCTCGTTACTTCTGTTGGCGGCTGAGTCGTAGACTTACGACGCGGTGACCGGTTGAATCTGCGGAGGAGCAGTCATGTGTTACGGAGACGATGCGCGTCCGCCCTTGCCACCAGTTTCGGGTGGGTCCGCGGGGCACGGTGACCTGACCCTGCGGGCGGCGGATGGGAACGAGTTCATGGCGTACGCGGCGCGTGCGGAGCAGCCGACCGGGGCAGGGATCGTGATTCTGCCCGACATCCGGGGATTGCATGACTTCTACAAGGAGCTGGCCCAGAGGTTCGCCGAAGCGGGGTTGGACGCCGTGGCGTTCGATTACTTCGGGCGGACAGCGGGAATGGGGTCAAGAGACGAATCGTTCGAGTGGCGATCTCATGTCGAGCAGACGACACCGACGGGGATCGACGCGGACGTCGCGGCGGCGATCACCTATCTGCGTTCTGACGAAGGTGGTGCCGTCGAACGGGTGTTTACGGTCGGGTTCTGCTTCGGTGGGAGCAATTCATGGCGTCAATCGGCGACGCAGCCGGGGTTGGAAGGAGCGATCGGATTCTACGGACAGCCCGGGCGAGTGCGGGATGCGATCGGGGAGATGAAGGCGCCCTTGCTGTTGCTGGTAGCGGGGGCGGACTTCACCCCTGTGGCAGAGTTCGAGCAATTCGATCGCGAGTTGGAGAATACCGGGGTACCGCACCGGATGGTTGTTTACGAAGGGGCGCCGCACTCGTTTTTCGACCGGACATACGAGGAACACCGGGTGGCGAGCGAGGATGCCTGGCGGCAGATCCTCGATTTTGTCGGAAGACCAGTGCCGGTTTGATCGGGGGTTGACAAAAAAAACAGGTCCCGACAAGCTTTGCTTCAGCGCTGCTCCCCGCGACCGATCCCTCCCCCACGACAACGCCCCGCAACGGTCGTGGCTTCTTGATCGGTCCCGCGGCGGACGGGTCTCGGAACGCTACCCCGCAATGGCGTTCCGTCCGTTGTCCGTCTCGGTGGGGAGCTTCGCTTCCGCTTAGCCCCTCGGGACTGTACGTACATAGTAGTAGGCGAACGTACACTTGTCAAGGGGGTAGCGGGGGCAATTTTCGAGCAATATTTGTCCACCCTCCTGGTACCGTCTTTACTACCACTCTCACGCGCGATCGAGGAGCGCGATCGTCTCGGCGAAGTCATCGATGCCGCGCACGCTGCAGGGGTCCAGCCAGAGCATGACATGGGAAATCCCTTCGTCGGCGAAGCCACGGAGGATGTCCGCGGCCTCGTCGGGCCGCCGGGGTTGTGGCGGCTGTGGCGTGCTCCACGACCAGCGACCATCGTGGCTGGGGAGGTCGAGGTAGACACAGGCGGTGCGGGCGAGGGTGGCGGGATCGCGGTCGACGGCATGGCAGGCCGCGTCCACGGCAGCGCGGAGTGGGATGATCTCGCTCGGATCGCGCAGCCAGGTGGTGTTCCATGCGTCGGCGAACTGAGCGGTGAGGCGGAGGAGGCGCTCACCGTTGGTACCGATCATGATTGGCGGCCCGGCCGGGCGGGGGCCGCGGGGCCGGAGTTCGCAGTCGTTGACCGATGCGTATCGACCGTGGAAGTCCGAACGGCCGGTGCGGAGGAGATCGTGGACGATACGAACTCCGTCTTCGAAGCGGCTGGCGCGGTGGTCGAAGGGGTAGCCATAAGCGGTGAATTCGGGTTCGTGCCAACCGGCTCCGAGGGCGAGGATAAGGCGGCC
>JAXDKI010000295.1:0-14903 GCA_034667245.1 Thermomicrobiales bacterium | reverse complement strand
TGAGGGCAATCGACGGCAAGCCCCAACCTTGAGCCGTCCCTACCAACCCCATCGCCTTCAGCATCAATACGAGTGCAAACTGCCAAACCATCAATGCCCTGCATCCGGTGCAAACACCCGCCCCAGCACCGGACTTTCGAACTCACTCGCCACGCAATCCATGAGAATCCGATCCCACCGTCGCCCCGACATCGGCATCGGCGACGCCCCGCGCCAACGCCCGCATTCCCTGAATCCCGCCTTCTCGTAGGCGCGGCGACCGGCGAGATTGAACTCGTCGACGTCAAGGAGGACGGTCTGAAGACCGAGCGCGGTGAAGGCATAGTCGAGCATCAGTCGCGCGGTCTCCGTCCCGTAGCCTTTGCCGCGACAGTCCCCCTCGCCGATCAACATGCCGAAGCGTGCGGTGCCATTGCGCCAGTCGAGCTCGAACAGATCGGTCCTGCCGATCGGCCGCCAGGTTCTCACCTCGTAGATCGTGAACCAAAGGGCCTGGGTCGCAGTCGCCTCCCCTTCATACCAAGCGGTTGTCTCCTCGATCGTGACGGCCTTGGGCAGGTCGCCGAACGTCCGCTGCACCTCGAAGTCGTTCTGCCAGCGGTTGTACGACGTGATGAGCTCGCGCCGTAACGGGCCGAGCGCAACCAACGTGCCGAGGATATTGATGATGGGAAGTTCTGTGTCGCGATCGGACACCTGTGGCATCCCCTTAATGAGCAACTGTCGTCGTTGCGTTGGTCTGGTGGTTCGAATCGGAGAGAGATTCCTCGACTTCGCTCGGAATGACAGGAGAGGGGCGACGCCATCGGCAACCCTCGTCATTCCGAGCCTGTTGAGGAATCTCTCTCCGAGCCCGGCGACAAAGCCAACCAGCCGTGGCCGGGCGATCAGGCCAGACGCCGCTCCTTCGCCACCTCGTGGATTGCCCGCGCCGCCACTTCGACCGCGTGATCCAGGTCGGCCCGCGTCGCGATCAGAGGCGGGGCCATCTCGAACGCCGTGCCGATCGGACTGGCGATCACGCCGTGCTGGTACATCCGGCGCACGATCGTCGCGACCGTGTCGTCTTCGAAGGGTGCCTTGGTCTTCTTGTCGGAGGTGAAGTCGACCGCGTGCCACATCCCGATCCCGCGCACCTGCCCGACGATCGGGTGCGACTCCAGCGCCGCCTTCAGCGCATCGACGAAGTAGGCGCCGTTCTCCTTCGCCCGCTCGATTAACCCGTCCCGCTCCTTGATCGCGATCACGGTGTTGGCCGCCGCCGCGGCGCCGGCGTGACCGCTGAAGGTATGGACATGGCGGAAGATCGGTAGCGCATCGGCGATCTCCGGTCGCGTGATCACCGCCCCCATTGGCATGTAACCGCCGGTCATCGCCTTCGCCATCGTCATGATGTCCGGTTCCAAACCGTAGTGGTTGATCGCGAACCAGGCACCGGTGCGACCGAATCCGGTGATCACCTCGTCGTCGATCCAAAGCACGTCGTACTTCGTGCAGATCTCGCGGACGCGCTCCAGGTAGCGCTTCGGCGGGATCTGGACGCCGTTTGCCTGCATGATCGGCTCGGCGATGAAGGCGGCGACGTACTCCGGTCCCTCGTGCTGGATCTGCCGCTCCAGGTAGGTCGCACAGAGGTCGGCATACGTCTCGTCGTCCATGTCGAATGGGTTGCGGTAGCTGCTCGGGCCGGGGATCAGGGAATAGCCCGGGACACTCGGCTCGGCGATGTGGCGGGTGTTCAGCCAGTCGGTCGCCGCCAGTGCGCCCATTGTCGCCCCGTGGTAGGCGAACCACCGCGAGATAATCTTTGTCGCCCGCGGTTTCCGTCCGGCATGGATGTGGTACTGCTTGGCGAGCTTGATTGCCGTCTCGACCGCCTCCGATCCACCGCTGACGTACATCACCTTCGAGAGCCGTCCCGGCGCCAGCTCGGCAATCTTTGCCGCCAGTCGCACGCTTGGTTCGGTCACGTTGTTGACCGTGCCGACGTAGTGCAACGTCTTGAGTTGCTCGTAGACCGCTCGAGCAATCTCCTCGTTGCCGTAACCGAGGGAGTTGGCTCGCGTGTGCGAGGACATCATGTCCCTGTACGTCTTGCCGTTGACGTCGGTCAGCGTGATCCCGTCACCCTTGACGTAAACGTTCGTTCCGAAGTCACGCACATCCGCCTGGTGGATCAGCGGGAAAATGCAGTGGTCGTGCGCGTCGCGAATCACGCGATCCGCATCCGCTCGTGCAGGAGCTACCGCCGTCGCCATCACATCCCGTCCTTTCGCCGTGCTATCGCACCGTTGTCGATCGCCAGGACGATATCACACCCTTACCATCAGCCTGCCGGGCTTCTTCTCCCTCTTCGCCGGACGGGGACGAGCGTCGTCCCGGCATCGTCAATCGCTGAGCTCTCTCGCCGGCCGGGTAACGCAACGTGGTCGGTCGCTCGTGCTTGACAGTCCCTGAGGTGCTTCGTATCGTTCTCAGCTGTTTCATCACTGTTGGAAATGATTTACAGAACGAGGAGTATCGAGGTGGGCGCAGATTTCGACGAGGGCAGAACGGGCTTGATCGCGTCCAGGCGAGCACTCCTTAAGGTCGGCGCCCTCGGCGCGGGCGGCGCGGTGTGGGCAGCGTCGTCGTGGCGACGCGCGTTGGCGGCGCCCGCGACACAAGGAGCGCCAGGCGGCCAACTCGTGATCGCGAAGCCGCATGAGATTACCGGATTCGACCCGATGAGCGACGCGACTCAGACCTCCTGGGAGCTCCACGCCCTCGTTTATGAGAGCCTCGTTTGGCTGGACGACAACCTTGCCCCCGTTCCCGGTCTCGCCGAGAGCTGGGACACGCCCGACGATCGCACCTACGTCTTCCACATCCGCCAGGGCGTCACCTTCCACAACGGGCGCGAGATGACGGCCGACGATGTTGCATTCAGTCTCCGGCGCGTGGTCACCGACCCAATCTCGTGGTGGAACGTCAAGATGGGCCCGGTCTCCGCTGCCGGGTCGGCAGCGGCGGCAACCGCCGAGGCGCTCGGCTCGCCGGTGCCGGGTCCGCAGATCGGCCTCACCTTCGAGGCGACCGGTCCGTACGAGGTCACCGCCAGACTGACCGAGCCCTATGCCCCATTCCTCTACTCCCTGACCGGCACGACGACTGCGATCCTGCCGGCACAGGAGGTCCAGAGCGGCGCCGTCGATCTCTCGACACAGATGGTCGGAACGGGACCATTCATGGTCTCGGACCACTCCGAGGGCCAGCATTGGACCCTCGCCAAACACGCCGGCTACTGGCAGGCAGAGAAGCCGCGTCTCGACCAGATCGTCTGGCGGATCATGACCGACGAGTCGGCCCGCGTTGCCGCGCTCCGCACCGGCGAGGTGCAGTTGGCATTCTTCGACAACGCGAAACTGCTCGATCTGCTCGCCGCCGATTCCAACGTCACGACACTGGCCCAACCGACGACGAACTACTACATCCTAATCGTCAACGGCCGGACCCCCGAGCTGAGCGATACCCGCGTCCGTCAGGCGATCTCCCTCACGGTCGACCGCGAGCAGATGCGGGATCTGGCCCTCTTCGGCCGTGCCCAGGTGACCGGACCGGTCGCCGCCGCCTTCACGCAGCTCGCGACTCCGATCGCGGATCTGCCGTTCTACACACGCGACGTTGGCCGCGCGAAGCAGCTCTTGACCGAAGCCGGCTACGGCGATGGTCTGAAGCTGCAGGTCATCATCACTCCGGACCTCTCGGCAACGGTGACGATGGCGCAGCTACTGAAGGCTCAACTCGCCGAGATCGGTATCGACCTGGAAATCGTCCAACGCGACCTCGCCACCTTCGTCAACGAGTACGCAATCGAGGGGACCTCTCAACTGGCCATCACCTGGTGGGCCGGATATAGCGACCCTTACCTGATCCTCGTCACCCTCTCATCGAGCTCCTTCGGGCCGATCATCGGTCTCGACGATCCCGCCGTAGATGAGCTTATTTCCCAGGCGGCGCGGGAGACCGATCCAACTGCCCGTCTCCAGATACTGCACGACCTCGAAGCAGCGATCGCGACGTCCGCCAACTTCCAACCGCTCATCACACGCGACAACCTCATCGCCTACCGAAAGGACCTGCTCGGCGACGTCGCCTTCACCGCGGCCGACGGGTTCGGTCTCCCCCTCTGGCACAACGTGGTCAACATCACGCGGACGCAGTAGTCTCCGGCTGCCGTTGGAGGTCGACGGGTGCCTCGAATTCGAGCGCCCGTCGACCTCGTTCGCACGCCAACGAACGCACACGTGGGGATCCGCGTCCGATGCTTCGCTACGTGACCAGAAGGCTCGCGATCGCGATCCTGACGATCTTCGGTGTCTCCATCGTCGTCTTCCTCGCGATGCGGATCGTCCCCGGGGGCATCGTCGAGACCCTCGGCGGGCCGGCGGCGGTCCAGTCGCCCGAGCTCTATGCGCGCCTTCAGCAGAAGTACGGGCTCGAAAAGCCGCTGGTGGTCCAATACGGTCTCTGGCTCGGCAACGCCCTCCAGGGTGACCTCGGGGAATCGCTCGGCACGCGCGCCTCGGTCTCGCATGAGATCGCCCGCCGCGTCTGGGTCACGGCCGAGTTGACACTCCTTGCCACCCTCTTCTCGGTGATCGTCGGCGTTCCGGCCGGCGTCGTCGCCGCGCTGCGGCGGGGATCGGTCCCCGACCTGCTGACACGCTCCGTCGCGATGGTCGGATTCTCGATCCCCGACTTCGTCCTCGGCACGGTCCTCATCTACTTCGTCTCGACCCGTCAGCTCGGACTGCCCGTCTCCGGTTACGTCCCGCTACGCGAGGACGCCTGGGATCACTTCCGCTCGATAACATTGCCGACGCTCTCGCTCGGAGTCATTATCACCGCGGTGGTGATGCGAGTGGTACGCGCAAGCGTCGCCGAAGTGCTGGCCGAGCCGTACGTCGTGACAGCCCGCGCCAAGGGTCTCCATCCCCGCCTGGTTGCCCGCCGTCACATCTTGCGCGCGGCCCTCATTCCCCTCATCACCATCGTCGGGATCAACACCGGCTACCTCTTGAGCGGCGCCGTCATCATCGAAGAGCTCTTCTCGTTGCCCGGAATCGGTCGCTACGCCTACCAGGGGATCATCAATCGGGACTATCCCGTCGCCCAGGGAACGGTCATCGTCGGCGCCTTGCTCTTTATCCTGGCGAACCTCGTCGCCGATCTCCTTTACGCCGTCGTCGATCCCCGCATCAAGTACTGATTGGAGCCCCGTCTGGGAATGTCACTCCCCTCGAAGCGTTTGGTCGCATGTCGGAGTTGAGACGCGACACCGCGCTCGGCCCATCCACGGGCATGGGGGCCAACTCCTCCGGTGCCGACGACGCGAGCGTCGCGGTACGGGCTGATCCGTCACTGGCGCGTCTGGCACGGCGCCGGCGACTCGCGCCGCGAAGCTTGGTCCGGCGAAGTCCGGTCGGCACGGCGGCCGCGCTCTTCCTGCTTTTCGGGCTCTTGGTCGCGCTCTTTGGCCCGCTCCTGGGGACAGGCGATCCCGAAAGGCTGGATCCGCTCGCGACCTTTGCCGCTCCCTCTAAGTCATATCCGATGGGGGCCGACTTCCTCGGTCGTAGCATCCTCGCCCGTCTCGTCGTCGGCTTGCGGATCTCGCTGATGCTCGCCGCTCTCTCCGCGCTCCTCGCAGCCGGGCTCGGCGCCTTCCTGGGTCTCGTCGCCGGTTACTTCGGCGGCAAGCTCGACGAGCTGATCATGCGCCTCGTCGACTTCGTCTTCGCGTTCCCGACTCTGCTCCTCGCCCTGCTGGTCGTGCTCGTCTCCGGACCGGGCATTCGCGGCGTCATCGTCACGATCGTGATCGCGACCATTCCCATCTTCAGCCGCGTCGCCCGCGCACCAACGCTGAGCGTCCGCCGCACGGAGTACACGATCGCCGCCCGCGTCCTCGGCGCGTCACCTGCGCGCGTCCTCTTCCGCCACGTCCTGCCGAACGTCTCGACACCCCTGCTCGTCCAGCTGACCTTCACGCTCTCCGGGGCACTCATCGCCGAAGGAGCGCTCAGCTTTTTGGGCCTCGGCGTGCAACCCCCGCAGCCCTCCCTCGGCTCGCTCCTCCGCGACGGTAAGACCTACATGGAGCTCGCGTCCTGGACCATGCTCTTCCCGGCCATCACCCTCTCGGCTCTGATCCTCGCCGTCAACCTCCTCGGCGACGAACTCCAGACCCTCACCGACCCCCGCCTAAGGGGCCGGTAGCGCGCGGAGGCGATGTACACGAACTCGACATGCCCCATCATCTCCTTGCGCGCGTCTCATCTCCTCGGCGTAAGCGTGCTCGTCCCTGATGGCGGCTTCGATTTCGTCTCGGTGGTCCCAAGAGTAGGCCAGAGCGGCGTGCACGTCTGCCAGGGTGATGGTCGGCAACTCCTCGACGATCTCGTCGGGAGACATCCCCAGCTTCTCGTGCATCCGGGCGATGTCTTGGATGCGGATGCGATGACCGGCGATCCGAGCCTTCGGTCCGCCCGCACCCTCTACGATCTCGATATGCTCCCGGATCACGTCAACCATTGGCATACTCAAGCCGGCCCCCCGCCTCACACCTCGGTTACAGCAAGCTCTTCACCGCCCCACCGTCGACCTGCACCGTCACCCCGGTTACGTACGACGCCGCCGGTGAGGCGAAGAAGACGACCACGTTCGCGAACTCCTCGGGGGTGCCGAGACGACCCATCGGGATCGCCTTCGCGTCCTCGGCCAGGATCTCGTCGGCCGTCTTGCCGCTCTCTTGCGACCGCTTCGCCGCCAGCGAGGTGATCCGGTCGGTCAGCGTCGAGCCGGGGCAGATGTTGTTGATGCGGATGTTCTTCTCCGCGAACTCGAGGGACATCGACTTGGCGAGACCGATCACCGCCGTCCGGGCGGTGTTCGAGAGGATCAGGTGTCCGATCGGCTGCTTGACCGAGATCGAGACGATGTTGGTGATGCTGCCCCCACCGCGCGCCTCCAGATGTGGGATCGCCGCCCGGGAGAGACGGAGGGTGCTCATCAGGTTCAGATTGACGGCGTTCAGCCACGGCTCGTCGTCGGGGAACGACGAGAACGTCCCCGAGGGGGGACCACCCGCATTGCAGACGAGGATGTCGAGTCCACCCCGCTGGCGGACCGTCTCGTCGATCAGGCGCTGCACGTCGGCCGGGTTGGTCATGTCGCCGGGCACCTCGATCACGTCGCCGCCCGTCTCGTCCCGGATCGCCTGCGCCGTCTTTGCCAGCGTCGCCGCGTCGCGCCCGTTGACCGTGACCAGCGCCCCTTCGCGCGCCAGCACCGTCGCCGTCGCCCGCCCGAGCCCCTTGCTCGACGCCGCCACGATCGCCACTTTTCCCTTCAACCCGAGATCCACTAGTACCCCTCCTCTTGTGTCCGCGTGGGAATCGACCCTCTCGTCCTGCCATTCTAACAAGCCCTGTCGCCCGGCCGAACACGGTGCCCGGCTGGCACACGGCTCGGCTCAGCACCTATCCTTGTCCCCATGGCGACGAGATCGCGCGGGGGCTTGCGCGCCGCCCAACAGGACACCATCCCCATCCGTGGCACCGGCGTGACGGCACCTATCCGCGCCGCGATGGACCGACCCCTGGTGATCTCCGCCTACCGGTTCCCCCTCTTCGTCGGCGCCGTCCACCTGATCATCGTCCAGCTCGCCGCCAGTCTCGCCTTCCGCTTCGGCACGGCGACCGGACCATCCGGGCCGTCGAATTATGTCGAGAAGGACCTCAACGGTATCGCCGAGACGATCGTCGGCCCGATGCGTCTCTGGGATGGTCTCTGGTACACGATGATCGCCGAGCAGGGGTACGGCAACTGGACCCCGAAGGCGGCATTCTGGCCGCTCTTCCCCTGGTCGATGCGACTCCTGAGCGATCTCACCGGTATGGCGCCGGAGGTCGCCGGCTACCTCATCGCCAACGTCTGCTTCGTCGTCGCGCTGATTTTCCTCTACCGCCTCGTCGCGATCGAGTTCGACGTGCGGATCGCGCGCCGCACCCTCTGGGCGCTGGCGCTCTTCCCGACCTCGCTCTTCTTCTCGGCGGTCTACACCGAGTCGCCCTTCCTCATGCTCTCGGTGGGCGCCCTCCTTGCCGCGCGCCTCCGCTACTGGTGGATTGCCGGTCTCCTCGGCGCATTGGCGGCGTTGACACGCTCGTACGGCGTTTTCCTCGTTCTGCCGTTCGCGCTCCTCTTCGTCCAACAGTACGGCGTCTACCTCCGCGACCTCCTGCCAAAGGGCGTCACCGTCGGCATGCCTGCCCTCGGTCCCGCCATCTTCGGCTGGCACCTCGAGCGCGTCCAGAACAGCTGGAAAGCCTTCATCGACGTCCAGAACCAATGGAACCGCACGTCGGCGACCCCTTGGGAGACGCTGGGCTGCGGCATCCAGGGCTGCGTCCTGACCCTGACCCAGTACGGCCGGACGCGAGACTGGACCGTCGACGGGGCAGACTGGAGTTGGCTGCGTCAACTCCGCGACCATCCCAGTTGGTCGCTGGTGACGAGTCAGACCTGGCGAAAGTCCGTGGCCGACGGCGACACCCTGGAACTCGTCTGCACACTCGGCTTCATCGCGATCGCGCTTATCGGACTCTGGAAACTCCCGCTCTACCAGAGCGCCTACCTGATTCCCGGTCTCCTCATCCCGCTCCTCAGCCCCTCGACGGTCCACCCCTTGATGAGCATGCCGCGCTTTGGTCTCACCCTCTTCCCGATTTTCATCGTCCTGGCGATGATCCTGCGGCCCCGCGTCATCGCGATCCCCGCCGCCGTCTTCTCGACCGCGCTGCTCATACTCCTGACGATCCAGTTCGCCAACTGGTACTGGGTGTCGTAGCGCCACGGGCTGTGGCGGCCCTTCCCCAATCCGCCATGTGCCTGCTGCCGAGTCAGGTGACGCCGTACTTTGGCGGTTCCAACTCAGTTAGCTCCACACCCCGATGACACCACTCCGTTAAATCGCTCGTCGACCGCACTGCATTTGCCGCCAAGGTGATGGACAATCACCGGCAACGGGAACGCCGTATGGGCGATTGGGCGTGCGTTGCGGGAGGGCAAGCAACGGTATGTGGTCGGTCGATGGGGAAGCGTTGGAGCGGCTCGCGATCGGTGCGGGCATTCTGGGAACCGGTGGCGGCGGCAATCCCTACATCGGGAAGGTACACGCCAAGCAGCTGCTCGCCGCCGGGCACACCCTGTCGGTCGTCTCGCCCGACGAGGTCCCGGACGATGCCCTGGTGACCTCGGTCGGATTCATGGGCGCGCCGGTGGTCGGCGTCGAGCGAATCAAACGGGGCGACGAGCCGATTGTCGCGATGCGGGCATTGGAAAAGCACATCGGCCGCCGCTTCGATTACGTCGTCCCCGGAGAGATCGGGGGCGCCAACTCGACGACGCCGATGGTCGTCGGCGCGCTGACCGGTCTGCCGGTGATCGATGGCGACGGCATGGGCCGCGCCTTCCCCGAGCTCCAGATGGACACCTTCTCGATCTACGGCATCCCCGCCGCACCGGGCGCGATCGCCGATCCCCGCGGTCACGTCGCCCTCTTCGACGGCTTCGCCGACGCGACCGTGCTCGAGCGCTACGCCCGCTCCGTCACCATCGGCATGGGAGGTTCCGCCGGCTACGCCTTCCCGGTCATGTCCGGGGCCGAGCTGAAGCGGACCGTCGTCGGCGGGACGATCACCCTCGCGATCCGCGTCGGCGAGGCCGTCCTCGCCGCGCGTGGCTGCCACCGCGACCCGGTCGACGCCGTCCTCGGCGTCACCGGCGGCCAGCGCCTCTTCGCCGGCAAGATCGTCGATGTCGAGCGCCGCCTCGTCGGCGGCTTCTCCCGTGGTGTCCTCAAACTCGACGGCACCGCCGGCGATGCCGGCCGCGCCCTCACCATCGACTTCCAGAACGAGAACCTGATCGCCCGCACCGACCGCGGCGAGATCCTCGCCGTCGTTCCCGACCTGATCTGCCTCGTCGACGCCGACACCGCCGAGCCGATCACCACCGAGGTCCTCCGCTACGGTCTCCGCGTCGTCGTCCTCGGCATCCCTGCCCCCGAGGCCCTCAAGACACCCGAGGCGCTGGTCGTCGTCGGCCCCGCCGCGTTCGGGTACGAGGACGTCGAGTTCGTGCCGATGGCAGGACGGTACGGATTAGGCATGTAGCTCGGGGAGTTCACCCTCGCTCGCTCGCACCAGCCAGCCTCGGCGTCTTGCGAGCGAGCAGAACCCGGAGACGGAATCCCGTAGGAGAACCTGTGATGTCCAGCTCCACTACGACCCACTATGACTCCGTCGTCATCGGCGCCGGGCAGGCGGGAGGTCCGCTTGCCAGCGCCCTGGCGCGCGCGGGCCGAAAAACGGTGATCGTCGAGCAAGAGCACGTCGGCGGGACCTGCATCAACGAAGGTTGCACCCCCACCAAAACCATGATCGCCAGCGCCCGCGTCGCCTACCTGGCGCGGCGCGGACGGGACTACGGAGTCCAGACCAGGGAGATCCGCATCGACCTCGGTCGTGTCCGCCAGCGTAAGCGCGAGATCGTTGAGAGCTTCCGGGCCGGGAGCGAGCGGCGGCTCAAGGAGACCCCGGGGCTCGAACTCCTCTTCGGCCGCGCCTCGTTTACCGGCCCCAAATCGCTCACCGTCAGACTCAAGGAGGGCGGCGAGCGGACGCTGACGGCCGACCTCATCTTCATCAACACCGGCACCCGACCGGCCGTACCGAACATCGACGGCATCGAGGACGTGCCCTACTTCACCTCGACCTCGATCATGGAGCTGGCGGACGTCCCCGACCACCTGATCGTCCTCGGCGGCGGCTACATCGGTCTGGAGTTCGGCCAGATGTTCCGCCGCTTCGGCAGCCGCGTCACGATCGTCCAGCGGGGAGGACATCTCCTCTCCCGCGAGGACGACGACATCGCCAACGCGGTCGCCGACGTCCTGCGCGACGACGAGATCGAACTCCTCCTCAATACCACCGCTCGCCGCGTGAGCATTCACGCCGATCACATCGCCCTCACCGTCGAGACAGGTGGCAAGGAGCGCGCGGTCACCGGTTCGCACCTCCTCGCCGCAATCGGCCGCACCCCGAACACCGATGACCTCGATCTCGCCGCCGCCGGAATCCAAACGGACGATCGCGGTTTCATCCCAGTGAACGAGCGATTGGAGACGAACGTCCCCGGCGTCTACGCCCTCGGCGAGGTCAACGGCGGGCCCGCCTTCACCCACATTTCGTACGACGACTTCCGCATCATCCGAGCGAACCTGATCGAGGGCGGCAACGCGACCACAACCGGTCGCCTCGTTCCCTACACCGTCTTCACCGATCCCCAGCTCGGCCGTGTCGGTCTCACCGAGCACGAGGCACGGGAACAACACCGCACCATCCGCGTCGCCAAGATGCCGATGAGCAACGTCGCCCGCGCACTTGAGGTGGACGAGCCGCGCGGAGTGATGAAAGCGATCGTCGACGCCGAGACCGACCAGATCCTCGGCTGCGCCATCCTCGGCCTCGAAGGCGGCGAGCTGATGTCGATGATCGAGCTCGCCATGATGGGCAACCTCCCCGCCGCCCGCCTCCGCGACGCCATCTTCGCCCACCCGACGCTGGCCGAGTCGCTCAATAACCTCTTCGCGTCGCTCGAGTCCTGATCACCGTATCGTGGGGCACACCGGACAAGTCCGCCCTCAACTCATCCGCGTCCGGCCGTTCCACGGTCACAGCGATCGCTTACGCGGACGCTGCGACGATCGTGCCGCCCTTCATCACCCAAGCGATCTCTTCGACCGCTCCGGCATCCTCGGTCGGATCGCGCCGGACGGCGATCAGATCGGCCCACTTGCCGGGTTCGACGGTTCCTACCTCCGTCCCGATCCCGAGCAGATCGGCCGCCGCGCGGGTTGAGGCGACAATCGCGTCCATCGGGGTCATCCGGCTGTAGCGCACCATGTAGCCCAGCTCGCCCGGGTTGGTCCCATGATCGTTGAACTCTGTGCCCGCATCGGAGCCCATCGCAATCTTCACACCGCGCTCTACCGCCCAGGCGAACGAAGCCCGGTGCTCTTCGATCGCCCGCTCGGCCTTCGCGACCGCTTCTGGCGGGATACCGGCCGCCGTCCCGTACTTCACCACCATGTCGTACGAAATCAAGGTCGGAACCAGATAGATCCCCTTCTCGACCATCAAGTCGAGGTTGGGGTCATCCGGGCCGCGAAAGAAGCCGTGCTCGATCGAATCGACCCCGACCGCGACGGCATCGGTGATCGCTTCCCAACCCTGCGCGTGCACGCAGACCTTTCGGTCCAGGCGATGCGCCTCCTCGACCGCCGCGCCGATCTCCTCCCGACTCATCAGCGGCCGTCCATACCGCGTCCCAGCAGTGGAGATGCCGCCGGTGATCGTCAGCTTGATCACCTTGACGCCCCGTTTGACCAGGGTGCGGACCGCCTGCCGGATGCCCTCCGGCCCGTCCGCTTCCAGACCCATGAAATGACCGTGGCCACCGGTCACACAGATGACTCTCCCGGCCCCGACGATCCGGGGACCGGTGATCCAGCCGTCGCGGATACCTCGGTCCAGGTCCAGATCGAGATCGCTTCGGGTGCCGACGCTACGGACCGTGGTCACACCCGAACGCAGCGTCTTTGCGGCATTTCGCACACCGCGTAGAAGGGTTACTCCCTCACTCTCGCTCAGCGCGTGGGCGGCAATGTCGGGTACCGGATCCATGCAGAGATGAACGTGGCAATCGATGAGGCCGGGTAAGATGAAGAGCTCGGAGGCGTCGACGACCGTCGCGCCGGTATCGCCCGGGCGGTCTCGACCGACTGATCGGATCACGCCGTCGTCGATCTCAATATGGGCGTCACGTACCGGACGGCCGCCGTTTCCGTCGATCACGTGGCCCGCTCGTACCAGCACTCGCTGTCCCATCGTCTCCATTCCTCCTTTATCTGCTTGTGTCACCGTTAGCGCGACCGTCTGGTCCGGGGATCGAGCGCGTCCCGAACGACGTCTCCGGCCAGATTCAGTGAGATCACCATCAGGAAGATCGCCACCCCCGGCCACGTCGAGATCCACCAAGCGACGTCGATAAACCGACGGCCCTCGAAGAGCATGTTTCCCCAGGACGGGGTGGGCGGCTGAACCCCAAGCCCGAGATAGCTCAAACCCGATTCGATGAGGATGCTCTCCGCGATCAAAAGTGAGGACTGAACGATGAGCGGTGCGGCAGCATTGGGGAAGAGATGGCGGGTGACGATCCTGAAGGCAGAAGCGCCGCTGACCCTCGACGCATCGACGAACTCCAGCGTCCGCAGGCGCAGGAACTCCGCGCGAAGCAGGCGGGCCGTTCCCGGCCACGACACCGCGCCGATGGCGATCACCGTGAGCAAGAGTCCTTCGCCGAAGATCGCGACGATCAAGAGAATCAGGAGCACCGAGGGGATCGCCATCACGACGTCGGTCACACGCATCACGAGCTGATCGGCGAGCGGTCCAAAGAATCCGGCGATGCTCCCGATGACCGCCCCGAGCGCGACCGTCAGGAGCGCGGCACAGATCCCGACCGTCAACGACACCCGTCCGCCCCACATGACCCGGCTAAGGACGTCACGGCCCAGCCCGTCGGTGCCGAACGGGTGCTCCAGAGTCGGCGGTTTCAGGCGCTGGGTCAGCGACTGGGCGGTGGGACTGTGCGGCGAGAGCACTGGCGCGGCGATCGCGATGCCGATCATGGCAATCGCGATCACAATCGCGGCTGCCCCGACCATGTCTCGCCGGACGAAGCTCGTGAGGCGACTCCGTGCGCTCAACGGCTGGCCAAGCAGCGCCCTCCTGTCCGCTCGCGCGATAGCGGAGTTCGTCACTGTCCGAACCGGATACGTGGGTCGGCAATCCCGTAGAGGACGTCGATCAGCAGGTTCGAGCAGATCGTGACGACGGCGATCAGCATGTTGAGTCCCAGCACGACCGGATAGTCACGCGCGTAGACCGAGTCCACGGCCAGACGCCCGAGCCCCGGCCAGGCGAAGACGACTTCGATGAAGACCGCCCCACCGATCAGCGATTTCAACGAGAATCCGGCGATCGTCAGCAGCGGCAGCAGCGCGTTGCGGAGCCCGTGACGAACGACGACAACCCGCTGGCGAAGGCCCTTCGCCTCGGCGGTGCGGATGTAATCCTGGTTCAGTACCTCGAGCATCGCCGCCCGCGTGAATCGCATGTAGATCGCGAGCTGAACAGCCGAGAGGGTGATCGCCGGCAGCAACAGATGGCGGAGACGTGATCCCAGGTCGCCTTCTTCCCCGTAGGTCGAGATACCGGACGACGGTAACCAGCCCAGACGGACCGAAAAGGCCAGGATCAGGAGGATGCCCAGCCAGAAACTGGGGAAGGAGACCCCAACCAGCGCGACCGCCGTCGCGAGTCGATCGACGATGGAGTTGTGGCGCAGTGCCGCCAGGACCCCCAAACTGATCCCGATCACCGCCGCCAGGACGAACCCGGCCAGGGCGAGTTGGACCGTTGCCATCACCCGCTCGCCGATGATCGTCGTCACCGGCGAACCGTCGAAGAATGATCGTCCCAGATCGCCTCGCAAAAGGGAGCCGAGCCAGGCGACGTACTGTTCGGGGACGGACCGGTCGAGCTTCAGGTTGTGTCGGACGCGCGCCGCCAGCTCGGGGTTGTACTGATCGCCGATCAGCATCCCTTCCGGGCCACCCGGAGCCAGATGCAGCAATGCGAACAGGATCAGCGAGACCCCGAGCAGGGTCGGCACCATCAGCAGGACACGACGAAACACGTAGCCGAGCATCGATCGACTGCACCTGCGCGGCG
>JAXDKI010000294.1:0-4042 GCA_034667245.1 Thermomicrobiales bacterium | reverse complement strand
GCCAGCGTGACGCGTCCTTCGTCTCCAGCTCGCCGAGGGGATCAACGGCGATGCCGCCGTGCTCCAGACCCATCACGCCGACGCCCTGGCCCATCTTGGCCGCGTAGATCGAGGAGCAGACCGCGCCCGACGCGCCCTGCGTCTGCGTGTCGCTGATGAAGTCGTCCACGACCACGGGGATGCCGTCGTAGAAGAGGGCGCGCCGTCCGAAGGCGTCGACGTCGGTCTCCAGCAGGTTGCCGCTCGCCCGGCGGAGATTGGAGAGCTTGCGCCGCGTGCGGCGGCTCATGAAGAGCGCGTCCGGTTTGCCGGGGAGGATCAGGTCGATCAGCTGGTCCATCAAGTCGAGCGTCAGCTGCGCCCCGTTCGTCCCGGCCGCGAACTCCTGCCCGGTGCCGTTGAGCACCTTGGTCAGCCCGTCGAAACTCTTCGTGTCGACGCTCGTATCGCCGTTGAAGAAGGTATCCGAGAACTTGTGGGCGATTGCCTTCGCCCGGCTGGCGATCACCTCGGCCTCGATGTCGTTCGGGTCGGCGTAGGTCGCTTGCAGGAAGTTGTCGACGTCGGCATCGCCGCCGAGGATCTTCAGCGTCGCCTGCACCTGCGTGAAGGTCGGCGTCGCCTCCGTCCAGGCGTCGCCCACGTCGTAGAAACTCGCCGCCGGCATCGTCGCCTCGCGGTTGTAGGTGACGGCCGTCCCGGTCACCTCCATGAACGGGAGGAGCGCCAGCACCTGACTCTCCTTCACGATCGTCTCGATCACCCCCCGCACCAGCAGGTCATTGGTCAGCTTGGCCGCCTCGGCCTTCGTCATCGCCACCTGGAATCGCTCCTTTCAGTCGCGAAAGAGGGCAGAGGGCAGAGGGCAGAACGAATCGCACTCTTCTGCCCTCTGCCGTCTGCCGTCTGCCGTCTGCCTACTCCGTCACTTCGTCCGCGCGGCCAATCCGCGCCGGATCTTCTCCGCCGTCGGCAAATTTGCCGGATCGACGACGACCGTCGCGCCGCCCGCCGGCACCACAGGCGGAGTGCTGACGGCCGAAGGCTGACGGCTGACGACGCCCGCGTAGGCGGCTCGTGCCGCCTCCACCGACGCCGTCAGCTCCCCCACCGTCCTTCCCGTCACCAGCTCCGGCACGACGTCCGGATGCGCCCGCAGGATCAACTCCCGCACCGCCGCCAACTCCTCCGCCGCCAACCCGGCGACAGTCTCCTCGCTCCCAGTCCCCTGCCCTGTCGTCTCAACGTCCACACCAAGCCTCCTCCTGACAACCGACAACTCTCCGTCTGTCCGTCTGTCCGTCTGTCCGTCTGTCCGCCTCGTCACCGTCCGATCGCGACGCGCGATCGCCAATCGATCTCGTCGAGCGCGGCGGTCAACGCCGCACTCACCACCAGGTCGTCGTGTCCCCGTGGCGCCGGCACCGACCAGCGCAGGAGCTTGCCGGGTCCCGGCAGGGTCTCGTAGGTCGTTGCCCGCAGCTGCTCCCAATAGAGCGCTGTCAGGCGTCCCTCCGGTGTTCCGGTCGCCGAGTCGTCTGCGTACTCCTTGAACCGACCGCTGTCGATCAGCCCCAGGAAGTCCCAGCCGAGGGTGCTTTTGCTCGAGGCGGTGAAGAGATACGGAATCACCGTCACGGGTGTCCGCCCGCCCCGCCGCTCGCCGAGCGCCGCCCCCAGGAACGATGCCAACCCCGCCCCGACCCCCGTCGCATCGACCACGACCACACTCGCCCGCCAGACCTCCCGCGCCAGATCGACGATCCGCGCGTGCAGCGCCGTGTGCTTCTCCCCGGTCCAGGCGAGACGATCGACGACGCGGTACGTTGGAAGACGGAGAGACGGAGAGACGGACAGTAGAGACGACGGCTCTCCGTCTGTCCGTCTGTCCGTCTGTCCGTCTATCTCGACCACCGTGAGCGCCGTGCTATCCCGCCGGCTGGTGTTGTCGAAGGCGAGCGGGCCGGTGCCGGATTCTTCTTCGCCGGCGACGTCGATCAAGAGGGCGTAGCGTTTGCCCGGTTCGGCGTGGTGGCGGCGCGGGTGATCGCCTCGCATCTGGGCCAGCCGGTGGGCCGGGAAGAGACCGCCTTCACCGTCCAGCTCCTCCAGGCAGTACTCCGTCTTGACGAACGGGTGGTGCTCGCCGAGCTGCGCGATCCGCGCCCGCACCCGATCGCCGTACGGCGGCAGGTGGACGGCAACCTCGTCCCACGGCACGCGCCAGACGCGCTTGATCCCGTCCTGCCGCTCCTGCTCCTCCAGATGCCGCATCTGCCGCGCGAGGAGGGTGTCCCGGCTCCAGACGGTGCCCAGGAAGACGGTGGTCGCGTTGGTGCTCGCCGCCATCGGGTCGAACACGGCGTCCCAGACCTCCGGCCGGATGTCCTGTGCCTCGTTCGCGACCAGCAGCATGTCCGCGGTCTGACCCCGCGCGTTTGCCCCCGGCGACGCCGAAAGGAACCGCGCCGAGGCCCGGTTGCAGTAGACGGCGTAGCCGTCGCGGACGCTGATCAGCCGCCTCGTCATCACCGTGGCGGTGAGCCGATCGAGGAGGCGATCGCGGCTCAGGGCCGCTTGGGGATGGAATGTCGGTGCGGCGACGACCGCGTTGCCGCCCTTGTCTCGGTACCGGCTGAGGAGAAACGCCAGCAGCTGCGCCAGCAGCTCGTCTTTCCCCGCCTGCCGGCTAAAGACGACCGCGAATTGAAGCCCGCGTCCACGTTCGATGCTGTCAGCGATCGCCTGTGCGGGTTCGTCCTGGTAGGGTCGGAGGTGGCGCCGGGTCAGCACCACCTTCGAGAATCTACCAACGCTATAGAAACTCTGAACTAAATCGTCCGGTAGGTCTTTCCGGCGGACCGGTGTCGTCTCATTGGTTCCAACCTTCGTCACACCTCACCCGCTGATCGCGATCAGACTCCGCATTTCGTCACGATCCGACGCCGGCCAACCGCATCATCACGTCGAGGAGGATCGCGCCGGCGACCATCCAGAGCAGCCCGTTGAGCCGCCCCCGGATCTCCTTCAACTGGTCCGCCAATCCCTCCACCATCTGCCGCGTCACCGCTTCATACGCCGACCCCGGCCGCATCTCCACAGGAGAACTCGCCCGCAGCCGCCGCAGCCGTTCCCTTACCTCTGCCTCAGCCATCGCTCCTTCCATCCGCCTGTCCGCCTGTCCGCCTCCGTCCTACGTCCCATCGAGCTCGGCCAGGATCTGCGCAATTGCTTCCGTCAGCCCGTCGGCCTGCTCGCCGACGATCGCCCGCTGCGCTCGCGCCGCCTGGACGGTCACGCTCGTCAGCCGCGCCACGCCCGGTACCAGCTTCGCGAGGTCGTCCTCCTCCAGCAGCAACCGCGCGAGTACGACCCGCAGCGCGCCGATCTCGTCGGCCAGGCTGCGCTCGGCCGCCGCCTGCGCAATCACCTCCCTCAACTTCTCGTCGAACAGTCGCCGGTAGTCGCCCTCGTCCAGCCGCCGCCGAAACTCCGCCGCGGCCGTCGCGTGCTCGTCCTCTTCGAGCCCCACGCCGATAGCCTCGACCTCGTCCTCGCCGTGGACGCGACACCATGCCGCACCCTGCCGGACAAACCGGCCGCACCCCGGCGTTGCGCACCGCTTCCGGTCCAACGCCTAGCCCGCCCGTCGCTCCATGCGATCGCACCTCCTCGTTCAATCCGCTCCACAACCGTCCTCAACGACGGCTGCTACTTAACGAGCGCATCGAGAAGGCAAAAATGTGACAAAATTAGGCAAAACTATGTAGCAGTATCGTGGATAGATACCTGATGGACATAATGACAATGGCGAGGAGAGGTCCTTCGCTGGCGCTCAGGATGACCGAATAGAGGATACCCCTCTCACGGTCATCCTGAACGAAGTGAAGGACCTCTCCTCGTGTCGCGCCCGATTGCCGCTATCGCACCATCATGTGCGCGTGTCCGCCGCGACGCCCTCGCCCTCGTCGCCGTCCTCGTAGACCCCCTCCATCATCTCCTCGAACGCCTCGTCGCCGATCTGGGCGCGGGTGATCAACTC
>JAXDKI010000293.1:0-26204 GCA_034667245.1 Thermomicrobiales bacterium | reverse complement strand
GAACGCGGCTTTTCGACCGTCTGTCCCCCAAACCCTCAACAACGGCTTCCAGGTATTCCCCGCAAACGCGGGCGATGTCCTCGGGATCGGTCATCGTCTACCCTTACCCCACTACCGCCGAAAGCGGTATATCCTGGTCCGTGAACCGGAGTCGGATGAGTGTATTACCCGGCACTACTGAACACTGGCGTCCCACAATACCGTTCGATCCGTGTGTATTGCGGAGCGCCGGGGCGAGCGGAGCGTTGATTACCTGCGACTTCGCGGCGGACCAAGGGCGGGAGGTCTTCGTCGTTCCGGGGAACGTGCTGTCACATGCGAGTGCTGGGTGCAATCGGCTGTTACGGGATGGGGCGCGGGCGGTGACGTGCGCGGCGGACATCCTCGAGGATCTGAAGCTGGGGCAGCGGCGGGAGCAGACGGTGGTGCAGCAGGCATTGCCGGCGTCGGAGGAGGAGCGGCGGTTGTACGCGTTGCTGACGGCAGAGCCGCAGCACATCGACGAGCTGTCGGCGGCGGCGAACCTGGCGATCACGCAAGGGTCGGTGCTGTTGTCGATGATGGAGCTGAAGGGGTTCGTGCGGAACGTGGGGGCGCAGCATTACGTGCGGGCGTGATCGCGTCGTCGGATCTCAGGTGACGCCTCGACTCGGGTCGGAGAGAGATCCCTCGACAAGCTCGGGATGACAGAACTGGGCAGGGCGCGACGCTTCGTCTGGTGATTTCGGGGACCTACGGCCGCTTGGGGCTGCTTGACATGGTTGGTGGGGGTGGCTATGGTTGATTACGGGAAGCGATGCCGTAGATGACCTCCTCGAAGAGCTTCTGACCGAACTTTTATCCCCGCAGCAGATTACGACGGACACTTAAGCTAGGAACACCATGCCCACGAAAACCAAGGTCGCGGCGACAAAGACGCCGCGCAAAAGCAAAACTGCCGATGCCGCCGGCTCGGATGGCACGGGGCGCGGGAAACTCGTGATCGTCGAGTCGCCTGCGAAGGCGAAGACGATCGGGAAGTACCTGGGTCGCGGGTACACGGTGAAGGCCTCGATGGGGCACATCCGGGATCTGCCGAAGAGCACGCTTGGGGTCGAGGTCGAGGACGACTTCGCGCCGAAGTACCTCGTGCCGCGCGACAAGGTGAAGGTCGTCAAGGAGCTCAAGGAGAGCGTTCTGCATGCCCGCGAGGTCATCCTGGCGACCGACCCCGATCGCGAGGGGGAAGCGATCGCCTGGCACCTCGTCCATGCGACCGAGGCGACGAGCAAGACGATACGGCGCGTCGTTTTCCATGAGATCACTCAGGAAGCGGTGACCGAGGCGATGCTGCACCCACGCGAGATCGACATGGATCTCGTCGATGCGCAGCAGGCGCGACGGATTCTCGACCGGTTGGTCGGCTACGGGGTCAGTCCGCTCCTTTGGAAGAAGGTCAAGCGGGGCCTGTCGGCCGGGCGCGTGCAGTCGGCGGCGCTCCGGATCGTGGTCGAGCGCGAGCGGGAGATTCTGAGCTTCATTCCGGTCGAGTACTGGTCGCTTGAGGCCGAGCTGGCGAAGCAGACGGGGAAGGCGCAGAAGAAGAGCGACGTGTTCCGCGCCGCCCTGCATCGGATTGGCGGCAAGAAGGCCGAGCTCAAGACCGGAGAGGAGACGCAGGCGGTTGTTGACGGGCTGACGGGCGCGGTCTACCGCGTCGGCTCGGTGACGAAGCGCGAGACGCAGCGGCGACCGTCGGCGCCGTTCACGACCAGCACGCTGCAGCAGGAAGCGTCGCGCAAGCTGAACTATCAGGTGCGGCGGACGATGCAGATCGCGCAGGAGCTGTACGAGGGGATCGATCTCGGGCCGGAGGGGCTGCAGGGTCTGATCACCTACATGCGTACCGACTCGACGAACGTGGCGGGGTCGGCGCAGCAGGCGGCGCGGACGGTGATCAGCGTCAAGTTCGGCCCCGAGTACGTGCCTGCCCGGCCGCCGGTCTACGCGAAGAAGTCGAAGGGAGCGCAGGAGGCGCACGAGGCGGTCCGGCCGACGTCGCCCCAGCGCGATCCAGAGAGTGTCCGACAGTTCCTCTCGCCGCAACAGTTCCGCCTGTACCAGTTGATCTGGCAGCGGTTCCTGGCCAGCCAGATGGCGCCGGCGATCCTCGACGGGACGACGGTCGACGTCGATGCCGGGACGCCGGAGCAGTTGGGTCTGGACTCAGAGGCTCCGATTGAGCGTAAGGACGCGCCGTACGTCTTCCGGGCGACCGGTTCGGTGGTGAAGTTCTCGGGATTCATGGCCGTCTACACGATGGGTCGAGACGACGGCGATGCCGACGAACTCGACAAGGGAGCGCTGCCCGCGCTGGAGCAGGGAGTGGGACTCGACCTCTTGCGACTGCTGCCCGAGCAGCACTTCACGCAGCCGCCGCCGCGCTTCAGCGAGGCGACGCTGGTGAAGGCGCTGGAGGAGCAGGGGATCGGGCGACCGAGCACGTATGCGCCGACGATCGGGACGCTGCAGGCGCGCTCGTATGTGACGGTCGAGGCGCGGAAGCTGGCAGCGACGGAACTCGGGATGGTCGTGAACGACCTGTTGGTCGAGCACTTCCCGCGGATCTTCGACATCGGGTTTACGTCGCAGCTGGAGAACGAGCTCGACGAGATCGCCGCGGGCGATCGGGCCTGGGTGCCGACGATGCGCGAGTTCTACGGGCCGTTCACGGAGACGCTGAAGCTGGCCGAGCAGAGTGTGCAGCGGGTCCGGCTGAAGGACGAACCGTCGGGCGAGGATTGTGAGAAGTGCGGCAAGCCGATGGTGATCAAGCTCGGGCGGTACGGGAAATTCCTCGCCTGCAGCGGATTCCCCGAGTGTCGCAACTCGCGGCCGTTGCTCGAGAAGATCGGCGTGACGTGCCCGACCTGTAAAGAGGGCGAGATTGTGGAGCGGCGCTCGAAGAAAGGGCGGACGTTCTACGGGTGCGAGCGCTATCCGACGTGCGACTTCGTTGCCTGGAACAAGCCGGTGAATGTGACCTGTCCGCGTTGCGGCTCGTACATGGTCGAGGCGGGGCGCCGGGGTCAGATTCGCTGCCCGGCGTGCGGGCACGACGGGGGTGCGCTGGCGAAGGCGGGGTAGGCTGTTGTCGGCCCCCTAACCCCCCGACCCCCTTCCCCCCGAATTCCGGGAGGAAGGGGGAGAATGTCGTGGCTGCTTGACCCCTACGGTACAATTCGTGTGTTGGCGCCCTGCGGCGTTGGATTCTGGAGTTGGTCCCTGCGAGGGTGACCGGCGTACACTCGATTGGACCCCTCTTCCTGTGACATTTCAGCAGAGCAGTTTCGATAGTCGTCGCCCCCATGCGACGACGATTCTTGGTGTCAAACGGAACGGCGCGGTCGCGCTGGCCGGCGACGGACAGGTGACCATCGGCGACATCGTTCTCAAGCACGGCGCGCGGAAGATCCGGCTGATGCACGACGGTCAGATCCTGGTCGGGTTTGCCGGTGCGGTGGCCGACGCGCTGACGCTCTTCGGCAAGTTCGAGGCACAACTCAAGGCGTGGGACGGAAATCTAAGGCGCGCCTCGGTCGAACTGGCGAAGGAGTGGCGGACCGACCGCTACTTGCGCCGACTCGAGGCGCAGCTGATCGTGGCCGACCGGCAGTCGCTCCTGGTTCTTTCCGGTGACGGCGATGTGATCGAACCCGACGATGGGGTGGTCGCGATCGGGTCGGGTGCGCCGTACGCGACGGCAGCGGCGAAGGCGCTGGTTGAGCACACCGATCTCGACGCGCGGGCGATCGTCGAAGCGGCGATGCGGATCGCAGCGGACATCTGCATCTTCACGAACGACCACTTCACCGTCGAGGCGGTCGGCGGCGACGGTGAGGACGTCGAGGGCGAGAGCGGCGACGCCGCGTCGGTCGACGACGTCCCTATCCAGGAGAGTCCAGCTCGCGTCGAGTCGTCGGATGAGGACGAAGACGACGATGACGATGACGACGAGGATGCCGAAGAAGTCGGAGACGAGACGTCGGACGGCGACGATGACGATGAGGAGGAGCGGGACTAATGGCCGAGGCAGCACGCCGGGCCGAGAAGAACGGCCCCACCTCCCGTGCCGGTTCCGACCAAAGCCTGAACCGGCTTCAGATTGAGAACTTGACGCCGGCGCAGATCGTCGCCGAGCTCGACCGATACGTGATCGGGCAGAACGACGCCAAGCGTGCCGTGGCGGTCGCACTCCGCAATCGTTATCGGCGGCAGCTGTTGCCGGAGGAGCTCCGGCAGGAGATCCAGCCGAAGAACATCCTGATGATCGGACCGACGGGGGTCGGCAAGACCGAGATCGCGCGGCGGGTGGCGAAGATCGTCGATGCGCCCTTCCTTAAAGTGGAAGCGACCAAGTTCACCGAGGTCGGCTACGTCGGACGGGATGTGGAATCGATTGTTCGCGATCTGGTCGAGATCGCGATCAGCATGCTCCACGGTCAGCGCCTGGAGTTGGTCAAGGACGAGGCGAGCAAACTCGCGGCGCAGCGCTTGACCGATCTATTGGTCGAGCAGTTGCTGGAGAAGAAGCCGGCGCGGAATGGGCGACGGTCGGCCGTCCAGGAGCCGTCGAGCGAGGATGCGGCGGCGCTGCAGCGACAGGAGATCGCGACGCGGCGGCGGCTGCAGCGCGAGCGGAACCGGCTGCTGCGGCTCCTGAACGAGCACGCGCTGGACGAGGAAACGGTCGAGATCGAGATCGACGCCGACTTCGAGTACGACGAGTACAACGCGGCGGATGGGGTGGACGACTTCTCGCAGGACGATCTCCACAATACGTTCCGCGACTTCCTCGACGGGATCATGCCGAGGAGGACGCTGCGGCGACGGGTGAAGGTCCACGAGGCGCAGCGGATCCTGACGCAGCAGGAGGCGAACCGGTTGGTCGACTTCGACGCGGTGATCGACGAGGCGATCGAGCGGGTCGAAGAGGCGGCGGTGGTCTTCCTCGACGAGATCGACAAGACGATCACGAGCAACGGCGACTTCGGTGCCGATGTCTCCGGCGAGGGTGTGCAGCGGGACCTGCTGCCGATCGTCGAGGGATCGGTGGTGATGACCCGGTACGGCCCGGTTCGGACGGACCACGTGCTCTTCATCGCCGCGGGGGCGTTCCACAACTCGCGGCCGTCGGATCTGATCCCCGAGTTGCAGGGTCGATTCCCGATCCGGGTCGAGTTGAGCAGTCTCTCGGAGGACGATCTCTACAAGATCCTGACGGTGCCGCAAAACGCGCTAACGAAGCAGTATCAGGCGCTGCTTGGCACCGAAGGGGTCGATCTCCAGTTCGGCGAGGACGGCCTGCGAGAGATGGCCCGGCTGGCGACGCAGGTGAACGCGAGGACCGAGGACATCGGGGCACGGCGGTTGCAGACGATCGTCGAGCGGGTGGTCGAGGAGATCTCGTTCGATGCCTCGGACTACGAGGGGAAGACGGTGACGATCGACCGGCCCTTCGTGTTGGGGCGTGTGGGCGAGGTCGCGGCGGACGAGGATCTGAGCAACTTCATCCTGTAGACGGACTCCTAACTCCCCAACCCCCACGCCCCGGAACGCCGGGGCGTGGGGGAGCAGTTTGCGCCGAGCGATCCTGGAGTATTGCGACTTGAGGGGGCTCCTCATCCCGTTCCGCGGACATGGCGCGACGAATCTCGGAACGTGTGCCCATTTCTTGACGGGTCGTTATGTCAGTGCTACAGTCCGGCCGTTCACCGAGTTCACCGTTGGGGCGATAGCTTCACGCACCCGATTCGTCTCGAGTGCCGGTTTTTGATCATCCCGGCGAATACGAGCCAATGACAGCGGGGTGCTGATGCTCCGTTACGCTGTGAATCGCGCGCTTCTCTTTATCCCGACGTTGCTCGGGATGACTGCGGTCACGTTCGTGATCATGCAGTTGACACCCGGCAGCCCGTTTTCGCCGTCGGCGGCGAACGGGATCACGCCGGAGATGATCGCTGAGCTCGAGCGTAAGTACGGACTGGATAAGCCGCTGTACGAGCGGTTTGCCCTCTACGTCTGGAATTCGCTCCATAGCGACTTCGGGGTCTCGTACCAGTACCGGCCGCAGGAGGTGCGCGACATCATCGTGCGCACGTTCCCGGTGTCGCTCCAGCTCGGCACGATGGCGGTGACCGTGGCCATCATCGTCGGGATGACGCTCGGGATTCTTGCCGCGGTCAATCAGAACGGGATCATCGATTACCTATCGGTGACGTTCGCGATCCTCTTCTACAGCATGCCGAACTTCGTCATGGGCTTTCTCCTGATCCTGGGGTTCGCGGTCTGGTTGCCCAACTTCGGCATCGACTTCGGGTTCCGGGTCAGCGGTTGGGAGGGACCGAAGGACTGGGTCCTACCGACGATCGCGCTCGGCGCCGCGCCGCTGGCAACGCTGGCGCGCTACACGCGTTCGAGCATGATCGACGTGATCCGGTCAGACTACGTGCGGACCGCGCGGGCGAAGGGGTTGGCGGAGCGGAAGGTCATTCTCAAGCACGTCTTGAAGAATGCGCTGATCCCGGTCGTGACGTTGATCGGGCCGATCTTCGCCGCGGTTGGGACGGGTTCGTTCTTTGTCGAGCAGGTGTTCAACATCCCGGGGATGGGGAGGTACTACGTCGAGAGCATGCAGACAAAAGATCAGCCGATGATCCTGGCGGTGACGCTGATCTTTGGGATCTTTCTCGCGTTCATGAATCTCCTGGTCGACATCGCTTACGGTTTGATCGACCCGCGGATTCGATACTGATGCGGCAGCGCGATCGGGAGCGGAGATGACCCAATCGGCGGCAGGTCGACATCCATCACCGCCCGAGCAGGCGATGGATCCCGTCGATCGGGTGGCGGGTAGCGACCTGCTGGCGCGAGCGGCGACGGTCGCGGAGGCGGAGCCCGGTTCGCTGGCGGCTCTTGGTGGCGAAGGCGAAGTTGAGGTCCGTCAGCACGCGAGTCTTTGGGGGGACGCCTGGCGGCGCCTGGTGCGCAATCGACTCGCACTCATCGGGATGGTAATCGTCGTCACCTTCATTCTCGTGGCGATTCTCGCCCCGGTGCTCGCGCCTTATGAGGAGAGTGAGGTCGTCGACGTTCGTCTTGCGCGGTACCACCCGAGCTGGACGTGGCCGCTCGGACTCGACCGGAACGGGCGTGACATCCTAAGCCGGATGCTTTATGGCGCCCGTGTCTCGCTGTTGGTGGGTGTCGTTTCGTACCTCATCGTGCTCACCATCGCGATTCCGATCGGCTCGATCGCCGGGTATTACGGCGGATTCGTCGACAACATCTTGATGCGGGGAGTCGACATCATCTTCACGATCCCGCAGGTGTTGCTCGTGCTGATGTTCGTCAACTGGCGGGGTCCGGGGTTGACGAATATCTTCCTGGCGATCGGTCTGATCGGTTGGGTGACCGAGGCACGTCTGATCCGCGGGCAGATGCTGCTGTTGCGTGAGCAGGAGTACATCAAGGCGTCCCGTGTGGCGGGGGCGCGGGCGCCCTACATCGTTCTGCGGCACCTGTTGCCGAATAGCCTGACGCCGATCATCGTGGCGGCGACGTTCGGCATCCCGACGGCAATCTTTACCGAGGCAGCGATCAGTTTCGTCGGGGTCGGGATCCGACCGCCGGCGGCGAGCTGGGGTCAGATGGTTGGCGAGGCGAGCCGTCCCAGCGACATCCAGACCGATCCGCACATGCTGATCTTCCCGGTGCTGGCGATTGGGTTGACGATGCTTGGCTTTACCTTCCTGGGCGACGGGCTGCGGGACGCGCTCGATCCGAAGGGGAACGACTGACCGTGCGGCGACGTAGGAACCGCGACGGAGGACAGCGTCGGTGAATCCGGTTCTGAGCGTGCGAAATCTGAAGACGCAGTTCTTCACGCGTGCGGGCGTTGTGTTCGCTGTGGACGACGTCTCGTTCGACGTGATGCCGGGGGAGACGATTGGGATCGTCGGCGAGTCGGGCTGCGGGAAGAGTGTGACGTCGCTCAGCATCATGCGGCTGATTCCGAGTCCGCCCGGTCGGATCGTCGGCGGGGAGATCCTGCTCAACGTCGATGGGAAGACGCGGGATCTGGCGAAGATATCGGATCGGGAGATGCGGCAGGTCCGCGGCAACGACATCGCGATGATCTTCCAGGACCCGATGACGTCGCTCAATCCGGTCTACACGGTTGGCAACCAGATCGCGGAATCGCTGATGCTCCACCTTGATCTGAGCGCGGATGAGGCGGAGCGGCGGGCGATCGAACTGCTGAAGCGGGTGGGGATCCCGGCGGCGGAGCAGCGCATCCACGCCTATCCTCATCAGTTCTCCGGGGGTATGCGGCAGCGGGTGATGATCGCTATCGCGTTGGCCTGCAACCCGAAGGTGCTGATCGCCGACGAGCCGACGACGGCGCTCGACGTGACGATCCAGGCGCAGATTTTGGAGTTGATGGGGGGGCTGAATCGGGACTTCGGGACGGCTATCGTCTTGATCACCCACGACCTGGGCGTGGTGGCCGAGGTCTGTCAGCGGGTGATCGTGATGTACGCCGGCAAAATCGTCGAACAAGGATCGGCGAAGGATCTGTTTACCAACCCGCAGCATCCGTACACGATCGGGTTGTTGAGGTCGATTCCGCGTCTCGGGGAGCGAGTCAAAGATACGCTGGCGACGATCGGCGGGTTGCCGCCCGATTTGCTCGCGCCGCCGACGGGGTGTCGCTTCCGGCCGCGCTGCCCCCGGCGGCAGGAGCTGTGCGAACAGGAGCCGCCGCTCGCGGAGACACAGCCGGGTCAGCGGGCGGCATGCTGGTTCCCCGGTCCCGTTGCTCAGCCGGTGGCGGAAGCGTCGGCGGCTGGGACCGCGGTGTCGGCATAGAGGGTGGTTGCGCACAAGGACATGCCGGACATCGTGTCGAAAAGTGGTCGACTATGCATTTGCTGACACAGCGTAGGGTTCCAACATGTCGATGATGGAGTCACCCGCTACAGAGGTCGTCACGCGGCCCGCGCAGAGTAACGGCGCCGGGAAGAGTGAGGAGATCTTGCGGGTTCAGCACCTGAAGAAGTACTTCAAGATTGGCGGTGGTCTCCTGGGCGGGAAGGGGATCACCATCCATGCGGTGGACGACGTGTCTTTCGCCGTCCGGCGTGGAGAGACATTCGGGCTGGTTGGAGAGTCGGGGTGCGGGAAAACGACGCTCGGGCAGACGATCGTCCGGCTCTACGAACCGACGAGCGGCCAGGTCTATTTCAATGGGACCGACATCAGCCGCTTGAGCTCGGGGCAGATGCGGCCGCACCGGCGCGACATCCAGATGATCTTTCAGGACCCCTCCGCGTCGCTGGATCCGCGGATGACGGTCGGGACGATTATTGCGGAACCGCTGAATATCGCCGGAGCCGGGAGCAGGGCGGAGCGACGCGAAAAAGTTGAGCAGCTGCTGCGGGTCGTCGGTCTCAACTCGTACTTCGCGAACCGCTATCCGCACGAGTTCTCCGGGGGGCAGCGGCAACGAATCGGCATCGCGCGCGCGATCGCCCTCAACCCGCAGCTCGTGGTGTGTGACGAGCCCGTGTCGGCACTTGATGTCTCAATCCAGGCACAGGTACTCAATCTGTTGAGGCGATTGCAGGAGCAGCTGAATCTCACTTATCTGTTCATCGCCCACAATCTGGCAGTCGTCGCCCACATCAGCGACCGGGTCGGGGTAATGTATCTGGGCAAGCTGGTCGAGATCGGCGAGGCGCGAACGATCACCGAGAGTCCGAAGCATCCCTACACGAAGGCGTTGATTTCGGCGATTCCGGTACCGGAGCCGGGGCGGCAGCGGAGCCGAATCATTCTCGAGGGGGATGTCCCGAGTCCGGCAAACCCGCCGAGCGGTTGTCGATTCCACCCGCGCTGCCCGATCGCCCGGCCGAACTGCGCGGTCGACGAGCCGCCGCTGGAGGAGAAGTACCCGGACCACTGGGTAGCTTGCCATTACGCCTGAACGGCGGACACACGGGTGAGCTGGCGAAAAAGATCGGCCGACTATCGGAACTTTCGTCAGCAAGGAGGTGGAAAGGCGATCTCTTCCCACAGGTGCAGACTACTGGTACGCTTTGCATGGCGAGTCAAAGGAACACTGCCCGGCGAGGGTTGGGCACCGGCAATGGCGCCACTGCCCGCGTACGTTTTGCCTAGTAGACGGAGGGAGAACGGTGTCAAACAAGACCGAGCTCAAGGAGCAGGTGAAACCGGACGGACAACCAACGATGGCCGGGGGCGTCAGCCGGCGGACGATGCTGAAGGCGGCGGCGAGCGCGGCCGGTTCGGCGGCTCTGCTGGGAATCGGCGGCGAGGCAGCGAGCGCAGCAACCGGCGCGTCGTCTGGCCGTGTGCTGAGTCGGCAGCAGTCCGGCGAGCAGTTGCTCTACAACGCCGTTCTAACGCAGGGCGATCCTGTCGCCTTTGACTTCAACGGAAACCTGTACAGCAACGCCGAGACCGAGACGACCGCCGGATTGCTGACCTTCGACGAAAACTTGAACGTGGTGCCGGACTGGGCCGAGTCGTGGGACGTGAACGCCGACGCGTCGGTCTACACCTTCCACCTTCGCCAGGGCAACAAGGGATGGTCGGACGGGACGCCGGTGACCGCCCAGGACTTCGTCTGGTCGTGGCCGCGGGCACTCAACCCGGACACCGGTAACCAGTACAGCGACTTCTTGGCCGATATCAAGTATGCCTCCGAGTTCAACACGCGGACGGCGGTCGAGGACCCCAACGATCCACTCAACGGCAAAGTGCCCACCGCCGAGGATCTCGGTCTGAAGGCGATCGACGATTGGACGCTGGAAGTGACGCTCGCCGGACCGCGGGCCAACTTCCTGCAGAAGGTCGCCTATCTGGCAGCCGTGCCGTCGCCGCGCTGGCACATCGAAAAGTACGGAGACAAGTTCGCGCTCGGTGGGGACATCCCGATCGTTACCAACGGACCGTTCAAGGTCGATCTCTGGGAGCACAACCAGAAGGTTCTGCTCTCCAAGAACGAGAACTACTGGGACGCCGAGAACATCAAGCTGACGAACGTCGTCGACCCGATCTACCCACCGAAGAATGCCCTCTTGCTGTTCGAGCAGGGCTCCGGCGATCAGCAGATTGACTGGACGTTCCTCGACGCCGCCGGCTACAAGAAGTACAGCGAAGATCCCGAGCTCGCCAAGATGGTGACGCCGTATGTCTATCCGGGGATCTGGATGCTGCTGCCGCAGGCGACGGTGGCACCGTTCGACAATCTCCAGGTCCGGAAGGCGCTGAGTCACGCGATCGACCGGGAGCGGATCTCGACTGTTACCAACGGGCTGACGACACCGGCCGCCTGCATGGTTCCGGCCGGCGTCTTCGGATTCCTCGACGATCCCGCGCTGGCCGAGATCCAGAAGTTCGATCCCGCGGCGGCGATGGAGGCGCTGAAGGGGACGGAGTTCGAGGGCGGCACGAACTGGCCGGAAGTCACGATGTACATGCGGGCCAACGAGGAGCAGTACAACGCCGACGTGATGGCGGCTGACATCGTCGACCAGATCAAGCAGAACATCGGACTGGACATCAAGATCCAGCAGATCCCGCAGGCGAACTTCGTGCAGCAGCTCCGGGAGCTGAAGTGGCCGCTGACCTTCATCCGCTGGTGGTACGACTACCCGGATCCGGACAACGGCTACGGCGACATGTTCTACAGCAACTATGACAAACGGGTGGCGCGCCGTCAGGCCTGGACGAACAAGGACTTCGACGACCTGGTCAATCAGGGCAAGGCGGAGCCGGACGCGGCCAAGCGGGTGGAGATCTACCGGCAGGCCGAGCAGATCATCCAGGAGGACGTCGGGTACATGCCGCTCGTCTATCGCCTGGACCAGTACGCGTTCAAGCCGTGGGTGAAGGGCGTACCGGTGAACAACCAGGGCTACGTCGTTCCCGACGGGAACATTTTCATCCGGATGCTGACGAAAGCCTTCATTGACGGCCGAACGGAGTAGCACCGGTTCAGGTCGACAATCGATCGCGCTTTGAGGGTCGGGGTGTCCAATTGGGCGCCCCGGCCTTCTTTGGATCTTCACCCCGAGCGAGGGACGCGTGCGATACTCGGCGGAACACCGCGACCGAACTGAGTTGTGCGGTGTGCGAGTGGCATGTCGGGCGTAGGAATGAAGGGGCGTTGACGTGGCCGGCACACATCCGACGTATCTCTGGCTCAATGGTGAGCGCACGCGGTGGGAAGACGGGACGATCCACGTTTCCGAATTGGGCTGGTCGACGATCGGTGCCGTCTTCGAGGGGATCCGTGCCTACTGGAACGCCGACGAGGGGGAGCTTTACGTCTTCCGCCTCCAGGAGCACCTCGAGCGGCTTGCCCGCTCGATGAAGCTGGTTCGCCTGCCGCTCCGCTACTCCTTGGACGAGCTTGCGGCGGCGACGCGCGATTTGTTGCGTGCGAACGAATCGCGCGAGGACACGTACATCTTCCCGCTTGCCTACACGGCGAACTCTTATACCAGCCGATACGACCGACCCGACGCCCAGTCGGCGCTCCAGATCCTGACCCGGCCGATGCCGTCGCACCTCGGAAGCGATCTCAAGATGCGGGCGCGGGTGAGCTCGTGGCGTCGGATCTCGGAAGAGGTTATGCCACCGCGGGTCAAGAACATCTCCAACTACCGCAATGGGCAGCTGGCGCGGATGGAGTCGCTTCTCGACGGCTACGACACGTCGCTGATCATCAACGGTCAGGGCAAGGTCTCCGAGGCGCCGGGCGCCTGCGTGATGTTCGTGCGCGACGGGAAGCTGATCACGCCCGACCTGACGAGCGGCATCCTGGAAAGCATCACCCGCGACGCGCTAATCACCCTGGCGCGGGAGGAGCTCGGGCTGGCGGTTGAGGAGCGATCCGTCGATCGTACCGAGCTCTACGTCGCCGACGAGGTTTTCCTCTGCGGCACCGCAGCCGAGATCTCGCCGGTCGTGTCCGTGGACAAGTACGACATCGCTGACGGCGAGATCGGTCCCGTTACGCGGGAGCTCGCGGAGTTGTTCGAAGGCGTGCTGCGCGGGCGTGAGTCGCGGTATGGGCACTGGCGAGCGCCGGTTGGGGTGCGCGAGGCGGTGGCGGTCTAGCGCCCCTACGGATGATCTTCGTCCCATTGGAGGCCGTAGGGGCGGCTGGCGTAGTCGTATAGCAGGGCGGGGAAGTTGGAGTCAGTGGGGTTGGCGAAGCCGCGGGCGGCGGGTTTGATTTCGGAGAATTGGATCATGAAGGTGACGTCGCCGTTGCGATAGAAGAAGTAGAGACTCCAGCGCTCGTCGCGTTCGAGGAGTGTGAAGTCGCTGAGGATGCGGTCCTGGTGGGTGCGAAGGTGGGCATAGGCCGCCTCCAGGTCGTCGACGACGAAGCCGATGTGGTGCCAGGTGGAAGGTTGCCCGGTGGAGAGGGGCGCTTCTTGTCCGGCGTCGAAGAGGAAGAGGGCGGTTGGTCCGGTCGCCAGGACGGTCAGATGCGGGTCGTGTCGCATCACCCGCATCTGCAGGACATCCCGAAAGAAGTCCCGGGCGCCGGTGCGGTCGGCGACGGTGATCGCCAGGTGGTCGAACCCTATGTTGCGCCACGGAGCGGGAGCGCCGGCAATCGGAGTCGCCGAGGTGATGAGCTCGCTCGTACCGAAGTGATCGAGGATGTCGCCGAGGAAGTTGTCGGCGAAGACTTCCTGGCCGTTCGGGGTGCGGAACGTCAGCCGGTGGCCGACGGTCAGTTCGTGCGGTAATGCATGGTGGAACGCCTCATGGACGATCTGACCGCGCCGGACCTCTGTGGTGTAGTCGGTGGCGTCGATGCGAAAGGTCACGGTCAGGCGAGTCTCTGGGTCGCGCACGGCCATTCAGGTAGTTCCTCTTCGGTATCGCGATGGACCGACCTGCGGTCCACTTCATTCCTCGCCGAGATGCGGGAGACAACCATCTCGCGTCCAGAAGCGTACACTTGACCGTGTGCGGCTTCGAGCCGCCGCCCCGGTTCCGCGTGCACGCCCGGTTCCCATCGCCGGATGGTCGAGCCATTGTCGCCGAGGAGAAGGACCCGTGTTGACGCCATCTCAGTACGAACCGACGACCGCTGGACCGGAGCTTGGCACGGTCGCGCGGATTCGGCGCGCGACTCTGGCGATGGTTCTGGTGGTCGTCTTTTGCGGCGGAGTCGTCGCCGATCGTTTGGTCTTTCAAGGGGGAAGCGGCGCCGGAGCTTCCTCGTCGCTGCAAGATCTGCCGGAGTTCCAGACGCTCCTCCAAACCTGGGACACGATCCACCAGAACTACGTCGACACGGACGCGATCGAGGACAAGGCACTGATCTATGGCGCGAGCCGGGGCATGGTGGACGCCCTTGGCGACACGGGCCACTCGTCCTTCCTCGACCCGGAGGAGGCGCAACTCTTCGCTCAAGCGACCCAGGGCGAGTTCGTCGGTATCGGAATCCAACTCGACTACAGCACCGGGCGCCCCGTGATTGTCTCGGCTATCGACGATTCGCCGGCGGCCGAGGCCGGATTCCGGTCCCGCGACGTGATCGAGGCGATCAACGGCGAATCGACCGACGGAATGAGCCAAAGCCGGGCCGCGGAACTCCTCCGTGGTGAGGCGGGAACCCAAGTCGAATTGAGCATCGAGCGGCCGTCGGACGGGACGTCGTTTACGACGACGGTGACCCGGCGGAAGATCAAGATCAAGCCGGTCAGCTGGACGATGCTGCCCGACGACGTCGGGCTGATTCGCCTCAGCGAGTTCTCCCCGGGGGCCGCCGATGGAGTGAAGAGCGCGCTGAAGGCGATCAAGGCCGAAGGGGCGAGATCGATCATTCTCGATCTGCGCGATAACCCCGGCGGACTTGTGGACGAGGCGAAGGCGGTTGCCAGTCAGTTCATGAAGGATGGGACGCCGATCTACCAGTACCAGGAGCGCGACCAGGAGCCGCAGCCGGTGCGCACGGTCGGGGACGGTCTCGGCACCGATCTACCGATGGTCGTCTTGATCAACGAGGGTTCGGCTTCGGCGGCGGAGATCGTCGCGAGCGGTCTGCAGGATAATGGGCGCGCGAAACTCTTTGGGGCAAAGACGTTCGGCACGGGGACGGTGCTGACCGCGTTCCCGCTCGACGATGGTTCGGTCGTGGTGCTCGGGATTGGGCTGTGGTTGACTCCGGACGGCGACGAAATCTGGCACAAGGGGGTTCAACCCGATGTGCAGGTCGATCTCGCTCCGGATGCGGATCCGTTGCGCCCGGTCGCGGACGACCCGATAGATGCGACGGACCTTAAGGACAGCCGCGACGTTCAGTTGAAGGAAGCATACGAGGAGATCACGACGCCGGATCTGGCGACAGCTCCTTGAGACGGCCGAGCTGGGTTCCTTCAGCTGGCTTGACCCCGTAAACAGAGCGAAGGGTCTTGTCTCGTCCGTGAAGATCCTCACACCAATCCCAAGGTGGCATGGGACGTGCTTTCGTGTTGGCGGTCTGAATCGGTCGTCGACAGAGAGGGGGAGCTCGTGTCGTATCCATATCCGCAAGACCGCCATCGCGACCGGAAGGAGAAGGGCGAACAGCCCTACAAGGACTCCAAGGAGGCGATGACGGTCTCAGACGCGCAACTTCAGGCAGAAGCCGAAGCCTACGGCGAAGCGAGGGCAAGCGAGTCGGAGGAGGAGCGCACCGCCCGGTTCGAAGCGGAGGCCGCGGAGCGGCTGCGTCGCGTCGGCGGCGAGGTCGCGGCCACGGCCGAGGACCAATCGGGCGGTGCGCCGGGAGGATGAGCCGTCAGCGCTCGCCGCGGTGATTGGTGCTCTGCTTGGCCATGCCCTGGCCGGCGCCGAAACCGCCCATAGTGATGCGACCTTCTTCGTCGGTGTCGAGGGTGGGGCCGTGCTCGGCGGTTTGGCGGCGAGCCGCCTGCTGGATCAACTCGGCTGCCTGTTCTCCGGTGATCTCGCCCGCCTGCACCCGCGCTTCCAATTCGTCGGACGAGGCGAGTTGCTCGAAGTCGAGCGGTAGCCCCGTCTCGGTGTCACGGGCTACGTCCTGATCGTCTGCGATGCTCACCGGCAATCCTCCTGATTCATGATCTCGATCACTCAGCCCGTCTGCTGGCTGCGTAGGCTGGGCAGCACAATTGGTGCCAACTGCACGGCGTGGTAGGGCCGAGCACCGTGGTATGGTTGGACTATTCGCGTCGCCAAGTGTGCGACCAGACCGCGTGGTGTCCAGGCTCGAAATGGCCTGGAGCCTGGTGATTGGAGGCAGATCCACCCGTGATGTCGACCGAGAGCTGGCCGCAACCCGCAGTCCGACTTTGGACGTTGGCCCAGCGCTTTCAGAAGTTCATCCTGGTCGGAGCCGTTGGGCTCGCCGTGAATCAGGGTTTGCTCTTGGTTCTCCACGGTGGAGCCGGGGCGCGACTCGCGATTGCCTCGCCGGTAGCGATCTTCATCTCGATGGTCGTCACCTTTGTCCTCAACGAGCATTGGACCTGGCACGACCGCGGGAGTGGTCCGATTCTGCACCGCCTGTTCGCGTATTTCCCAATCAATACGGTCGGGCTCGTCATCAACTACGCCGTCCTGAGCGTGCTCTACCACGACCACGGCGTGCATTACCTGCTTGCGAACCTGGTGGGGGCGGGCATTGCCGCGGTCTGGAACTTCGCACTGAACAACGTCATCACCTGGCGCGATTAGCGGCGTCGTCGCGGCGCGGCAGGCAATGTGGCGGACTCGGCGCGCGGGGACATCTGCGGAAGCGGTCTCGGTCGGACGACCCGACGACGCCCTGAGCGTCGCGGACCGGAACTGGCTGGCGCCCCTGCTTGTTCTCTTTGTCGTCAAAGGGATCCTGCTCGTGGCACTCGTCGGACCCTTTACCGGGCACGACGAAGTCGACCACTTCTATTACGTCGCTCGCCTTGCGCACGGGGATGGACTGGGGGTCGTCGGCGACGTCTCGTTGCCCGAGAAGGCGACACCCTACCAGATGTACGTCGCCGACTTTCCGAACAACGCGGAGGTGATCCAGCCTCCACTCTATCACCTGCTGTTGGTGCCGCTTTACTGGCTGGCGCCGGGAAGCGACGAATTCAAGCTCTACGTGCTGCGGACCGTCTCGATCGCGGTCGGCGCCGTCGTGGTCTGGCTGGCGTACCTGACGGCGCGGCTCGTCTTTCCGGGTGCCTTCTGGGTTCGCGCCGGCGTCCCGATTTGCGTCGCATTGCAACCGCAATTCGCCTTCGAGGCGGCGATTGTCAATCACGACATCCTGGTCATCGCTCTCGCGACGCTCCTCGTGTATCTGCTGCTACTCTGGTACCGAGGCGGCTACACACCGCGACGTCTGACCTGGCTGGGGGTGATCTCGGGGGCCGGTCTCTGGACGAAGGCCAGCTTCGGTCTCCTCCTGCCGGTAGTCGCCGTGGCGATCGCTCTGGCCTGGTGGGAGCGTCGTGGCAGACGCGGCGAACTCGTCGGGTCGGTGATGCGGTCGTGTGGAGTGGCGCTCCTGATCGCGATGCCGTGGTTCCTCCGATCGCTCTGGCATTATGGTGACCCGACCGGTGCCCGGCGGCTCCACGAGATCCCCGAATACGGCGATCAGGCGTCATCGTTTGGGGCGATGCTCTTCTCAGGAGTCTTCTGGCGGGGCCGGCTCGAGGATCTTTGGGGAAACTACGGTTGGCGGTTGGTGCCGTTCGACCCTGAGGTCTACAACGGCGTGTACGTTGTCTGGGCGATCGCCGGGCTCGGGCTGCTGCTGCTGGCCGCGCGGGAGGTCGGTGCCAAAGTCGGCGGCCGTCCGTCCGCGCTTAGCCGCTTTCAGTGGACGGCAGTCGGTCTAATGAGCCTTTGGGCGTGCCTGATGGTCGCGGGTGTGCTCTACGTCGGAACGATCCAGTTCACCCAGTCGCGGTTTGCGTTCCCCGGGATGGTCGCGTTTGCGGTGCTCAGCGTCCTTGGATTCGGTCAGTGGCTCCCGCGACCGGTCCGGCCGGCGCTCGCGCCGACCCTGTTCGTCCTGCTGATGGCATTGAACGTGGTCGCGGCGATTCGATTCCTCATCCCCTACTACTACGGCCTGTCGGGCGCGACGGTGCTGACCCGATGAGGAGGCGGCGAGTTCTCTCGCTGGGATTGGGTGTTTTTGGAGCCGCGCTGCTCGTCGCGGCGGGAACGCTCTGGCGCATCGAGGTGCGGCACAGCGCGCCCTTTGGGTTCAGCAAGACGATCGACTTTGCCCGGCTGATCGCGGTGCGCGGCGGCTATGTGTCTCCGAACTACAACAACTTCGACCGCCTCGACCTGGATCTCCGGGCCTATGCACCAGGGGCGGTCTACGATCTCACCATCCACATCCGGCCGGCGGTGCCCGGTGCGGCGGATATCCGCACGCTGCGTTTCAGTCTCCCGTACGCGAGGATCTCTCACCAGAAAAGCACGTTTGGCGATCCCTTCCTGACGGTCAGATTCCCGGCGATTGCAGACTCCGCGGGTCGGACCTACTACGTTTGGGTTGAGCCCGGCATTCGGAATCGCGATCAAGTGGTTGCCCTCTGGAGTATCAAGAGTTACTCGCACGTGCGGGCATGGAGTGTCGTCGCGGCATTCGTGGACGAGGCACCGAAGGGGAGAATGGGCGGCGCGGTGAGGGTGGCACTGTTCTTGCTTCTCGGTGCCCTGGTGATTTCCTCGGGATGGTGCCTTTCGCGGCTCGTCGCGGCGTCGATGTCGGCGTATGGCGAGCCTGACCAGGGGATGATGCGGTGGCACCGGCACGAGACGGATGGTATACAGTAGCGGGGGACGCGCGCCGGACCGACGGCGCGCTGCTGTGTTTCGCGGTCCATCCCGAATCTGCATCACTGATGCCGCTTGCGCGATTCCCCGTGGATTGAGATTATCGCAGACCCGTTTAAGTCAGCGGTGTTCCGCGGAAGGACCAAAGAGCGATGCAGTATTCCTCGAACGGCACCAATGGCTCCGTGAGGCCCAACGGTGCGGCCCGCGCCGAGTCGTCCGGCGGGCTGACGCTGATCATGGGGGCGGGGCCGGGCGGTCTGTGCTCGGCGTATGTGCTGAGTAAGGCCGGCGTGCCGGCGATCGTCGTCGAGAAGGCGCCGTTCGTGGGCGGGTTGGCTCGGACGATCAAGCGGCAGACCGAACACGGAGAGTTCAAGTTTGACATCGGTGGCCACCGATGGTTCACGAAGAACGACGAACTCAACGATCTGTTCAAAGAGGTCGTCGCGGAAGAACTCCTCTGGGTCAACCGGATCAGCCGCATCTACTTCGACGGCCGCTACGTCGATTACCCGCTCAAGATCAGCAACGCGCTGAAGTCGATGGGGCCGGTGACGTCGGGGAGGGCGATGGCGGACTACGGGCTGACACGGGTGAAGCACCGCGTCAAACCGGAGCCGATCGTCTCGATGGAAGACGCCTATGTCGACCAGTTCGGGCCGACCCTGTACAAGCTCTTCTTTCAGCGCTACTCGGAGAAGGTCTGGGGGCTGCCCTGCGACCAGTTGAGCGGCGATTGGGTGACCCAACGCTCGAAGGGAATGTCCCTGGTGACCGCGGTCAAGGACGCCATCGTCCCGACCAAGGGGAAGGTCGTCAGCCTCATCGACGAGTTCATGTATCCGCGGGATGGGTTCGGCCGCTTCTCGGAGCGGATGGCGGACGGCGTGACGAGCATGGGTAACGAGGTGCGACTCGGTGCGGGCGTCGATCGCGTCCACCGCGATGGCAATCGGGTCACAGCGGTCACCGTGAGCACCGACAAGGGGACCGAGCGGATCGAGGCGGACAATTTCATCTCGTCGATCCCGCTGACGCTGCTGGCGAAGATCGTCGAGCCGGCCGCACCGGCGGACGTCCTGGAGGCGGCGGACAAGCTCTTTTTCCGCAACGTCATTACCGTCAACGTGATGTTCAAGCGGTCGCAGGTGACACACGACACCTGGCTCTACGTCCACGACCGGAATATCCTCTTCGGCCGGTTCCACGAGCCGAAGAACTGGAGTCCGGCGATGGTGCCGTCCGACGAGTACACGTCGCTCGTCGTCGAGTACTTCTGCTCGTTCGGCGACCAGATCTGGAACATGACCGAAGAGCAGTTGGTTGAGCAGACGGTGAAGCACCTGGTCGACGATCTCCACTTCGTCGATCGCAGCGAGTTCATCGGCGGCTTCATCGTGCGGGCGCCACGAGCGTATCCGGTGTACACGATCGGCTATGAGGAGCCGTTGAACAAGATCAAGGCGTTCATCAACTCGCTGGAGAATCTGCAGTTCATCGGCCGGGGTGGGTCGTTCCGGTACAACAACACCGACCATTCGATCGAGACGGGACTCCTGGCGGCGAAGAACATCCTGGGCGAGCGACACGACCTCGACCAGGTCAACGCCGATCAGGAATACCACGAGATCAAGCGCGTGGCCGAGCCGGTCGGCGCTGCCCGACAGTAGGTAACCACAGGTACCCGAGCGACTTCAGCACAATGGCGAGGGGAACTGGCGATGGCTGAGTTGGCCGAGCCCATCACCGTGCGCGAGCGGGGGGATGGGCTGTCGGCTCGTGCCGAATCACGCGTGCGGGCACAGCTTGACGTTCGCGCCTGGCCGATCGCCCGCCGGTTCCTGCTGGCGCTGATCGTCGTCTTTCTGGCGAAGCAGGCGATCAACGTTTTCGTCTTCCCGCCGTTCAGCGGACACGACGAGGCGGCGCACTTCGCCTACATCCGCACGGTGGCGACCGAGCATCGGGTGCCGGTGCTGCCGGACGTCGAAACATGGCTCGCATCGGGGGACACCACGGCGGAGCCCCCCGGGGACTTTCTCCCCGACGATCTCTACAAGTACTGCATCTACGTGCTCGGCTGGCAGGGAACGAACGTCTGCGAGACGAAGAATCCCAGCTACCTCGCCGACCCGCCCCACGTGCGAAGTTACAGTCAGGGCGTCGGTCCCGTCTTGGTCGGGTATCAATACGACGCGAACCATCCGCCGCTCTATTACATGCTGATGACCCCGATTTACTGGTTAACGGACGGGGCGTCGATCGAGACGCAGCTCTACTTTTTGCGTGCCGCGGCGATCCCGTTCGGTCTGATGACCGTCCTTCTGGCGTTCATGATGGTGCGGACGCTGTTTCCTGGCGATGCGTTCCTCTCGGTCACCGTCCCGGCGTTCGTCGCCTTCCAACCGCAGATCTCGTACGAGGCGGCGATGGTCAACAACGACATCGTCTGCATCGCGCTCTACAGTTGGATCTTGTACCTGCTGATCGTCGGTATCCGCGATCGTTTTCCGACGAAGATCTGCACCTTGACGGGGTTCGCGTTCGGTCTGGCGCTCCTTGCCAAGGGGACATCGCTGACCGCCGTGCCCTTGATCGCCGTGGCGATCATCCTCGGTGTGGGGGTGCGCAACGTTCGCGGATGGGTCGGCAAGGGGGCCCTGACCGCCGGGATCGCGGCAGCGCTCTCCTGGCCCTGGTACCTTTTCATGTATCGGACGTATGGGAATCTGGACGCGTTCGACCAGATCTCGGCGCTCCAGTGGTTCAATTACTGGAGTCCGGCCGGCCGCCAGTATCCGGGATTCACCGAGCTTTTCTGGAACCGTGATTTTGCGGTGATGCGTTGGCGGGAGACCTGGGGAATGTTCGGCTGGCGCCGCCTGCCGCTGGACGATGGATTCCTCTGGGCAATCGCGGTGCCGTTGATCGCGGCAGTGGTTGGGCTGATCGTCTATGCCGTCGTGGCGGGTATGCGGGGACGTCGTTGGTTCGCGACCGACCGGGTGGTCCGCCCGGCGCGGTGGCAAACGTACGGACTGCTGCTGCTCTTGCTGACCGCGGTCGTTGCCTACCTCGCCATCATCCAGTTTGGGCTGCGGTTCTCGCTGACGCAGGCGCGCTACTACTTCCCAGCGATCAACGCGTTGGCCGTCTTGCTCATGCTCGGATTGCGGACGCTCATCCCGCCGCGCTGGCACCGGTATGGACAGGCCGCGGTGCTGGCGGCGCTGATCGCAATGAACGTCGTGATCTACAGCCAGTACGTCGTGCCCTACCGCCTGGAAGGGTGGATCTGATGGACGAGGGCGACGGCGAACTCGGGCGGAGCGTATCTGTCGCCCCCCGCCGGACGGCACTGGTGCGCGATCTCTGGTGGGCGGCGCTGACAATTGGCTTCGCGTTGTTTGTCGCGAGCGGCCGTGTCTCCACCTACCTTGGGGCCCAGGGGCGTGGCAGAGCGGACGTTTGGGATATCTGGCGGAACCTGGCCGGCGAGCTACCGGGTGGAGACTCTGGCGTTGTCCGCGCCGGATACGTCCTGGTATTGCTCGCGTTTGTCGGCGGGAGTCTGGTCGCGCTCTGGTTTGCGCTGGCGGCCGACGGTTCCGACGAGGCGACGGGCTACCGAGAGGACCCGGAGCCGGAGCCGACGATCAGACCATCGTTGTCCCTGTCCGCAGACACCCCGTGACTGACGCCGGTCACGTTGTTCCTCCCCCTCAGTCCGCAGTTGCTCGACCTCGACGAGTTCCGATCGTTCTCTGGCTGGTGCTCTTGTGTCTCCTTAGCGCTTGGGTGGCGCACCGGGCCGGGGCGTTCGATCTCTGGACCACGATGCGACTGGCGGATGGCCGGGAGGTCCGACTGCCGAACGTCTATGGGACGGTGGACCACCCCTTCCATGCGACACGGGCCGAGTTGTTGCGGAAGGCTGTCCTCGACGGTCACCCCTTACGCTGGATCGGGAGTCACCAGGGTGGCTATCCGGTCGAGTTCTATCCGCTGGGAGTCGCCGGGCTCGAAGTCGCACTCTGGGTGGTGATGCTCGGCTCGCTGCCGATGCTGGTGATCCACAAGCTTGCGGTGGTGCTCATCTTTCTGGCGCCGGGTGTTGCGTACGCGCTGGCCGCGCACCGTGACCGGCTGCCGCTCGGAGTCGGGCTCGTCGCACTGGCAGCGCATGCGGTGGTTCGTGGCTGGTGGTGGTCGGGAGGGTATCAGGAGCTCGTCGAGTGGGGATTGGTCACGAACGTCGCTGCCGCGGTGTCTGCACTCTTCGCGCTCGTATTCCTGACGGCGTATCTCCACCGAGGGCGAGGACTGGATGGAGCTATCGCCGCCCTCTGCGGCGGGTTCTGTCTGTACTCCAATCCACGGTCGGGGATCGCGCTCGCGATCATCGGTGCCGGTTCCGGGCTCGCCGTCCTGTTTTCCGGCAGAGTGCAGAGTGAGGCGCTGAGGAGAATTGCGGGGCGCCTGTCGCTGGCGGGGGCTGCCGTCGCGCTGATCGCGGCGCCGGAGATCGTTTCGCTGTTTCGGTTCAAGCACCTGTACTACTTCGTTCAATATGAACGCTACGATGACCTGGCGGCCTATTGGCACTCGTCAATCCAAGCCGTCTCGGGACCGGTGTTCGTCCTGGCGATCGCAGGCTTGGCGACGGGACTGGCGGTTCCGGGTCGGGCGATCACGCGGGCGGCGGCGATCACATGCGCGATCTATAGTCTCGCAACGGCGTTCTTGGGCGTGGGTGCCGGTCCGGGCAGTCTCGTGGAGCAGTTGGAAGCGACCCGGCTGGTGCCGTTTCAGCGGCTACTGATGGTGTTCCTGGCGGCGGTGGCGGTCCACGATCTCGCGAGGTGGTTCTTCGGTCTCCTGCCGAAGCTCCGCTGTCTGGCGACCGATGCGGCCCTGATCGTGGTCTCGGCGGTGCTCCCGATCCTCTACGTGCTCTCGCCTCCCGCGTGGATTCCTGTGGGTGACCGTGGCCTGGTGGAGGTCGAGACGGCCGCTAAGCCAGGTGTCGCCGATCTGCGAGAGGCGGTGCGTGCGGCAGATGCCGGAGCCGCACCGGGCACGGCGCTGTTGGTGCTCGGCTCGCCGGTCTCCTGGCATGCCAACCTGTGGGCGCCGCTCTGGAGCGAACGGCCGTTGTTCTACGACGACTGGCTTTGGTATTGGCAGACGCGACACGTCGGTCCGTACAACCCGCTTACGGAGCATGCGTACCGGCCTGGGGACATGGCGAAGGTTCTCACTTCTGACTATCTCGGTGAGCACGGCATCGGGGCGGTGGTCGTAACGGGAACCGCGCGAACGGCCGAGGCGGCGCAGGCAGCGGCGTCGGCGCCAAAGCTGGAACGCGTGCGCACGGGGGTATATGACGTGTACCTCGTGCGCGAACCAACGAGTATCGTGACGTTCGCGGGCGTACAGGCGGAGTCGATGACCGTCGCGGATCAGTCTGTCGAGGCGGTCGGGATGAGCAGTGGCGGCACGGCTGTGGTCCGGCGCAACTGGTTTCCGCGCTGGCGGGCGACGGTCAACGGTGAGGCGGTGCCGATCACCGAGACGGCGGACGGGTACATGTCGATCCCGATTCCCAGCGGCCGGGCTGAGATCGAGCTCAGGTACATCGTGGACCGCTGGGATTGGCTGGGGCGGGCGATGTGCGGCGCGGGGCTCGTGCTTGTCATCGCCCTTGCGGTGTCGTCGTTAGCTCCCCGCATGCGGCTGCGGAAAGAATCGGCTACACCCAGGGCTCGATCGGCACGTCGATGATCGTCGGAAGGTCGCGCGACAGGGCTTCGCCGATCGCCGCTTCAAGGGATTCGGGAGTATCGACGCGCACGCCGGGGATGCGATAGGCTCTGGCGAGATCGACATAATCCGGATTGACGAGGTCGACGGCGACGTAGCGGCTCCCGCGCGACAGCGCCTGGTTTTCCTTGACCGCCGAATAGCAGGAGTCGTTGAAGATGACGATCGGGATGCCGAGTCGCTCTTGGACGGCGGTGCCGAGCTCCGACATGGTGAACTGGAAACCGCCGTCGCCGACGACGGCGACGATTGCGGCCTCCGGGCGGGCGATCTTGGCGCCGATTGCGGCCGGCAGCGCGAAGCCGAGGGTGCCGTAGCCGGAGGGGAACATGTAGGTGCGGGGTTCGTACACGGGGTAGAGACCGCAGGCGACGTAGCTGAGCTGAGTCATGTCGGTGACCGCGATCCCGTCGCGTGGAATGGCCCGGCGCAGGGCGTCGATGTAGGGGCGGCGCTCGGCGTGCCAGGACGTGGCCTCGGCCTGGGCGCGGGCGGCAGCGATTCGATCGCGGGAGAAGGAGTTGGCGGTGTAGTTCTCGCCGGAGAGGAGTTGGATCATGCCCTCGGCGGCCAGGGCGGCGTCGCCGAGGATCGCGACCGAGGGTTGAGCGTTGAGCGTCAACTCGCGCTCATCCACGTCGACGCGGATAAGCTCCGCGGGAATCGGGAACTGAAAGTCGTCCGTGGCCTGGGCGCCGAGCTTCGAGCCGAATACGACGAGGCAATCCGCGTCTTTGAGGATGGCGTCGACCTCGTTGCCGGGTGACCAAAGTGCGCCGAGTGAGAGCGGGTGATCCTCCGGGACGGCACCCTTGCCCATGATTGAAGTGACAACTGGGGCTCCAAGTCGCTCCGCCAACGCCAAGATGTGATCGCCCGCCTCGGCATGGACCGCGCCACCCCCACAGTAGATCGCGACCCTCGTTGCTTGCTTGAGTCGCTCCACCGCGGTTGCGATCGCTGCGGGATCGGGTTGGAGTCGGCGTGGACGCGTTGGTTGCGGCAAGGTTGCGAATGGTGCCGGCTCGTCGAGAACGTCGAGGGGAAACTCGACGTGCACCGGCAGAGGGCGACCGGAGAAGAGGTGTTGGAACGCTTCGCCGAGGGCGGCGGGCACGTCGGCGGCGTGCATGACGCGGGTGTTCCACTTGGTGACGGCAGCCATCACGGCGAGCTGGTCCTTCAGGTCGTGGAGGTTGCCGCGCATCGCGTCGAGATGCTCGCGGCGGTTGTTCGAGGAGAGGATGAGGATAGGGGAGGAGTCGGTGTAGGCCTCGCCGATTGCGGTGGCGATGTTGGTGACGCCGGGTCCGGTGATGACCAGCGCGACACCTGGCTTGCCGCTGGCGCGGGCGTAGCCGTCGGCCATGAAGCCGGCACCTTGCTCGTGACGGGCGAGGATGTGGCGTAGGCGCGACGAGACGAGGGCGTCGTAGAGGGCCAGGGTGTGGACGCCGGGGATCCCGAAGACGGTCTCG
>JAXDKI010000292.1:0-12142 GCA_034667245.1 Thermomicrobiales bacterium | reverse complement strand
GCGCTCGGTCCACCCCCGCGACATCCTCCGGACGTTGGTGGGCATTGCCCGCTATCACGACACACCACCGATGCTGACTCCGCAGCTCCTTGATCGCGCCTGCCAGACCTATTTCGTCGACCTCTAGACCTCTAGGGCCAGGGCAAGCCGGGCGAGCGCGCTTGTGGACGCCGAGCGCGTCCCTATCGTCGGCGATGCTAAATCAGCTGACGGCAGGCGCGGTGTCCTGAAGTGCACGCCAAACGCGAAGGCTAGACAGGTCGCGTTCGGTGACGTGTCGAATGTAAGCGGCGAGAGTCCCTTCGATCTCGGCGGCAAGGTCCTCGTCGAGGCGAAGTGCGATCGCACCACCCAGGCCCACGCGGTCGAGGGTCCGGAGGTACTTCTGGGCATTGATCGACAGCAGGCGAGCGGCAACGTCGGCGCCACGACAGGCGGCGCAGAGCATGCCACCAAGGCGGACGCTGAGTACGTTCGGTGTCGGCTGAACGTCGGTCGAGCACTGCACGCAGCGATAGAGCTCGGGGCGGTAACCGACCATGCCGAGCAGCGCCATCTCGTAGTGTCTCGTGACGGCGAACAGATCCACGCCGTCCGCGAGTAACCGAAGCGAGCGAACCAACAGGTCGTAGGCCCGCACGTTCTCCTGGCGCTCTTCGGTGAGGCGGTTCAGGAGTTCCGCAATGTGCGAGGCGTGACCGAGCGCATCGAGGTTGGACCGGATCGACAGAAACGGATCGAGGGTCTCTGCGCCGGTGACGACGTCAAGATCCCTCCCCTTCGCCATCATCAACTGGGCACGGGTGAAGTACTCGAGATGGGGCCCGAGCTTGCTGGTTGGTCGTCGCACGCCCTTGGCGATGATCCTCAGCTTGCCGTGATGGGGGGTGAAGACCGTCAGGATGCGATCGGCCTCGCCGAATTCCATGCGGCTGAGGACGATCGCCTCGGTTCGGTAGATGCGGTCACGGTCGCGGCTCGGCACGGTCATACTCTCGCACGAAATCTGAACGTTATGTCCAATTGTACCATGACGGGGCCGGGCATCGCTTCCGTGCTCCGTAGCCTGATCGCAATTGACATAGCGAGGAAGCGGGAATTAGATTTCGGCAATGACGCTCGATGTCTCCCTCCTCGCCGCTTTCGCCGCAGGTGTCTTGTCGATCTCCTCCCCGTGTGTCCTCCCCCTCGTTCCGCTCTATTTGACGCATCTTGCGGGGGTCTCGGCGGCTGAGACCGGTCCTCCAAAACGCCGCCTGGTTTTAGCGAACGCGGCGGCGTACGTCCTGGGGTTCTCGGTTGTCTTCGTGCTGGTTGGAGTGGCGTTGGGAGCGGCCGGCGCGCTAGTTTCTACCGGGTCGGTGGTTGCCGAGCATCGCTACTGGCTCGTCCGTTTCGGCGGTGCGCTGCTGGTGATCCTGGGTCTCCAGCAGATCGGACTGATTCGGGTGCCGTTCCTGGCCCAGGATCGTAGGTTGCTGGCACATCGAGTCCCTACCGGTCACCTGACGTCGTCATTCGTTGTCGGTGCGTCCTTTGGGGCGGGTTGGTCGCCATGCGCCGGGCCAATCCTTGGGGCGATCTTGACAATGGCCGCGGGGCAAGGCGATCCGGAGCGAGCAGCGGTGTTGCTGACCGCGTACTCGGGCGGTCTTGCGGTACCGTTCTTCGTTGCGGCCCTCTTTGGCACGTCGGCAGGCGTCATCCGTCGTCTCGCGCCGCGACTGCAGACGCTGACGACCATCGCCGGGTCGACGATGCTGGCGGTCGGTACGATCATGATCCTCGGGATCTACGAGCAGATATTCGTCAAGCTGGCCGCGATCGTGCCCTGGACACCCTGGGAGCCGAGAATCTAATGCCAGTCGGCAATGCCGACCACGACGCGGGACGACTGGCAGACTAAGGAACGAGCATGGCACAGGTCACCGCGACGAGACCGGCAGCTGGGCGACCTCCGCTCGAGTATGTGGTCGACCGCATCTGGCGGTTCTTCTGCTCGGTACGGGCAGCGGTCTACGAGATCGCGATTCTCGCGGTGATGACCCTCCTGGGAACGCTGCGCGGCAGCTCGGTACCCAACTCGATCGGCGAGGCGCTGCCATTCCTCCAACCGGTGATCGACCGTTGGTACGGGTACGATTTCTTCCACTCGTTCCCGTTCATGTTCATGCTCGCTCTCGTCTCGGTTGCGATCGCCATCTGCACGCTGAACCGGGCGCCCTCGATCTGGAAGACGATCGCGAATCCGACTGTCACCACAACGCACGGTTTCCTCAACGGCGCCGACACGTCGGCGTCGTTCACGAGCAGCCAATCTACGAACGCGCTCGCAGCGTCCGTGGTAGAGACGTTGAAGTCGAAACGCTACCGGGTGCTCACGGAAACGCGCGGCGACGAGGTCCACGTCTACGGCGATCGAAATCGATTTGCCAAGCTCGGGACGTTTCCGTTCCACCTTGCGCTGATCATGATCCTCGTCGGAGGAATCGTCGGTGCGCGGTATGGATTTCGCGAGAACCAGTTCACCATCCCGGAGCAGTCGATCCGGGAGGTAGGTCACGGGACGGGCCTCAGCGTCGAGTTGGAGCAGTTCAGCGACAGCTATCGCGAGAATGCGACGCCAGACGACTATCGGAGCGATCTCGTTATTTACAAGAACGGCGAGGAAGTCAAGCGAGGGTCGATTCGGGTCAATCACCCGATGACCTATGGCAGCGTTATCTTCTATCAGTCGGGATTCGGTCAGGCAGTGTCGCTCAAGATCACCGATGCAGCGGGAGTCCCGCTCTTCGACGACTCGATTCCGCTCGGCGAGTTTCACTCGACCAGCAATCCTGACGCGCCCGCCGGCGTACAGGAGTTACCCCAAGTTGGTTACCGGCTGAACGTGATCGGACCCAATGAGGCGTTCGACGGTCGACCGGAGATTGACGACATCAAGTTGAATCCGGGCGAGATGTACGTGCAGATTGTGCCGATCGGCCCGAACGCGGCGGCGACAGAGATCCAGGGTGCCGTGGTCGGACAAGGCGACACCGTCACGCTCGGCGGCATCAACGTTCAGTTCCTCCGCGAGCGCCGGTTCACCTCGCTACAGGTTGCTCGCAACCCCGGCGTTCCGATCTTTTGGACCGCGTCGGTGCTGCTTGTCGGTGGCCTAGCGGTGACGTTCTACTTCCCGCACCGTCGCGTCCGGGCGATCGTGGCCAGCAATGGCGGCCAACCGGGAAGCAGCCTGGCGAAACTCGCACCTCTTGCTAAGCGGGACTGGAGTGGGCAGCGAGACTTCTTCAGGTGCGTCGATGCCATAGAAGCGCGGCTGGAGACGAAGCCGGTCGTGAAGGGGCGCCCGGACTCTCCGACGCTCGCGGAGTCCGCGGCGTAGAATGGGAAGTGGGACGAGTGGATCCCGCGCCGAACTTCGGTCAAGGACCGGATCTGCGCCACCGAAAGGGTCGGCGACCGCGGGCGAGGAGCCAGAGCAGCGATGGAAGGACTGGTCAAACTCTCGTTCTACTGCTTCACGGCGGCGTCGATTGCGCTTGCCGGGGCGACGATCTGCTATCTGGTGTACGCCATCGGCCGAATTCGAGTGCGCCAGGCGATTCTGGCGACCGCGACCGGGACGACCCTGACGGCAACATCCACTGAGTTCGGACCTGGATCGGTCGGGGCGGGCCGCTTCGGGTCGTTGCTGGCGTGGTTCGCAGTCCTCTTCGCTGGATTGGCAGTGTTGCTGCGCACGATTGCAGCCGAGCGAGGTCCGTACAGCAACATGTACGAGTTCTCGCTAGCGTTCATCTTCGCGGTGACGCTGATCTATCTGATCTTCGAGCGACTCTACAAGGTCAAGCAGCTTGGCGCGATCGTGATCACGATTGCGTTCGGTATGTCCGTCTACGTCTGGACGTTGCCGAGCGGGATGCGTGAGGTCGACTCGCTGAATCCGGCGCTGCAAAACCAGCCTCTCATGACGGCGCACGTCTCGATGGCGATCCTGTCGTACGCGACGTTCGCCGTCTCGTTCGCGGCGGCGGTGTTGTATCTGATCGCGAGCCGGCGTCGGATCTCCTGGCTGCCAAGCGCGGAGATGCTGGACGATATCGGCTACCGGGCAGTCACGCTCGGATTCCCGATGCTTGCTCTCGTGCTCATCCTCGGCTCAGTGTGGGCATATCGCGCGTGGGGTTCGTATTGGTCGTGGGATCCCAAGGAGACGTCGGCCCTCTTCACGTGGCTGGTGTACGGAGTCTACCTGCACACGCGCACGTTGCGGGGTTGGCGAGGTAAGCGGAGTGCCATCATCTTGTTGATCGGGTTTGGCGCGGTGATCTTCACCTACTATGGCAACTACTTCTTCGGCGGCTTGCACGCCTACGGCGGCGTCTAGGGACGTCGCGGCTCGCACGATGGGCGCGGCAATGACGGGGTCCGTGAACGCGAATACACCGCCGCAAGCCGGGTCGATGCAGCGCCTCGCCTCGCGACGCGTGGCGCTCGGCCTGGGTCTCGCCTCCGCGATCGTTGCGGGTGCGTGGTACGTCGGTGGTCAGTCGGGGTTCGATCAGATCGGACGGGGCGGCGCCAACCAAGACCTCCTGCCGAAGGTTGGCGAGCAGGCGCCGGACTTCGCGGCCGTCAGTCTGACAGGCCAGGTCGTGACGCTCTCGGAATTCCACGGTCGGCCGGTTTGGTTGAACTTCTGGGGATCGTGGTGTCCGCCCTGCCGCGCCGAGATGCCGGACATCCAAGCCGCCTACGAGGAGTTGGCGCCCAAAGGGCTGGTCCTCCTGGCTGTCAGCCTAGGCGATGCACCCGAGCAGGCGGCCAGTTTCGCGGCCAAGAACAAGGTCACGTTCACGGTCTTGCTTGATCCCAATCGGACGTTGACCTCGGCCGCGTATCCGATCTACAACTTCCCGACCCACATCTTTATCGACGAGACGGGAACCGTCCGCAAGATCGTGCTGTCCGAGATGAGCACCGATCAGGCGCTTGCCAACGCGGGGACGATTCTACCTGAGCCGGCCTGAGACAAACTCCTCTCGCGAAGGGAATATCGATCCGGCTGCACTGTCAGAGACCGTGCAATGGGTTAGCTGTTTCAGTGCGCTCTGCGGACGTGAAGCTGCACCGTCGGGAATTGCTCCTGGTAATCCCTCCTTTCGGTGGGATCGCGCCTCGTTTCCTTACCCAACGACACCCATGAAGTTATCGCGCTAGGGACTAGCGGAATGCGCCCTCGGCGCCGCGTCCGCAATGCTCGACCGGTGTGATGTCGCGGGCGAGGGCGCCTCATGATTGCTGCCCACCGTCGGCTGGCGTACACTCGGGCCGATGTTGCACCAAGTTGCGCCACCGAAACGAAGCCTGATTGTCATGGCGGTGACCAAGCAGGGCCCCCAACGAGACGAAGGAACCGTCGAAGAGACGCTCGGAAAGCTCGGCGCACGGGCGGAAGCGTCCGATCGCCGAGCCAGTGACGTTTCACGTGGGTATGGGTTACCCACGGTCGACCTTCGCGTCGTGCTGTTCACCGTGATCGATGGCCAGCTCCTGGTCGCCCTCGAAGACGCAGACGAAGGCTGGCGGCTCCCGCGTGGTGTCCCGGCACCGATTGAACCGCTGGACGCGGCTGCCAGACGGATCATTCGGCACACGACGGATCTTCACGAGCAGTATCTGGAGCAACTCTACACCTTCAGCGTCGGGGAGCCGCCGGCGTGGACGGTAGTCGTCGGCTACATTGCGCTGATTTGTGCCGCGCAGCGTCCACTCGCCGTTAGCGGGGCCGATTGGATCGACTCCGCGACGCTACCGCCCTTGTCCGACACCGATAGGGTTGTGATCGACTACGCGCTGGTCCGCCTGCGAGCGAAGATCGGCTACACCAACATCGCGTTCCATCTCCTGCCGGAGACGTTCTCCCTGAGCGAGCTCCAGGGCGCCTATGAGACGATCCTCGGTCGGCGGTTGGACAAGCGTAACTTTCGCCGGCGGGTGATCGCGTCCGGGATCCTTGAGGCGACGGACGCGAAGCGGCGGGAAGGATCGCACCGTCCCGCCGCCCTCTACCGGTTCCGCGCCGAACACGACCCTGCGACCTATCTTACGCCTCCCCGGACAGATGGCGGCTGAGCCCGTGAACGGGATCTCTACTCGACGGCCTTTCGGGCCATTCTCGCCTGGAGTCAATTGGTGAAAACGATCGGGTTGGTAGCAGCCCAGAGCAAGGACGAGGCCGCGACGTTGGCCGCGGACGTGGAGGGGTGGCTTCGAGTTCGGGGCTGCACGGTAGTCAACGAGGTGGATCTCGTCGAGGACCGGCTGTCGGAGATCGACGCGATCGTCGTGCTCGGCGGCGACGGCCTGATGATGCGTGCGGCCAACGCCTATCCCGACATCCCGCTCCTAGGGATCAACTTCGGGAAGGTCGGTTTCCTGGCTATGGTCGAGCGGCGGGATTGGAAGGTGGCACTCGAAGCCCTCCTGGCAGGCAGTTTCGTCATCGAGGAAGGCGCGACGCTGGAGGGGGTCATCGAGCGAGAGGGCTTGACGCTCGATCAGGGGTGGGCAATCAACGACGTGGTCATCCGAAGCGGGGTTCGGATGATCGACGTCGAGGTGTACATCGACGGACATTACGTCAACACATATCCGGGCGACGGCATGATCGTCGCTACGCCTCGCGGGAGTACGGCCTACTGCATGGCGGCCGGCGGGCCGATTCTCACGGCGGGCGTGCGTGGCTTTGCGATCGTTCCCATCTCGTGTCACTCGCCGATTCGGACGCCATTCGTCGTAGCGGAATCGAATCGGATCGAGCTGTTGGTAGCATCGAAACACGAAGCGGCACTGATCCTTGACGGCCGGCCGACCGCCGATCTCAGGTTCAACGACGTCATCCTGGTCCGCCGCGGGGCTCACTCGTTCCGGTTGATCTCATTCAGCACGACGAACTTCTATGATGCGTTTCGATCCAAGTTCAACTTCCGAATTCGGCCCGACGCCGTGCCCTCCCGTCCGCCGGCACGGCGAACCTCGGCTGAGAACTCCTGATAACGGCCGAATAGACAGTGACGCGGGAAAGGACTGGGCACCTCTCCCCGCGTCACCGCCGTCAATTCTGAATTTGGATCGTCACGACGGTCTAGGCAGCTACTCGCCGTCTGCGGATGCGTGTGCGCCAACCTTGTCGCGGGGCGATGACCCATCCTCTTCTCCGTCGCCACGACTGCGGTTGTTCGCCCCGTTCGAGCTACCTCCGTTCGGGTTCGCCGACGTGCCGACGAGGTACGGCGCATGGTGGTCATCGGACGCCCCGCGACCACGACCGTTCCCATTGCCGTTGCTATATGGCGGTGGGAAGCCGGCATCGAGTTCGGCACGGGAGCGGTCCGAGCCATTCCTGTGCGACGCCGCCTTCGTCTTTCGGCGGTCAAAGAGGCGGACGGGCGTGCCGTTCGCGTTGTCACGGACGACGCTGAGCGCGGGCACAGGCACCTCTGTGGACGTCGGAGGTGTCAAGTCGCCCACCCTGGGAGTGGAGAGATCAGGCCGAGCAGATACGGCCGCCGGGCGAGCGACGATTGCGGGCGTGGCACGACGGCGCGCAGAGGAGGCCGCGCGCCAACGCGCGGCCGGAACTTCAACTCGTTCGCGGGAGGCAGCCGCTTTCTCACTCTGCTCGGTGCCGCAATAGGGACAAAGCGACCAGCGGAGGTGGACGAGGCGACCGCAGGTGACGCATGACTCGCGTAACGTGGTGTGGCAGTCCGGGCAGAGGACAAAGTCGTCTTCGACGTACCGTTGGCAGGATTGGCAGAGGGGAAGTTCTTCGAGGTCCTGGAGCAGGTATTCCTCCTCCAGGGAACGCTGGAAGGCCCCGTCGAGCGTCTCCTTGGGGCGGAGGATCATGTAGAGGAGGACGCCGGGAACGTAGAAGAGGACGACGAGCAGGGTCGAGAAGACCTGCGTCAGGACACTTCGACTGCGTGTTTCGATGTCGCGGTACGTCCAGACGACGAGGACGAACCAGAGCGCAACCAGATATGCCCCAGCAAGGGCAAGGAGCGCCTGGATTCCGCGTGCGATGATCTCTTCCATCCGAAACCGTTACCCCCGTGGTCGGTGCGCTGGTGCGGGAAGCGCGAATCGATTAGGCAATCCGCTCGTACCGCTCAACACTGACGACGAAGATCGTCGCACCGCCGACCTGAACCTCGACGGGGTTCGAGACGTAGACCTCTGCCGGCTCGGCCACCGGCAGCAGCGGGTTGACAAAGCGCGAACGTACCTGACAGTGTCGCTTGATCAATCCTACGGCATCCGCGACCAATGTCTCTTGAACGCCAATCAGCAAGGTTACGTTTCCCTGCCGGAGGAGTCCACCCGAGCTGTCGATCGTCGTTGCCCCGAAACCGCGGCTCGCCAACGCCCTTAGCAGACCGTCGGCATCCTTGACGTGCACGACCGCGACGATCAGTTTCATCCGCCGACCACTGTCCTCACGGTCGGTCCTTGTGCTCGACGATCATGCCGAAGCCGCGAGTGCCAACCCGGTCTTCCGAGCGACGGTTTGCACGATCCGTTCCTCGACCACATCAACGGAATCATCGCCATCGATAACGATCCATGATTGGTCGAGGGCAGCCATCTCAAGATAGGCCGACCGGACGCGGCGGTGAAACTCGATACCCGCGACGTCGAGCCGATTGACCTCGTTCTCAACGCCAAAGCGACGCCGGAGTCCGACTTCCACCGGCAGATCGACCAGGATCCGGAGCGTGGGCGTCAGACCACCGGTCGCGAGCCGCTGGATGGCGCGAAGGTCGTCCATCGACAACCCGCGCCCACCCCCCTGGTAAGCAAGCGTCGAATCGGCGAACCGATCGCAGATGACGACCGCTCCCCGCTCGAGCGCCGGCCGAATCACGTCACCGACGTGCTGCGCGCGCGCCGCCGAGTAGAGCAGGGCCTCGGTCTCCGGCAGCATAGCACAGTTAGTTTGGTCCAAAAGGATCGTTCGGACCTGTTCGCCGATCGGTGTGCCACCCGGCTCGCGAGTGAGGACGACATCTCGTCCCTGCGCGCTGAGGCGGGTTGCCAGCCTTCGGGCCTGCGTTGTCTTGCCCGACCCTTCCGGCCCTTCGAAGACGATAAAGATGCCGCTCACAGCCTATTGGAGACCTTCGCGGAAGATCTCGACCCGGCGATTGGGCTCCTTTCCACGGCTGCGGGAACCCAGATTGTAGCGGTCGGCCAATTGGTGCTGAAGCCGACGGACGTAGGCGCCCTGCGGCGCCAAGGCAATCGGCGTCGATCCGTCCATGACGGCCGAGATGGCCTCCTCGGCTTCGTACAGCGCGTTCGAAACCTCGTCAGTACTAGACGGCTCGTCACCCTCGCCGGGGTTTCCTTGGTTAAGGCCGCCGCGTTTCACCGCCTGGGGCAACAGGCTCGTCAGGAGACTCTCCATCTGGAGACCGGTATTTGACCGCAGGACGTACACGGCGGTGCCCCGCGCTTCCGCGTCGCGGATCGGCTGGGGCTTCGTCCGATAGTAGTTCTTGAGCGTCATGACGAGGTCGGCGTCGCGCGGTTCGCGGACGATCACGGCAGGCACGCCGAGTTGTTGGATGGCGTGTTCCAATCGGTTGCGGCTGACGCCGAACGGATAGATGCGAAGCGGCTTCGCCTCGGTGCCCCGCCCGCGCGGCGTGGCCGGTGCGAGCGGTACGGGGCGGCTGGTCTCTTCAGCGGCATCGGCGTCGCGCGCGTCATCGGCCAAGCTGGTGCGGGGCTGCTGACGACTGGCAATGTCGACGATGCCGCGCCGTGGCGCGGACTGCCCCTGGCCGTTTCCTGTCGAGCGACCGGGGACCGACGGGTCGCGGCGACGATCATCGGGCGTGGCGATGACGACGCGACCGTCGCCCGTCCGCTCGCGGGTTTCCGGCCGGACGGTGGCGTTGCGGAGGATCGCGTCGACGGTCGAGGCGACGTCACGGTGGACGGCGACCTCGTCACGGCTGACGATCTCGACCATGACGTTGAAGGTCGGTGGCGCCTTGCGCTCCAAGATCGACTTCTGCGTGCCTCGGCGACGGGCCTCTTCGTCGGAGAGCGTCACCGACTGGATGCCGCCGATGAGGTCGGCCAGCGTCGGATTCATCATCAGGTTTTCGAGGGTGTTCCCGTGGGCGGTGCCGATCAACTGGACACCGCGCTCGGCGATGGTGCGGGCAGCACCGGCTTCGAGCTCGGTGCCGATCTCGTCGATGACGATGACCTCGGGCATGTGGTTCTCGACGGCCTCGATCATTACCGCGTGCTGGGCGGTGGGCGTGGGTACCTGCATGCGTCGGGCCCGACCGATGGCGGGGTGTGGAATGTCCCCGTCACCGGCGATCTCGTTGCTGGTGTCGACGACGATGACCCGTTTGTGGAGATCGTCGGCGAGCACACGGGCCATCTCTCGCAACATCGTCGTCTTGCCGACTCCGGGCCGACCGAGCAGCAGGATGCTCTCGCCGGACTCGATCAGGTCGCGGATGATTGCGATCGTTCCGTAGACGGCGCGGCCGATGCGGCAGGTGAGGCCGACGATCTCCCCGCTGCGGTTCCGGATCGCTGAGATGCGGTGGAGCGTCCGCTCGATGCCGGCGCGGTTGTCGTCGCCGAAGTGGCCGATCCGCTCCGCGACGTAGTTCAGGTCATCGCGGGCGACGTCGGTGGTGGTGAGATAGGTCTCGCTGTCCTGGAAGCGCGCTTCCGGGCGGCGGCCGAGATCGAGGACGATCTCGATCAGTGGTCCGCGCTCCTCGGAGCGGCCAAGTGCCCTGATGGCATCGGAGACATGCGGCGGGAGAACGGCGAGGAGGTCCGCCAGATTGTCGGTGATCTCTTGCTCGTAGTCTCTGCGGTCAGATGAACCGGTCCGAAAATTCGGCATACTGCTCAATGAATGCTCCTCGGTAACTTCCGGCGCCGTGTGGGAACGGAGCCGGCCGTGCGGGATCCAGGACGGGCTTGCGGGCAGGCGGCCCAGGGGGCCGCTGCCTCGCCATCAAGTTGCCGCTCCATCGCCCGGTTTGCCGTGCAGGAAGGAGGGGACCCGCTTCGGCAGTCGTTCGATGACGTCGGCGTGGAACGGGACGGTTTCCGGTTGCGGCAGCCGGGCGGTCGCAGTGGTGTATTTGACGTGAAGATCCTGCTCGAGAACGGGATCGAAACCGCGCTCGGTAAGGGCCGCGACAGCCTCGGCCTGGTAGCCACGAAGGGCGCAATAGACCCGGTCGATACTGGTGACGCCCCGCAGCCTGGCGATGACGCCGTCGAGTAGATCCGGGATGATGTCGTGATGATCGGGAGCGTAGATCAACTCCATGACGTGCGTCGCGCCGCGCGAAGTGACGCGAACGTATCCGAGTAGCTGATGTCCATCCTCGGCGAGCCAGCCGCGCGTCACGAGGTCACCGGCTGCACTGCCGAGTCGGACGTCCCAGCGGTGACTGGTCCAGGCTTCGGCGAATTGGACCTGTTTCGGCACCGCCGAGTTATAGAGTTGGTGGATCGCCCAGGTGTCTGTTTGCTCCTGAGCCCGCAACGGCACGACTCCTGGGGTACTGTGCAACTGCTGTGCCAAAAAGACCGTCTCCGAGGTATAGGCATTGAACCCGATTCGACGGGCCGGTTCGGCCGCCGGCGAGCCGATTGGGACACGGGCATAGAGCCGCTTGACGCCGCGCAGTCCAGCGGCGGTCGTGGCGTAGCGAATCAGCTCTTCCCAGACGGGCGCTGCATCGTAGACGCCCGTGGCAGAGCCGAGGGCGATCAACTGCCAGCGCCGGTCCGGCAAGACAGGTTGCCAGTGGGCGAAGCCGACGAGGCGGTCGCCCGCGCAGGCGACGAAGACGCGAGGCCGGTTCTGTCGCCACCGGAACAGCTGCGACGCCGTCGCTCCGGCAGGTCGATAGGGACCGAGGTTGATCTCGGGCTGATTAAGCCGAAGGACCGTTGGAACGCGAGCCAGCCGGAGAGCGTCGGTCACACGGGCCGACCGCACGACGAGGGACAACGGACTGAAGGAGATGTCGGCTTGTTCGCCCGAACCTGAAGGGTGCCAGAGGATATTGGA
>JAXDKI010000291.1:0-9224 GCA_034667245.1 Thermomicrobiales bacterium | reverse complement strand
CCGATCTCTCGGCAGAGAGCCAAACTCTCCTCGAGGTCCCGGCGGGCGGCAGCGTGGTCGCCCTGCTCGCCGCGCAGCATGCCCAGCACGTTGAGGGCGAGCGCCAGGGGCCAGGTGTCACCCAGTTCGCGCCAGAGCTCGACACTCGCCGCGCACTGTTCCGCCCCCCGAGCGTAGTCGCCCGACACCCAACCGAGCAGCCCCGAGGCGAACAGAGCCTGGGCATGGACGGCGGTCGACACCGCGGCGCCCCGCGCCAGCGCCCCGTCGACCCACCGTGCCCCTTCCGCCGCCGGACCGTGGATTTGCCAGAAGATCCCCAAGAGGCCGCCGAGACGAAGGATCAGTTCGTCGTCGCCTTGCCCCTCGCCCCATCGCAGCGCCGCGCGCAGGTTGTCGAGTTCGCGCTTGAGCCGCGCCAGCCAGACCGTCTGTCCCGGCCCCCAGAGCTCCGACTCGGTGCGTTCCGCCATCGCCACACACCAGGAGGCGTGCGCCTGCCGGATCGCATCTTCCTCGCCGCTCGCCGTCAGTTGCTCCAATCCGAACTCGCGGATCGTCTCCAGCATGCCGAACCTCGGCTCGGCTACCCCCCCGGCGTCCCCCGCCACAACCGCCTGCTCCAACCGCCGCACCAAACTCTTGTCAACCAGCGACGCGATCCCATCCATGACCGAGGGTGAGAGGGAAAATCCGTCTGTCCGTCTCTCCTCCGCCCCCCTGCTACTGCCTCCGCCGCCTCCAGCGTGAACCCGCCGACGAAGACCGCCAGGCGCCGAAACAGCACCTGCTCCTCGGGCGTCAGTAGGTCGTGGCTCCAGGCGATGGCGTCGCGCATCGACCGGAGGCGGACCGGCGCATCCCGCGCTCCGTCCGTCAGCAGCGGCAGCGCCCGCTCCAACCGCGTCAAGAGCGCCGTCGGCGGGAAGAGCGCGACCCGCGCCGCCGCCAACTCGATCGCGAGCGGGAGACCGTCGAGTCGAGTGCAGATCGCGCCCAGGGCCGGCGCATTCGCCTCCGTGAGTTCGAAGTCGGGCTGGACAGCTCCCGCCCGCGCGACGAAGAGACGCACCGCCGCGGCATCGGCGACCTTCCCCTCACCGCGGCTGGTCTGCGCGCCGGGAAGTGCCAAAGGCGGAACCGGGAAGGTCTGCTCCCCCGAGACATGGAGACGTACCCGACTCGTGACGAGCACCTTCAAGTCGGAGCATGCCGCCAGGAGCTCGGCAACTTCGGGACCCGCCGCCAAAACCTGCTCCAGATTGTCGAGCACCAGCAAAAGTTCCCGTTCGCGGAGGACGGCCTGGAGCCGGTCGGCCAGGGAGTTGCCACCCGTCTCACGTACTCCCAGCGCCTGTGCGACGGTCGGAAGCACGAGGGCCGAATCGAGGATCGGGGCAAGCGGGACGAAGACCACTCCATCGGCGAAGGCGTCGGCGAGACTGGCCGCGACCGCGAGCGCCAGACGGGTCTTGCCCACCCCGCCCGGACCCGTCAAGGTCAGGAGCGGCACGTCATCCCGCATCAGCAGTCCCCGCACCGCGCCCAGTTCATTCTCGCGGCCGATGAGAGGCGTCCGAGGTAAAGGCAGCCGAGGCTGAAGGGAGGGGAATGTAGTGGACATGGCAGATCCCGGAGCAGCCGATCGAGACGTGCGAATTACGATGTTCCCAAGGAAACACGCACCAGCCGCCCTGTCAAGCCATCGCCCGACCTACCTGAGTTACGCCTGTCGAATCACTCCCACGGTATCTCGAGTTCCCGTAACAACGCGGTGAAGGCCGTTGCGGCTCGGCGGAACTCCTCGGGACCGCTGAACCCGCCGAATCGGCCACCGGCGGCCAGGTGCGGCTCCAACGAGAAGAACCCGTCGAATCCGTCCGCCCGCAACGCGAGCAGCGTCTCCCGCAGCTGACTGTCACCCTCGCCGGCGGGGACGATGGTGCCCGTGCTCGCGACCGCGTCCTTGACGTGGACGTAGGCAAAGTACGGCCTGAGCAGCGCGTAGCCCTCGTCGTGCGGCCGGACGCCGACGAGGACGAAGTTGGCCGGGTCCCAGACCGCCCGCAGCCGGGGCGAGTCGAGCGTCGCCAGCAGATCGTGACACCGATCCGGCGTTTCGCCGTAGATGTGCCGCTCGTTCTCGTGGGCGAGGGTCACCCCGCGCTCTTCCGCCAGCCGCACCAACCGCTCCAGGCGTTGCAACACGGCGGCGCGATGCCGGGCGGGATCATCTCCCGGCGGGAGGAAGAACGAGAAGATCCGGACGTAGGGCGCGGCCAGCAGCTCGGCGATGTCCAGTGCCCGCCGGAACTGCTCCACATGCGGCTCGAAGTCGTCGCCGATCCCGATCTTCCCGATCGGCGACCCGATCGCCGAGACCTTCACCGCCCGTTCCGCCAGCGTGTCCCGGAGACGACCGAGCTCCCCGTCGCTCAGCGCGAGGACGTTCTTCCCCCAAACGCCCCGCAGCTCGAGATGGCCGATCGAGGTCTCGGCCAGCGTCCGGAGCTGAACGTCGAGCTCCGGATCGATCTCGTCGGCAAACCCGCTGAGCGTCCACACGGTCTGCTCCCCTCGAACTCATTCCACCTGTCTGACATCGGCGGGATCCTGCCGCTCAGCACGTCGCCCATCTCTTTTTTGCGCCATTGCGAAAGCAATCGGGCGATCAGCGTCAGGAGTCGATCGAGATCGAACGGTTTGGGCAGGAACGTGATCCCCCGCTCGATCCGCGCCGCGGAGACCCCCGCGCTCATCAGGACCATCGGGACCGCCGGCGGGTCCGGTTGCTCCTGCAACAGGCGCGCCGCCTCGCGCCCGTCGAGCCGTGGCATCATCACGTCCATCACGACGAGATCGGGCTTCTCGCGCACCGCCAATTCCACTGCCTCGCGACCGTCGCGGGCGGACACGACCTCGTATCCCTCGTCGGTCAGGGCCTCGACGATGATCCGCAGCAATAGGGGCTCGTCGTCCACGACGAGGATCTTGCTCATGCAGCACCACTCTCGATCGGCGGTTCGAACAGACGCTCGAAGGTCGGCGTCGCGAACCCGCTCAACAGCGACGCCGCCCCCACGAATACTTCGCCGACCGCAACTCCCTCGTCGCCGATGGCGAACTCACGGATCGCCGGATCGAATCTGCTCTGGCGTGTCTTCAGGACCGACACCAACCGGTGCAGCCGGGACCGCAGTTCGACCGTCCGCAACAGGATACCGTTGTCGACGGCGGCGGACGCCGCCGGTAGTGGGATGGTCAAACTGGGTCCTGCCAGGGCGTCGAGATCCACCGCGAGCAGCGAGGTCACCTCCTGGCTACGCAGATGATTTGCCAACGCCACCGCGAAACCATACCGGCGTCCCGGATCGCGCAGATACTGGGCGATGTCCGAGAACGCGTCGATGACGAGGCGACGCGGCCGGTGCTCCTCGACCGCACGCACCACCTGCCAGGCCCAGCTATCCGGCGAAACCTCGATCGGAGCTCGCCAGAGAACCCTGAACGTCCCCTCCTTCAGGTGCCGCTCCAGGTCGAGCCCGACGCTCGCCGCGGTGGCAACCAATACCGGCTCCGTCTCTCGGAACCCGGCGAAGAGGACCGGTTCGCGGCGTCGTGCTCCCTCGGCCGCGAAATGGAGACCCAGGATCGTCTTGCCAACCCCCGGCGACCCAAGCAGGGCGGTACTGGAACCGGGGAGGAGACCGCCTGCCAACATCGCGTCAAGCGCGGGGATGCCGAAGGCGACTCGTTCGCCGCCAATTGGACGCGGTGGTGGGGCATCACCGAGGGCCGCCTCGACCCGGGGAAACACGACGATTCCCCCGGCGTCGATCGCGAAGTCGTGGGCGCCGAGGAGGTGATCGACGCCGCGGAGCTTGGTGACCTCCAGTGTGCGCAGTGCCCGGTGGTCAGCCCGCTCCCGCCGCATCAGGAGCAGACCGTCGACGTGGGTCGCGATCGGATCGACCTCGTCGCCGGGCCGGTTGGAGAGGAGGACCGTCGTGCACCCCGCCAGCGCCGATTGGACCTGCAGTTGCTGCGTGAACCGACGGTATTCGAACGACGAGGAGGCCAGGTCTTGAGCGGCGGCGGTCCCGTCGACAACGAGGAGCGTCGCCCGGCACGCGCGTACCAGCCGCCGCACCTCGGCAAGCATCCCTTCCAACCCGCTGGACTCCAGAGCTTCCAGCAAGTTGACGTAATGGACGCGCTCCCCAAGCGATTCCTCGTCGAAGAACGAGAAATTCCGCAGCCGGGCGATCATCCGGTCGTGCGTCTCGGTCAGCAGCGTCTCGAAGATCGCCGTCTCTCCCCGCGCCGCGTGGGCGAAGGCGATCTGATTCCCGAGCGTCGTCTTCCCCGTTCCCGGTGGACCAGCAACCAGATACAGGTCCCCCGCGACCCATCCACCGCGCAGCACCTCGTCCAATCCCGCGACGCCGGTGGGCACCCGTTTCAGCGCGGCCGGCTCTGGCCGCTCCCCGTTCATCGATCCAGCTCCCTCTTCCCTAAGGGCATTCAGAGCCCGGAACATCCAATCCCGCGCCCAAGCGATCTCATCCGGGCCAAGCCAAGCGCAACCTTGATGCCAGCATGACAGGTGATTAGGGCATCGACACCGTCCCCGGTGATATCAGCGGGAGAGCGACCGTGAAGGTGCTCCCACGCCCCTCTTCGCTTTCGACCCCGATCGTCCCACCATGCTGCTCGGCGATCTGGCGCGCCCCCGACAGCCCGATCCCCGTCCCGGCGAACCGCCCGGCAACGTTCGAACCCCGCCGGAAGCGCTCGAAGATGTGATCCATATCCCCGTCCGGAATTCCGACCCCCTCGTCGCGCACGGTCAGCACCGCCCGGGCCCCGTCCGCTCGATCCTCCTGCCGGACGGTCACGAAGATTCTGCCTCCCCGCGGGCTGTACTTGATCGCGTTACCGAGCAGATTGTCGAGCACGCGCCGCAATCGGAGCGCATCCCAGTGCCCGACAACCGGGGCATCGGGTGCCTCCACCCGGATCCCATGTCGACCGCTCGTCGCCTGCGCCGCCGCCACGGCCTCGCGCGTCAAGGCAACCAGATCCGTCGCGTCGTAGCCAAGTTCGAGGGGGTGCCCCGCCCGCAGACGAGCCACGTCCTGCAGCTCGTCGAGTTGGGACGACAACCGCATCGCGCTGCTCAGGATCACGTCGAGATCGTCGACCAGTTGCGCCGGTTCGGGGAGCGTGTTCCGCGCGGCGCGGCGCCGGAGAAGCTGAGTCTGGGCGCGAATCGTCGTCAGCGGATTCTTCAGATCGTGCGAAACCGCCGCCAGGAACTCCCCTTGCAGGCGGTCGAGCTCTTGGCGCTCCGAGACGTCGCGTAAGGTTGCCAGGTAGACCGGCCCGGTCCGAAGCGCGACCGTCGTCGCCCGCGCCTCGACCGGCACCAGTGTCCCGTCTCGACGGCGAACGTTGAGCTCGCCCCGCCAAACGTCCTCGGCAAGCATCTGGGAGTATTCCGTCACCGCCCAGCTTGTCTCCGCCGCGACGACGTCGTCCACCCGCAACCGCAGCAACTCGTCGCGCGTGTACCCAAGCAACCGTGTCGCCGCCGGATTGGCGTCGAGGTACCGCCGGTCCGCGTCGGCGACAAGGATGGCATCGGCGACGCCGTCGAACAGACCGCGGAAGCGTTCCTCCGCCTCCTGCGCCGCGGCATAGAGTCGGGCATTGTCGATCGCCGTCGCCGCTCGACGCGCCAACTCCTCGGCCAGCGCCACGTCCTCCGCTCCGTACGACGTGCCCGACTCCGCCCGCACCAGGCTGATCGCGCCGAGGATGCGACCGCGCGACGCCAGCGGGACCACGACCGCCGCACGCATCCCCGCTCCGCGCAAGATCCGCAGATGGTCATCGTCCCGCGCCACCGCTTGCAGCATCGCATCCGTGATCTCGCCGATCACATCGGTCTGGCCCGTCCGCACCACCCGCGCCGGCCCCGATGGTGCCTCCGGCGACGGCGGATACCGGTGCGTGGCCTCCTCGGCCATCGCGACCTTCCCCGGATCGTCGTGCGCGATCGCCACCGGAACCAAGTCGCCGCCGTCCCCCAGCAGATGCACGACACACCAGTCCGCGAGGACCGGAATCGCAAACCGGGCGACCTGAGCCAGCGTCGCTTCGGGGTCGAGCGAGGCCGCCAGCACAGCACTCGCCTCCGCCAGGAAAGCGAGTCGCCGGTGGCCGGTCTCCGCCTCCGTCCGCACCGCTTCGGCCCGCGCCATGTCCAGGCGCTCGGCCTCCAGCCGCTTGCGCTCCGTGGCGTCGCGGACGATCGCGAGCACGAATGCCCCGGGCACCCGAGCTGTGTCGATCGGACTCAACGCGAGCTCGACCGTCAGCGGATGGCCATCCTTCCGCCGCCCCGGCAGCTCGACCGGCATGCCAGTCTCGACGAGCTGCCCGCGACCAGTCGCCGCAAAGGCGGCCAGTCCGGCGCGATGCCGGGGCTTGAGCTCATCGGGAACCAGCATCTCGATCGGTTGACCGACCGCTTCGTCGGCCGTGTACCCAAATATCGTCTCGGCCGCCGGGCTCCAGAGCACGATCCGTCCCGTCGCGGCATCGCCGACGATCACCGCATCGCGGATGGTAAAGAAGAGGATGCCGATCCCCAGGTCTTGCGGACAGAGCGCCGGCGTACATTCGGCTGCCGTTGCGACCTCGTCCGTCGTCATCGCGTCGTTCTAACTCCTGGGCGCGATCATGCCAGGCGCGGATAGGAATGCGCCGTCACTGCCTGCCTGAAATGGAACGTCACCACGTCCCTCGTCGATATCAGTATACGAGGCGCCCCATGGACACATCCCCACCGCCGTAGCGCGTTGTGGCAACAGGTGACGATAAGGCCACGAGTCGGTGGTACGATGGCGCCCGCTTTGTCGGCGTGAGCCCGGAACTGGATCTGCCACGGTGGAGGAGAACCGCCCATCGAGAACGAATGCCACCCTAATCGGCTCGATGACGCCTGGCGCATCGTCCTCGACGGTCTGGACGAGGGCGCGTACGCCGGTGCCGTCGCGCTCATCGCCCGGCGCGGCGACGTCCTCTTGCACCGCGCCGCCGGTTGCGCCGTGCGCGAACCCGCGCGCATCCCGATGACGACCGACACGATCTTCGATCTCGCCTCCCTCACGAAAGTGGTGGCGACGCTGCCGTCGATTCTGCGACTGGTCGACCGCGGCGCGCTGGCCCTGGACGATCACGTCGGCGCGGTCCTCCCAGAGTTCGGCAGCGCAGGGTGGAAACGTGAGGTAACGATCCGCCGCCTCCTCTGCCACAGCTCCGGGTTGCCGGCCTGGCTCCCCCTCTACCTCGATCATGCCGGCCCGGAGGCATACCTCGCCGCGATCTCACGGGCCCAGCCCGTCGCCCAACCGGGCGAGCGCGTCATCTACAGCGACCTCGGCTTCATCCTTCTCGGCGAGGTGGTCCGGCGCCTGAGCGGCCTCGACATTGCCCGCTTCGCCGCAACCGAAGTCTTCGCCCCCCTCGGCCTCGGCGACACCGGCTACACACCCGCCGCCTCCCTCCAACCGCACATCGCCGCCACCGAGCGTGGCAACGAGACCGAGATCGGCATGTGCGGCGAACGAGCCCCCGCCTTCCCCCGCTGGCGCCGCGACATCATCTGGGCCGAGGTCAACGACGGCAACAGCTTCTACGGCCTGAACGGGACAGCCGGCCACGCCGGCCTCTTTGGCACCGCCGCCGATCTTGCCCGCTACGGCCGGCTCTGGCTGAACGGCGGCACCTGGCAGGGGCGCACGATGTTCAGGGAATCGCTCGTAACCGAGGCAACCCGCGAGCAAGCACTCGGTCGCGGCCTGGGCTGGCGGGTCGTGCCCTCCTCGCCCATTGAAGGCACGACCGATCCCGGCGCTCCCCTCGGCCCCCGCGCCTATGGACACACCGGCTTCACCGGCGCCTCCCTCTGGATCGAGCCGGAGCGGCAGCTCGTAGTAGTCCTGCTCACCAACCGATTGCACCCGATCGCGCGGCCGGAGATCGAGGCGATCCGGCCCGCTTTCCACGCGGCAATCGCCGCCGCTATTCCCAAAGGCAGTGAATGATGATGAGCGAATCGCGGACAGCGTCGGTCGGCACGGGGGATGGTCGCCTCTGCGTCGGTCTCATTTCGGGCACCTCGGCCGACGGCATCGACGCCGCGCTCGTCCGCATCGCCGGTGCCGGCGACGGCGCCCACCTGCAGCTGGTCGCGTTCGTCTCGACCCCGTACCCGACCGAGGTACGCGACGAACTCCTCGCCCTCTACGCCGAGGACGCGCCGCACGCCGTCGCCCGCCTCTGCTCGCTCAACGCCCTGCTCGGCGAGCTCTTCGCCGAAGCAGCACTGGACGTCTGCCGCCGCGCAGGCGTCCCGCCGACCGATCTCCACGTGATCGGCTCCCACGGTCAGACCGTCTGGCACGAACCAGGACCCGACCCGGCCTGGCCCCTCTCCAGGACCTCGACCCTCCAGATCGGCGAGCCCTCGGTCATCGCCGAGCGCACGGGCGCGCCCGTCGTCGCCGACTTCCGCGTCGCCGACGTCGCTGCCGGCGGTCAAGCCGCTCCCCTCGTTCCCTACTTCGACTGGGTCGTCCTCCGCCACCCGACGCGCAACCGCGCCGTCCAGAACATCGGCGGCATCGGCAACGTCACCTCCCTGCCGGCCGGCTGCGACCTCGACGCCGTCCGCGCCTTCGACACCGGCCCCGGCAACATGGTGCTCGACGGCCTCGTCACCCTCCTGACCGGCGGCACCGCAACCTTCGATCGCGACGGCGCCCTGGCCGCGGCGGGCACGGTCGATCCCGCCCTCCTCGCCACCCTGCTCCGCGATCCCTACCTCGACGCCCTACCGCCCAAGACGACCGGCCGCGAGCGCTACGGCCTCGCCTTCGCCCGCCGCCTCCTCCACGACGCCGGCCTCCGCGAAGATCTCCTCGCGCCCGACTCCGAAGCGACACCCGAGGAGCGGCAACGCGCCCGCGACCTCCTCGCGACCGCCACCGCCTTCACCGCCCGCTCGATCGCCGATGCCTACCGCCGGTGGCTCCCCCAACCCGACGACGTCCTGGTCGGCGGCGGCGGCAGCCGCAACCCGACCCTGATGCGCCTGCTCCGCGACGAGCTCGCCCCCGTGCCCGTCGCGCCGATCGACACCCTCGGCGTCGACG
>JAXDKI010000290.1:0-9363 GCA_034667245.1 Thermomicrobiales bacterium | reverse complement strand
GCACGACCGTAGGCCGTGACCTGGAGCACCTGTCCGATCTCGCCGGCGTCGATGAGCGCCCGCGCCGCGTTCCAATAGGCATCCCACCGGCGCGTGCAACCGACCGCGAGGATCGTCCCCTGCTCGCGGCAGGTATCGATCATCGCGTCGGCCTCGGCGAGACTGAAGGCGATCGGCTTCTCGGCGAGGATCGCGCGCACGCCCGCGCGGGCGCAATCGATCACGATGTTCGGTCGCGGTTTTGCCGACGTGGCGACGCTGACGATGTCGGGTCGCTCTCGCTCGAGCATCTCGCGGTAGTCGGCGTAGACGTTCGTCACCCCCCACCGCTGCGCGAAGGCATCGCGCTGCTCCTGGTAGGGGTCGGCACCGGCGACGACCTCGACCCGCGGCACCTCCCGAAAGCAACCCATATGGGAGAACGGGAGCATGACGGCGGAGTTGCCGATCACCTCCTCGTCGATGGTCGAGGAAATCCGGCCGAGTCCGATGACGGCAACGCGATAGCGGTCCACGAAGTACTTCTCCTCACCTGGGAACGATCAGACGGGAACGCGGGGAAACCGGGATCATCTCCGATCAGTCTGGCCAATCCAGCAGCACCCCGAACGCCTCGCCGGGGCGGTGATAGAGAATGTCGAACGCCTCCTTCGCCTGCGTGAACGAGAAATGGTGGGTGATCATCGGGTCGACCTGGATCTCGCCGCTGTCGATCGCCGCCATCGCCCAATCGGCGAACGGTTTCCGCGACTCCTCGGTGTAGTAGCCGCCGATCAAGAGCCGGCTTTGGATCTTCCCAGCGTCGAGCGGTAGCGGCTCGCCGTGGTAGAGCGCGATCAGATGGATTCGCCCGAGCGGCCGGCACATATCGAGCCCCTGCGCGAATGAGACCACGCCGGCCTTGCCGCCGACGCAGTCGATCACGACGTGTGCGCCAGCGCCGCCGGTTAGTTCCTTGACTCGCGCGACCGGGTCTTCCGTCGCGGCGTCGATGACGACGTCGGCTCCGAACTGGGTGGCGAGCGCGCGGCGACGGTCGAGGGCGTCGACCGCGATCAGACGCTCCGGTTTGTAGGCACGAACCGCCTGGAGGACGAGGGCACCGACGAGACCTTGACCGAGGATGACCACGGTCTCGTGGGGCTGAACGGCGGAGATCTTTGCCCAGGTGAGCGCCCCGATGACGAGCGGATGGAAGGTGGCGGCGTCGAAGGTGACGGAGTCGGGAATCGGGGTTATCCAGCTCCCATCGTCCCGGTCGACGTCACCGACGACGTATTCGGCGTGCGGCGCCATGATCGCGACCCGCTGCCCGATCAGATACTCCGTGACGTCCGTCCCAACCGCCGCGACGTATCCCGCCGCCGAGTAGCCCATGATGGCCGGGTCGATCTCGCCCGGATGGAGGTAGCGGCGCCCGATCTCCGAGCCGCGACTGATCAACGTCCGCACGTTGCGGACGAGGATTTCGCGTGGGCCGATCTCCGGCACCGGGGCGTCTTCGACGACGACGTTGCCGATACCCTCGTGCTTGCCGATGCGCTTCATGCCGTTACGGTCTCCCGATCTCGTCGCTCATCCGCCGGAGAAGAGTTCGTTTCGCGCCGGAAGCGTGGCGATCTCCGAGTAGTCGGTGACCGCGACCGGCTGCCCGTCCCGCTCGCCGACCTGATGCGGCCGGCGCAGGATGAATTCCGCTTTCTCGAACCCGTGGTAGACGACGTGGGCAATCTCGAGGCGCTCGATCGGGTGTTGCGCGGTCGACGCGAAGTCGGGGAAGAGGAGCGGTCCGGTATCGACCTGAAACTGCGGCGGCGAGGCGACGACGTTCATCGTCTTGATCGGATATTCGAGGAGCGCCCGCCGCCCGCTCGCCTCGTCACGCAGCGCCGTTCGCGCGACCAGCGGCCGGTTCGCCAATGTCGCTTCGACGATGGCAGCCTCGTTGGCGAGGGCGGTAGGCGCCGGGAAGTGGTTGATTGCCAGATCGACCTTCGCGAATCGCTCGGTCGCGGGGGCGACTTCGCGATTGTCGCGCTCGCTCGTCCATTGGGTGCGGACGATCATCACTTGGTCGGTGGTGAAGACCCCGCAGAACTCGTAGTTCGGCATCTGGAAAAGTTGACCGGCGAGGTACATATACTCGCTGCGACAGGGGGCGATCAGGTAATAGGTCGTCTCCGCGCCCGTCCGCTCGTCGGTGATCGTCGCGGCGGCGTCGATCTGGATGCGGGCGATGTTCTCCCCCTGATGCGGTTTCGTGAAGAACGTCATGTACGAGTTCGCGAAGTCGATGATCTGCACGTTGGCGACTCCCCTTACCCTGGGTTTCAACCCAGGGCTGAAGCGACGAAACCCCTTCGGGGTTAGTACGACGTGGTGCTCTCCGTCTCAGTTTCTACCCGGCGGTCCGGCTCTTGACGTCGAAGGCGTCGCGCAGACCGTCGCCGATAAAGTTGGCGGCGAGGACGGCCAGGCTGATTGCCGCCCCCGGCGCCAGCCAGAGCCACGGCTCCGTTGCCAGGGTTGCCGGGTTGCGCGCCTCGTTGAGGATCGACCCCCAGCTCGGCGTCGGTTGGGTGACGCCGAGTCCGAGGAAGCTGAGCCCCGCTTCGGTCAGGATCGCGCCCGCGATTCCGAGCGAACCGGCGACCGTCAACGGTCCGATCACGTTGGGCGCGATGTGGCGTGCCATCACGTACCAGCGACCACCGCCGATGGCGCGCGCGGCGGTCACGAAGTCGAGCTCGCGGAGTTGAAGGACCTGACCCCGGACCAATCGCGCCACGCCGGTCCAGCCGAAGAGACCGATGACAAACATCACATTGGCGATGTTAGGACCGAGCATCCCAACCAGGATGAGAATGAGGACGAAGGTCGGGAAGCACATCACGATCTCGGTGAAGCGCATCAGGAGGTTGTCGACCCACCCGCCGATGTATCCGGCCAGCGCGCCGACGACGAACCCGATCGCCAGGTAGAGAGCGACCGCGACGACGCCGACCGAGAGCGAGATCCGCCCGCCGTAGAGGACGCGGGTGAAGATGTCGCGCCCCACGCGGTCCGTGCCAAGCCAGTTTTCGCTGTCTGGAGGTTGAGAGATCTTGGTCAGGTTGATCGCATTCGGATCGTGGGTGGCGATGACCGGTGCGAAGACGGCGCCGAGCGTCAAGAGTGCAAGGAGGAAAGCGCCGACGACGGCGAGCCGGTGATGCAGGAAGCGGCGCAGCGTCCGCCGCCCCGGCGAGCCGGGCACGGTCCGCTCGACGAGTTGCCCGGTCGTCTGACCCGCGACGACTCCGCCCAAACTACTCATACCGGATCCGAGGATCGACGATGCCGTAGACGATGTCGGTGGCGAGATTCGCCAGAAGCACGGCGACGGCCGCGATCAAGGCGATGCCGAGCTGGACGGGGTAATCGCGCTGAAGGATGGCGGTATAGCCAAGGAGTCCGACCCCCGGCCAGGAGAAGATCGTCTCGATGATGAACGAGCCGCCGATGATGTGCGGCAGCGTGAGTCCGACGATCGTGACCAGTGGCAGGAGCGCGGTGCGAAAGACGTGTCGCCAGAGGACAGCCGACTCTCGCAACCCCTTCGCCCGCGCGGTCGTGACGTGATCGGCGCCGAGCGCGTCGAGGGTCGCGGCCCGGGCGTAGCGCATGAAACCGGCGATCTGCGGGATGGCCAGGGCGGTGACCGGGAGGATGCCGTGCTTGATGAGATCGAAGTTGAAGGTCGTCGGCTCGCCGGGGGTCCACATCCCGAAGACCGGCAACCATCGCAGCTTGACGCTGAAGATGTACATCCCGAGCAGCGCCATAAAGAATACCGGCACGGAGACGCCGAAGAACGTCAGGATCGTCAGCACGTAGTCGAAGATCGAGTACTGGTGGAGGGCTGAATAGACACCGAGGGTCACGCCAATCAGGATCGCCAGCGTCAATGCCGTCGCCGTCAGCCCGAGTGAGGCGGGGAGGCGATCGAGGATCATCGACCCCACCGGCTGTTTGTGCTGGAGCGAGAAGCCGAGATTGCCGGTCGCCAGCTCCTTCAACCAGAGGACATACCGAACCGGAATCGGATCGTTCAGCCCGAGGTCATCGCGCAGCCGCGCGATCTCGTCCGCGCTCCGCACGTTCATCTCGAGCGGATTGATCAGCGCGGTGATCGGATCGCCCGGTGCCAGGTTGATGATCACAAACGTGACCACCGTGATCCCCAGCAGCATGGGGAGCACCAGAGCGAAGCGGCGGAGGATGAAGTTCATAGGCGTCAATGGGTAGGCGATAGGCGTCAGGCGATAGGCGCTAGGAGAACGACATCGCCCCTAACGCCTATCGCTGATTGCCCGACGCCTATTGGGCGATCCAAACCCGCTCCAGGGCGGGGCGGACCGGGAGACGGTACTGATAGGGGTAGGCGCCGCGGACGCGCTTGTTCCAGACGTAGGTGATCGACTGGCGGAAGATCGTCGCCTGCGGCGGGCTTGCGTTCAGCTTCAGATTTGCCTGATCGATCAGCGCCTTGCGCTCGGCGGCGTCGGTCGTATCGAGCCCCTGCTGGATGAGGGCATCGACCTCGGCGTTGCAGTACTGCGCGGCGTTGAACCCGCCGGTGTCGTAGGTCCAGCCGCACTTGAAGTATTTCCAGTTGTCCTCGATGAACTGGGAGGCGCCGAAGTTGGTAAACCAGATGTCGTAGGCGTAGTTGCGGTACGCCTCGTCGGTGATCGTCGCGACGTCGATGACCTGGTACTTCGTCTTGATGCCGACGGCGGCGAGCATCGCCTGCATCGCGTCCTGGGCGGCGGTGGGCGGCGACCAGACCAGCCACTCCAGCTCGCGGTTGGCGTCCCAGCCGATCTGCTCGAGAATCGCTTTCGCCTTGTCTGGGTCGTAGGTGCGATTCTCGAACCCTTCCGGCGACTGCTCGAAGCCGACGATGTGCTGGAAGAGGTCGGTCGAGGGCCGCAGCGTGCCGCTGTAGAGTTGCGCGCTGAGGGTCTCGACGTCGATGGCGTGTTGGAGTGCCTTGTGCAATTCGGCGGCCTGGTCGGGGAACCGGCCGAAGTTGATGCCGAAGCCGTCCGGGTGGTCGCGCGGCACGGGGTTGCCGGTGAGGAAGTCGAGACCGGTCAGGCGGTCGTAGACGGGGCCGGCGGAGACGCCCATGCCGTCGATTTCCTGCGCTTCGAGGGCGGCCGTGAGTGTGTCGGAGTCGCCAAAGCGGACGATGTACTTGTCGACGTTGGGTCGTCCGAGATAGAAGTCCTCGTTCGCCGCGAACTCCATGTACTGCCCGTCGACGAACTTGACCGCCTTGAAGGGGCCGTTGCCGATCGGCATCGTCGCGTACGGCTCGTTGAAGAGCTCCTCAAACGGCATCTCGCCGAAGATGTGCTTCGGCATCGGCCAGTAGCCGACGGTCCAGTTGACCCAGTAGTTGGGGACGGGCTCCGTCAGCTCGATGCGGACGGTGTTGTCGTTGATCTTGGTCGCACCCTCGACTTCCACCTGGCCAACCGCGGCGCCCTCTGTAAGCAGGCGCTCGCCGCCCTTGATCTTGACGACCGGTGTCTCGTTGACCGCCTTCGCGTTCTTGTTGAGCGAGAGCCAGATGCCGAAGATCACGTCGTCCGGAGTGACGGGCTGGCCGTCGTGCCAGAGGACGTTCTTCCGGATCGTGAAGTCCCAGACTCGGTCCTTCTCGACCTCGGTCATCGTCTCGGCGACGGCAAGGTCGAGCGGCTGGCTCGGGTCCGGATTCACCCCGTCGCCCCACTGGCGGCCGTTGACGAGGCGGAGGAAGAGCGCCTCGATCAGCACGTTCTGCCCGGTGCCGATCGTATTGAGGGGACTGATGACGTTCTGTGCCGGTTTGCTGTTGCCGTAGGTAAAGGTACCGCCGCGGACCGGTTCCTCGGTCTGCAAGGCCGCCGCCCGGTGCGGCGCCGCGAGACCGCCGGCGACGAGAGGTGCGGCGCCGGCGGCCTTGAGGACCGACCGTCGAGAGATGCGTGCGCGATGATCCGAGGCCACTGGTTCTCTCCTTTCCGTCCGCGCCCGACACAAATGACGGGCGCACCGACCACGAAACCGAACCGAGGTGCGTGTACGGCCGAGGGTGAGCGGGGATGAGGGCCAGGACGAGTCGAGGAGACATCAGACGTCTGAAGTGCCAACACTATAGAAACGTGCTGAGCCGTTGTCAAGCAGTCACGTGGATCGTCTTGACAACCGAACGTCGCGGCCTATAGTGGACCCATGACTGATCGGACGTCAGATGTGCCATCGGTGACGAGCAGCGCTGCTTCCGTTCCGATCGACGCGCGGAAGCGGGCCGAGCAGGTACGCGACAGGCTGGTTCAGCTCATCCGGGAGGGCCACCTGCGGGAGGGCGAAAAGCTCCCGACCGAGCCGCAGTTGAGCGCCATGTTTGGCGTTGGTCGCTCGTCCATCCGGGAAGCGGTGCAGTCGCTGATCGGTCTCGGCGTGATCGAGATGCGGCCTGGACGCGGCGCGTACGTCCGGCGCCTCTCCCTCAACGACCTGGTCCGCATGGTCGACGGCGCCGTTCGCCTCGAGTACGGCGCGGCACTCCAGCTCCACGAGGTGCGAGCGATGATCGAGATCACCGCCGCCCGCCTTGCCGCCAGCCGTCGCGACGACGCCGACCTTGCCACCCTGCGTGAGGCGATCCTGCGCTACAAGATCGCCGGGCAGGCCGCCGATCCGGATCGCTTGATCGACGCCGATCTTGCCTTCCATGAGGCGATTGTCGTGGCGACGCATAACGACGTGCTCGTCACGGTGCTCCAATCGATCCGCGGTCTCCTTCGCGAGCACCGGCGCCAATACGGGGTTGCCGGTGAAGTCGAGGCCCGGGCGGTGGTGATCGACGAGCACGAGGCGATCTACGCCGCGATCGCCGCGGAGGATCCGGCCCGCGCGGCGAAGCGGATGCAGGAGCACATGCGGATCATCTGGCGGCAGATCGAAGCACTGGCGATTCGCGACGGCGATTCGACCCTGGCGAGTCAGGCGTACCTGCCGATGTACGACGACGACGGAGAGCCGCCCGGCTGAACCCAGCCGGACTGCTCGAGGTAGCGACCGGCGAGATGCGCACGGTCGCGGCATGAGTCTCCGGAATGTCCTTGCCGCGGTTGCGCGCGGGCTTCCGGCGGAGCATGCACTTGAAGGCGAAGCACGACGGAGGAGTAGAGAGCGCGTGGCGGAAACCTTTCGGGCGGCGATTATTGGTACCGGTCGGATCGCCAGCACGTACGACGACGAAGTGACCCACCCGCAACCGGCCGAGTTCTACAAAGGCGCGAATCGCCATTCTGGTCTCTACACGGTCCACCCGGTGAACCACGCGGGCGCCTATCGGACGACCCCGGGATTCGATCTGATCGCGGCCGCCAATCGCGGCGAGGAAAAGCTGCGCGGTTTCGGCGATCGGTGGGGGGTGAGGGCGCTCTACACAGACTACCGAAGGCTGCTGGCGGAAGAGCGGCCGGACGTCGTCTCGGTCTGCACCCAATCGCCGGAGAAGGCGGAGATCGTCGTCGCCGCCGCGGATGCCGGCGTCAAGGCGATCATCGTCGAGAAGGCGATGGCCACGTCACTCGCCGAGACCGACGCCATGGTCGCGGCCTGCGAACGTCGCGGCGTCCTCCTGGCGATGAATCATCCCTACCGGTTCAGCCCGATGAACCGCCGGGCGAAGCAGCTGATCGTGGACGGCGTGATCGGCGACGTCGGGACCGTCACCGCGTACGCGGGCGGAGGGATGCTCCACGTCGGCACGCATACGTTCGACCTGCTCCGCGACTGGGCCGGCGACGTCGTCGAGGTCGATGCCCGGGTCCCGGACTATGCGCCCGAACAGGACTTGCCGGCGACGGGGATGCTCCAGTTCGCCAGCGGCGTCATCGGGTTCTTCGACCACGTCCGCCGCGCCCGCGGGGGGTACGAGGCCCGTGGGACCGACGGCAGTCTTCACATCTCGTCGGACGTGGGGGACGGTTGGCTGACCCGCCTCGCGCCGATGTTTCCGGAGAGCCGGCGCGGCTACCCCTCCCGGATCGCGACCGAACCGCTCGATCCCGGTCCGCACGTCCTCAGCACGACGCAGCGGATGCTGGTCGAGCTGCACGACTCGCTGACGACCGGGGCCCCGTTCGTCTCCACCGGGCGCGACGGCGCGGCGGCGCTGGAACTCGGGATTGCCTGCTATGCGTCGCATCTGGCCGGCGGACCGGTCAAACTGCCGCTCGCCGACCGTACGCTGCGGGTGCCGAACCGTTGAAGAGATTGTCCAGCCCGCTCAGCGTTGGTGATCCTGTCGCCGCATCGGTAACCCCTTGACAACGTGAAGAACCGTCCCTATGCTACTTAGTAGACCAGTTACAGGGCACAGTTCCTAGGGCGTGATCGACTTCTCGTTGCCGCGAGCTACGGTCGGATGCGCGGTGCGTGTTCCGGCGAACCGAGGCGTGCCGTGGAGCCACTTGAACCGGGACCGCGTCTCTTCGAAGGAGCGTCCCAGGCAATTCGGCAATACGTTGTTCGGCAACGACTCCGGCCGGGCGATCCCCTGCCCTCGGAACGTGAGATCCAACAGCAACTCGGGATCAGCCGGGCGCCGGTGCGCGAGGCGTTACGTGTCCTGCAGAGCGTCGGCATGATCGAGGCACGCCAGGGCAAGGGTCTCTTCGTCAAGGAGATGGACCTGCGGCCGATGGTCGACACCTTTGTCTCGCATCTGGAGTTGCTCGACGGCGATTCGTTCGAGCACCTCCTTGGGCTCCGCCACATCATCGAGTTGGGAGCGGCGGAGATGGCCGCGAAGCAGAGGACGCCGGAGGACCTGGCCGCGATGGCGGCGATCCTGGAGTCGATGCGATGGCGGATCGACCGCGAGGAACTGGTGCTCGAAGAGGACATGGGGTTCCACGACCTGCTGGTGCGCGCGACCCACAATCCGCTCCTCGAGCAGCTCTACTCCTGTCTGACCCCGTTCCTGGTCGCGGTTCGAGAGGAAGGCGAGCTCAACGATCGGGTGCTCGACGAATGCATGACCGACCACACGGCGATCTTCGAGGCGGTCCGTGACCAGGATCCCGCCCTAGCGATCCGCCTGATGCAAGAGCACATGGAGTCGGTGCGCCGGCAGATCGAAGACGATCGGCAATCTTAGGCGGAAGGCACGATCGGAGGAGGCGCGGTATGGCGTGAGCGACCATCCAATCTTCACGAGGGCGCCGGCCACCTTGCGGTGACGTGCGGGTTCAGGTCGAACTCGGGGAGCCGTAACGAGGTGGCAGATCGGTCGATGGCGACCGATGAAGGATC
>JAXDKI010000289.1:0-17185 GCA_034667245.1 Thermomicrobiales bacterium | reverse complement strand
CCAGGACACCCCATCGGTGCGGGGAATGGTCAACAAAGTACGCCACCTCCTCAACGTCGAGGGTGGCGCCAAGTAGCGACGAGGCGGCCGGAACAACCGGCGGCAACGCGGATCGAGACAAAACGATGCCACTCAATCTCACCGATCTGCGCCCGGACGAGGGCGCCAGAACCAAGAAGAAGCGGGTCGGACGGGGAACCGGTAGCGGTCACGGTAAGACGTCAGGCCGCGGTACGAAGGGCCAGAAGTCGCGATCAGGTCCAGGCGTGCGAGTTGGATTCGAGGGCGGTCAGCTCCCAATTCAGAAGCGCCTGCCATACAAGCGCGGTTTCACCAACATCTACAAGACGCGCTGGGAGATCGTGAATCTCGAACAGCTCGCGGAGCTGGAGATTGCGGGGCCGGTCACGCCGGAGGCGCTCTACGAGCGGCGGTTGATCCGGGGGCTCGAGTTTCCCGTCAAGATCCTCGGCGACGGCGATCTGTCGGGAGCGATCGAAGTCCAGGCGCATGCGTTCTCTGTGTCGGCCCGCGAGCGGATTGAAGCCGCAGGCGGCAGCGTCACCGAGCTCGAGCGAACCGACCGCTGGGTCGAGGCGCGACCGCGCAGCCGCCGGTTGCCGCTCAACCGTGAGCTGAAGCAGGCCCGCTTCGGCAAAGTTGGCGGCCCGCAGCGACGTGACGAGGTGAACGGCGGCTAAGGTCGCCGGTAGCTAGGGGAACGACGCCATGCTCCAGGCCGTCATCAGTGCCTTCAAGATCCCCGATCTTCGCCGCAAGATCCTGTTCACGCTGGCGATGCTGGTGATTTTCCGGTTCATCGCCAGCGTCTCTGTGCCCGGTGTGCGCCGCGAGGATCTGAAGGACTTCATCGAGAACAATCAGCTCCTCGGAATGCTGAACCTCTTCTCAGGGAGCGGACTCAGCAACTTCTCCGTGGTCGCGCTTGGCGTCTATCCGTACATTACGGCGTCCATCATCATGCAGCTGATGACGCCGATCATCCCACGACTGAATGAGCTCTCGAACGAGGGACAGCAGGGCCGGAACAAGATCAATCAGTACACCCACTGGTTGACCGTGCCCCTCGCACTCCTTCAGGGCTACGGTCACGCGCTCCTGTTCTCTCGGAGCACCGGATCCGGGGGCCAGCCGTTGCTGGCGAACTTCGGTCTCTTCGATGGCAACACGTTCCTGCCCACGCTCGCCATTTTGGCTTCGATGACGGCAGGAACGATGCTCCTCGTCTGGATCGGAGAGTTGATCACCGAGAACGGCATCGGAAACGGTACCTCGATCATCATCTTCGGCGGGATCGTGGCGAGCTTGCCGAGTACCGTGGGACAACTGGGATCGAGTGGTTCGCTATCCGACAACCTGATCGGCACGATCATGTTCGTCGCATTGGCCCTGGTCACGATCGTCGGGATCGTGCTCATCAACGAGGGGCAGCGGCGCATCCCGGTTCACCACGCGAAGCGGATCCGGGGCAACCGTCAGTACGGTGGTAACACCACCTTCATTCCGCTGAAGGTCAATTCTGCCGGGATGATCCCGCTGATCTTTGCGGTCAGCATCATGGTCTTCCCGGGCATGATCGCCAACTTCTTCATCGGCTCCAACCGCGACTGGGTGCGCGCTCTGGGCGGCGATCTGAACCGCATCTTTAGCCCGAACACCGCGCTCTACAACCTGATCTACTTCCTGATGGTGGTCGGCTTTACGTACTTCTACACGATGGTTCTCTTCCAGCAGCAGAAGATCCCTGAAAATCTGCAGCGGCAGGGTGCTTTCATCCCCGGCGTGCGGCCAGGGAAGAACACCGCCATGTACCTGCAACGGGTGTTGACCCGGATCACGCTGATCGGGGCGCTCTTTCTCGGGATCGTTGCGATCTTGCCGTACCTCGCCGCCGAGATCACCGGGGTGCGGACGCTGCTGATCGGCTCCACGTCCATGCTCATTGTCGTCGGCGTCGCGGTCGACACGATGCGCCAGCTCGAAGCGCAGCTGATGATGCGCAACTACGAAGGGTTTATCCAGTAGCTTTCGGCCGTCAGCCGTCAGCGGTCAGCCATGTCGTTCGCCTATCCGGCGAGCACATGAGCACCGATATTGATGGACTACCGACGGCTGAGGGCTGACGGCTGAAAGCTGAGATGCACGTCATTCTGATGGGTCCGCAAGGAGCGGGGAAGGGCACACAGGCCGATCAGGTCGGCCCGCGCCTTGGTCTCGCGAAACTTTCTACCGGCGACTTGTTTCGGGCGGCGATCGCGGCCGAGAGCGATCTCGGTCGGGAGATCAAGGGGCCGTACGACCGCGGTGAGCTGATCCCCGACGATCTGACACTGGGGATCGTCGAGGAGCGACTCGAAGAGCTCGACGAAGAGCCCGATATACGGGGTGCCCTCTTCGACGGCTTTCCGCGAACGCGCGCACAGGCCGAGGGACTGGACACGGTCCTGGCGAAGCGCGGCGAGGGCGTCGACTCGGTCGTCGAGATTTCCGTCCCGCGCGACGTGCTGATCGAGCGGCTCGCCGGTCGCCGTGTCTGCTCAAACTGCGGTGCAACCTACCACATGATCTTCAACCCGCCGAAGGTCGACAGCATCTGCGATCGGTGTGGTACGCCGCTGATCCAGCGCGACGATGATACGCCGGAGGCGATTGGGCGGCGCCTGGCTTTGTACGATCAACTGACGGCTCCGCTCATCGAGTTCTACGAACAGCGGGGTCTCCTTAAACGGGTGAGCGGTGAACAATCAATCGACGACGTTACGGAAGACGTCCTTGCTGCGATCCAACAGACCGCGGCTCGTCAATAGGCGGCAGCTGCCGATGGCCGTGACGATCAAGAACGGACGCGAGATCGAGCGGATGCGTCAGGCCGGTGCCGTCGTGGCGCTGATCCATAGCCGCATCGAGGAGGCGATCAATCCCGGAGTCACGACGCGTGATCTGGATGACATTGCTCGCGAGACGCTGGAGGAGACCGGGGCCCGATCACTCTTCCTCGGTCACCTCGGCTTCACCGGTCGCATCTGCGCGTCGGTGAACGAGGAGATTGTCCACGGCATTCCTGGCAAGCGGGTGCTTCGCGATGGCGACATCGTCTCCGTCGACGTCGGGGCGATCGTCGGCGGCTATTGCGGCGATTCGGCCTGGACGTATCGGGTTGGGTTGATCTCGGACGAAGCGGCGGGTCTGTTGCGAGTCACTGAGGAATCACTGTACGAGGGTATCGCGGCGGCGCGGCCGGGCAATCGCTTGGGCGCAATCGGGCATGCGATCGAGACCCACGCCCGAGCACGCGGCTATGGCATGGTCCGTGAGTACGGTGGACACGGCATCGGTCGGCAGATGTGGGAGGAGCCACACGTTCCGAACCACGGCAGCCCGGATGAGGGGATCGTTCTTCGTCCCGGCATGACGCTGGCGATCGAACCGATGCTCAATACCGGCGGCGACGAAACACGGGTGCTCGAGGACGAGTGGACGGTGGTCACGGCCGACGCCTCGCTCTCCGCTCACTTCGAGCATACGGTGGTGATCACGAGCGGGGACCCGGAAATCTTGACGAAACGTATGGCAGCAGTGGTACACTAGGCATTCTGGCGCACGTCTTGAGGCGTGCGCCGTTGCCGTGTGCGCCATCCCATGTCGAGTGCGTCCGGCCCTGAACGGTTGTTCTCACGTCGGCGGGTGCGATTCAATCTCGCCGCAAGGGCGGACCACAAGAGGTTTGTGTCCTCACCGTTGTGGGGGCGTTGCGAAATGAGGCAAACAATGAAGGTAGCGGCTTCCGTTACCCGCCGCTGCGAGCGGTGCAAGGTGATCAGACGCAAAGGGGTAGTTCGCGTTATCTGCACGAACCCCAAGCACAAGCAGCGGCAGGGCTAGACGTGACGAAGGAGCTGGGCGCTAGCCGGTAGGCTTTAGGGGCACAAAGCCGCTCTCCTAACGCCTAACGCCTAACGACTAGCGACGAGCGAAGGAACGGAAGATGGCGAGAATCGCGGGTGTCGATCTACCGCGCGAGAAGCGGGTCGAGATCGCGTTGACCTACATTTACGGGATCGGTCTGCACACCAGTCAGAAACTGCTGACACGGACGCAGATCAGCCCCGACACGCGCGTGCGGGACATGACCGACGACGAGGTCAACCGGCTGCGCGACATCATCGACAAAGAGATGCGCGTCGAAGGTGACCTTCGACGCGAAGTCTCGATGAATATCAAGCGTCTGATGGACATCGGTTCGTATCGTGGACTGCGCCATCGCCGGGGCATGCCGACACGGGGCCAGCGCACGAAAACCAATGCCCGGACGCGCCGCGGTCCACGCCGCGCCGTTGGAGCGCGCAAGAAGAAGTAACGAGAGCCGTTAGGCGATTGGCATTGGGGGCACGTACCCATTCTCCCAACGTCTATCACCTAACGACTAACGCTTGGAGGATTGAGGAGCAATGGCAGAACGGCGTCGTAGTGGCGGACAGGGGAAGGGCAAGACGCGGATTCGGCGTCGAGACCGAAAGAATATCCCTCGCGGCAAAGCCTACGTGCAGGCCACGTTCAACAATACAATCGTGACCCTGACCGACCCTGCCGGGAATGTCATCTCCTGGTCGAGCTCCGGTGCCAATGGATTCAAGGGCTCGCGGAAGAGCACACCCTACGCGGCGCAGGTCACGGCCGAGCAAGCGGCCCGGCGGGCGATGGAGCACGGGTTGCGTCAAGTCGATGTCTTCGTCAAGGGCCCGGGTTCCGGTCGAGAGATGGCGATTCGCGCATTGCAGACCGCCGGCGTGATGGTAATGTCGATCACCGACACGACGCCGATTCCGCACAACGGTTGCCGCCCACCGAAGCGCCGCCGGGTCTAAGCAACGAGTGGCAAGTTTCAAGTGGCAGGTTCCAAGTACTGATTTGCACGCCGCCACCAATTGCTTGCCACTTGTCACTTGTCACTTGTCACTTACGTCTGAGGAGGATTGATCGAGGAATGGCGAGATATACGGGTCCTGTTTGCCGGCTCTGCCGGCGTGAAGGGATGAAGCTCTTCCTGAAGGGCTCTCGCTGCGACAGCCCGAAGTGCCCGATCGTGCAGCGGCAGCCGGCGCGTAACTTCCCGCCGGGCCAGCACGGTCAGCGGCGCACGCGCCGTCCGTCTGAGTACGGGCTGCAGTTGCGGGAGAAGCAGAAGGTACGTCGCTACTACGGCGTGCTCGAGACACAGTTTCACAAGCACTATGTTGAGGCGGAGCGCCGCGGCGGCGTGACCGGCGATAACTTGCTCCAGATTCTGGAGTCGCGTCTGGATAACGTCGTCTACCGGATGGGGTTCGCCGACTCGCGCAGGCAGGCTCGGCAGCTCGTGCGGCACGGTCATTTCATCGTCAACGGACGGAAGACCAACATCCCATCCTTCCTGGTCCGCCCCAACGACGAGATCAAGGTGCGGCCGGAGAGTCGAAAGCGCGAGTACTTCAAAGATTACGGAGAGGTACTGCAGACCAAGAGGCCGCCCGAATGGCTCAGTTTGAATGTGAGCGACCTTGGTGGCAGGGTCATGAATCTTCCAACGCGTGATCAGATCGAGGTTCCGGTGTTCAACGAGGCATTGATCGTCGAGCACTACAGCCGGTAGCACGAGCGATCGGCCCTGGTCTGGCCGATCGGCGACCGGTTGGGCGTGGCGGCTGTGGGTCGTTAGCGCCCATCGAGGAGGCGAGTCCGGTTGTTCGAAAAACCGCAGTTCCACATCGAAACCGTCGAAACCGGCCTCAATTACGGCCGCTACAAGATCGAGCCGCTCGAACCGGGTTACGGGACGACGCTCGGCAATGCCCTGCGTCGCATCCTTTTGCGATCGCTTGAGGGCGTTGCCGTCTCACGCGTCCGAATCGACGGCGTTTGGCACGAGTTCTCGACGGTCAATAACGTCCGCGAGGACGTGACAGAGATCGTGCTCAACCTGAAGCGTATCCGCCTCAAGCGGGTCCTGGAAATCAATGGCGAAGCGCGTGCGCACCTCTACGTGCGAGGAGACGCTTCGGGCGACCGTGTCGTCACCGCCGGCGACGTCGCTTGGCCGTCCGAGGTCGACGTCATTAATCCTGATCTGCCGATCGCGACGCTGTCGACGCCGGACGCCGTGCTTGATATGGACCTGTGGGTCACGCGTGATCGCGGGTACCGCCCGGCAGAGGCGCAGGAGACCTACTCGCTCGGCGAGATTCCGATCGACGCGATCTTCACGCCGATCCAGAAGGTCAACTTTGTGGTCGAGCACACCCGCGTCGGCCAGATGACCGACTTCGATCGGTTGATCATCGAAGTCCTAACTGATGGCACGATCGAACCGGACGATGCGTTGTCGCAATCGGCGCAGATCCTGGTCGATCACGCCCGCGTCTTCGCGGACTTCAACCGGAAGGAAGGCGACGGCGTCGGCGCCGGCAGCCCGTTCATCTCGGACGAGGTTCAAAACAAGGCATTGGCCGAGCTCGGCCTCTCGCCGCGCGTCCTCAACGCGCTGCGCAGCCGGCAGATCGAGAAGGTTGGCCAGGTTCTGACGATGGACCCCGACCAGCTGCTCTCTATCCGCAACTTCGGTCCGCGGTCGCTGACTGAGCTGCGGCAGAAGTTGGCCGAGTTCGGGTATCTGCCCGAAAGCGAGGTTGGCGCTTTTGGCGTCGGTGCCGGTAGTTACCTGGACGATCTCGCGTCGGCGATGGGCGACGACGAAGGCGATTCCGATGCCGACGACGTTGCGGAGGCCATTGCCGCGTTGCGTGGCGACGAGTCGTTCGGCGGTCTGACCGGCGAGGAGGAAGACGAAGGATGAGGCACCAGAAGGCCGGTCGCAAGTTCGGGCGTAACCCTGCGCAGCGCAAGGCACTGCTCCGTCAGCTTGCGGTCGCGATGATCCTCCACGAGCGGATCACGACGACCGAGGCGAAGGCGAAGACGCTACGCCCGATCGTCGAGAAGCTGGTGACGATCGCGCGGCAAGACACGCACGCTCATCGCCATCTCATCATGTCCAAGATTGATCACCCCCTGGCGATGGCGAAGTTGTTCGAGGTGATCGCGCCTCGCTTCGAAGCGACGCCGGGCGGATACACGCGGATTGCTAAGCTCGAGCCTCGGCGGGGCGATGCCGCGCCGATGGCTTTGATCGAATTTGTCGAGTAGGAGCGGTACCGTCCGGTTCCAGCGCTTGGAGCGGCGTCCGCCGCGCCAGGTGCTGAAACTGGTCGTCGCCTACGACGGTCGTGAGTTCTTCGGTTCGCAGCGGCAGGAGGGCAAGCGAACGGTCCAAGGCGAATTGGAGCGCGCGATTGAGGAAGTCGTCGGATTTCCGGTTCCGGCATACCTTGCGGGACGAACAGATCAGGGAGTCCACGCGGTCGGTCAGGTTGCCAGCCTCGCCGACTACCGGCCGGACCTGAAGGATCTCACGGTTCAGAAGGCGCTCAACGCGCATTTGCCGGAGGATTTAGCGGTCACGGCAGTCGAACGGCGGGCCCTCGGGTTTCACGCACGGTACGATGCCCGGTGGCGGGAGTACCGTTACCGAATCTGGACGGGAGTTCGACAACCGGTTGCCGCTGGGTTCGTTTGGCAGCGACCGGGAGCGCTGGACCTCGAAGCGATGAACGTCGCCGCTTCGAAGCTGATCGGGACGCACGACGTCGCTTCCTTCGCCGGTGGCGGCGAAGGGGTGCCGGGGGCGGAACGACAGTCCCGGGCGCGGGGAACAACTCGGACGATTCTGGTCTGCGACGTTCGCCGAGCCTGTCCCTGGTGGGGAACCGCGGACGCAGGCGGCACTCTGGTCGAGTTGCGGATTGCGGCAGACGGCTTTCTGCCGAGAATGGTCCGGAGCGTGACGGGAGCCCTGGCCGAGATTGGCCGAGGGGCACGCCAGGCCACCTGGATCGACGAGTTACTGGCGAATCGCGATCGTCGGCTCGGCCCGATGACGGCGCCAGCGCATGGATTGACACTCTGGCGGGTCGGCTACGACGAAGACGACCCGCGTGACGGATAACGGATCGGAACGGCGGACCGACCGCGCCACGGCGGCCGCAGCAAGAGGAGTAGAGAAGCCGTGGAACGACGGACGTGGTCTCCGAAACCGGGGGACATCTCACGAGACTGGTTCGTCGTCGACGCCGAAGGCAAGACGCTGGGGCGGTTGGCGACGATCATTGCGGCGACGCTGCGTGGCAAGACTAAGCCGACGTTCGCGCCGCACATGGACATGGGCGATTTCGTGATCGTTGTGAACGCGGAGAAGATCCGTGTGACCGGCGCGAAAGAGACCGACAAGTTCTACTATAGCCACTCCGGATATCCTGGCGGCTTCAAAGCGATTCGGTTGCGCGACGTCCGCGCCAGGCATCCGGAGCGGATTCTGGAATCGGCTGTGCGAGGGATGCTGCCGAAGAACACGCTCGGCGAGCAGCAGTTCAAGAAGCTCAAGATTTACAACGGCCCCGAGCACCCGCACACCGCTCAGCAGCCGAAACAGTTGGCAGTCTAACGGAGCCGGCAGCAGGCAGAGGGCAGCAGACAGTAGCTGCTCGCTGCCCTCTGCGCTCTGCCTACTCAAGCGACAGGAGTCAAGATGGAGAAGCAGCGTTACCACTACGGGACGGGCCGGCGAAAGACCGCGGTAGCGCGTGTCCGCCTGTACCCCGGCTCCGGGAACATCACTGTCAACGGGAAGACGATTCGCGAGTACTTCGGCGGGCGAACGCTCCATGAGATCAACATCCAGCTCCCGTTGCGTCTCACCGCCACGTTGGAGCGCTACGATGCCTTCGTGAAGGTCGTCGGCGGCGGCGTTTCCGGGCAAGTCGGCGCGGTTAGGCACGGCATCGCTCGCGCGCTCGTGCGCTCCGACAATGAGCTGCGGCCGATCCTGAAGCGGGCACACCTGCTCACGCGCGATGCCCGCGTTAAGGAGCGCAAGAAGGTCGGTCTGAAGCGAGCTCGCAAGGCGCCTCAGTACACGAAGCGCTAGACGCAGCCCAAGTTACAACTCTGTAACCAAGCAGAAAGGAGGGGCAGGTCACCGGACCTGCCCCTCCTCATGCACTGAGAGGCATTCTACGGGGCCGGAGAGCGCTGTGGGACGCTCCATGGGGCATGGAGCGGCGCGATGCCAAAACGGCCGGCTAGACGCTCCACGGCCGTTCTTGTCGAGCGCTCAAGTGCCGAGGAAGCGCGCCATTGCCATATCGGCATCGGGCAAACGACGGCGATGAGACCGTCGAACGCCGTGTCGACACTGGCCGCTAGTGTCCGCTGCGTGAGTCGCGACCTGGTATGTGCATCTAACGTCGGAAGCGGAAAGGTGATCCGCAGCAGTCGCAGGCGCGGTCCAAGCCGATAGACTGCCGCCTCGGCTTCCCACAGCCAATCCACTGGTCCACTCAGGTCGAGCGCAAGGTCGAGATCCCATTCCGCCGCGAGATTGCGAAGGAGTGCCAGGCGCGTCAGGTGCGCCCGTCCAGCTTCGGGATTGCGAGGCCGGATGGCAAGCGCGACGCGCGTTGATGCAGGCACTACGCCTCGCAACCGGATTGCCGCGCCGAGCTGCCTCTTGCCATTGGGCATCGAGCCTCGCTCCTCGTCAACGACCACCAAACTGCCGTGGGGGCTCCAGGCTCGAGCCAAGAGGGCGTCGAGCGAGCCGTTCGTCGGCGGGATCCAGGTTGAGAGGACATCGCTCAGGTTAGATAGGCTCTTGGCATGGGTGAGCCGTCGGCGAAGTGCCGATCCGGTCAGGTCGAGATCGACGCCGCTGACCGCCGCCCCACGGGCAACCTGGATCAGGTCGTCACATGCCAAGAGGGGCGTGCTGCGCGACGAAACGGCGAAGGTGGGGCGGGGAGTGCCAGAACTCATGGCCGTTCCTCCTGACCCTTGCGGGCGACCGGGCGGAGGTGGAAAAGCCGCGTCGTCGCGGGTAAGGGCGCGCGAACGGGGCCGGCAACTGGGACCTCGGGAAGGAACCCGTTACCCCAGAGTCTAGCACCGACAGGCGCGCCCGCGCGATGTCAAACGGATATTCAGGCCGTCACAGCATCGACGATCGCACGCTCCATCGCGAGCTCCGTCGCCGTGGTTACGCCCACGACCTCGACCGGCGAAGGTGCGCCTCGAACCAGGCCGACGGCGAAGACGAGATCGCCGTCGAAAATCGTGTGGCACGGGCGAATGGACCGCGCGAATGCGTCGTGGGCGGCGACCGCGCAGCGGGTCAGTGCCGTCTCATCAACCGGCGCGCTCACCAGGACGATGCCGAGGGTCGTCGCCTGGCGTTCTCCAACGTCCGGAGCTCCGACGAGCAACTGTTCGCGGCCATCCGCTTCACCGCCAAGAGCGTCTCTGTTGCTGTGGGCGTCGAAGACCGCACCAGCAGAGTTCACCGCCACCAGAGCCGTCACGGAACTGTCCGCCCATGCAATGGTCGCCGCACCGAAGCCGCCGCGCGAGGCACGACCGCCGAACAACTTGCCTGTCGAGGCGCCGGTTCCTGCGCCGACTTGGCCGCGCTCAAGGTTCCCGATCGGACCGGCCGCCAAACAGGCACTGTATCCCGAGCCAGCATCGGGAGCGATCGGTTTCCCAACTGCCAGGTCGTAGATCACTGCCGCGGGCACGATCGGCACCGGACCCGCCGGAGTCGCGACCCCGCGCCCTTGCTCTTGAAGGAAACGCATCACACCGTCGGCGGCCGCCAGACCGAAGGCGCTGCCGCCGGTCAGCAGAATTGCGTCGACACTGCGGACGAGCCGACCGGGTGCGAGCAGATCGGTCTCGCGGCTGCCGGGTGCGCCTCCGCGGACATCAACGACTGCAGGCGCGGGCCGGTCAAAGAGGACGACCGTACAGCCGGTCAGGGCGTCGCGATCCGTCCAATGACCCGCGACCACGTCGATCGGTGAATCGCCGCTCAACCCGGAACGTCTGAACACGGCTCAATCTTCCTTCAGCGCGCGCCGTTGTTCGCTCACCATTCAACGACTGTGCCGGGGTGCGCGACGACGAGCCGGCCTCCGAACCTCGAAGCGGCGTCCGACTGCAGTCGCTCGAAGCCGAGTTCCTCCCAGATGTGGCTCAAGACGAGCGTCGCCGCGCCCGCGCGCTGCGCCAATTCCCCCGCCTCGACTGCGGTGAGGTGTCCGCGCCGATCCGGCGGCTCGTCGCTCGGCTCCGCGAGTGTCGCCTCCGAGATCAAGACCTCGACGCCTTGGAAAAAGGGCGCCAACGGGGCGGCCGGCCCGGTATCGGCGGTGTATCCGAGATCGCGACCATTTTCTGGACTGAGCCGGATCGCCCAGCACGGTATGTAATGGACGGTCGGCGTGAATGTGATGACGACGTCGTGGAGGACGAGTCTATTCCCGGGGTCGAACTCGCGCACCTCGAAAACGGACGAGAAGAACGCGGACTCGGCGCCGTCATCCGCGAATGCCCGGGCGAGGCGGTTAAGTTGGTCGCGCCCTCCCGGCGGCAACCAAAGCGGTAACAGTCGGGATGGCCTAATCGGGCTGTAGGCAAGGGCGAAGCGAAGTGCGGCGAGATCGAGGATGTGGTCGAGGTGCATGTGCGAAATCACGATGCCGTCGAGCGATCGGAAGTCGGCGTGCCGACGTAACTCGGGAAGCGTGCCGGGTCCAAGATCGAGGACCAGTCGACCAACACCCGACTCGACGAGGTAGCTGGAACAGCCGGCGCCGGTATTGGGTCCCGCCGCACTTCCGCCGAGGACCGTCAGTCTCACGATTCGTCGGCCTCACCGTCCGGTCCGGTGAGCTGATCGAGATGGAGGCAATCGTTTGTGAAGTGAACGACGGTGTGGTGGGCGCGGAAGTCGATGTGGGTGAGGCCGCAGTTCGTCAACTGATACGCCCGCCAGTCGTTCGGCGAGCGACCCTCGACCTGGGCCAGGAGCGACCCCAGCACTCCGCCATGCGCGACCACAATCACGGCATGGTTGGCGTAGGTCTGGAGGATCCATTGGAAGGTCTCAAGCACCCGAATGTGGAACTGTCTGCGCGATTCACCGTTTGGCCAGGCGAGATCCTCGTCCGACATGTCCAACGCCCTGGCCGCCAGTTCCGGGTAGTGCTCGGCGACTGCCTCAAGCGTCAGCCCCTCGAGGTCGCCGAAGTCCATCTCCACCAGTCCCGGCACAATCGTCGGCTCGAGATCCATTTTGCGGCCGATGATCTCCGCTGTCGTCAGTGCACGAGACAGGGGGCTGGTGAGGAGAGCGTCAGCCTGGACCTCCACGGCGAGCCGATCGGCGATGCGCTCGGCTTGTCGAAGCCCGAGCGGGTCCAATGGTAGATCGGTCGCGCCGTGGAGCTGGCGCAGAACGTTACCGTTCGTCCGGCCGTGCCGGACGAGGTAAAGGGTGGTCTCGCCCCCGGTAGGGTGGGCCTCAAGACGCTGATTGCTGCCAGTCGCCCCGGCGGTTGAAGTAGTCACAGCACTCCGTCAGCACGCAGCGCTCGCAGCGCGGCTGTCGCGACAGGCAGACGTTTCGCCCATGCGCGATCATGTTTAGGTGGAAAGCGTAAACCTCGTCGCGGTTCTCGCCAAGGTCACATTCGAGCAACTCGTGGGCGGCTTCCGCACTCTCTGTCGCGCGGATGAGCCCGAGACGACGCGAAACCCGGTGAACGTGGGTGTCAACGGGCATCGCCGGGAGGCCGAAACTGAAGAGGAGTACGCACGAAGCCGTCTTCGGTCCGACCCCCTTCAGTGACACGAGCTCGGCCCGCGCGTCCGCTACGGTCATATCGGCTAGCCGACTCAAATCCAACTCCCCGAAGCGTTCGCGGACGGCTGCTAGTGCGGCCTGGATCCGTGGTGCCTTGAGGTTTGCAAGTCCGCCGCTTCTGATGGCATCGGCGACGGCACCGGTCGGCGCATCGACGACTTGCTGCCAGGTTGGAAATCGGCCGCGGAGGGACGCGAATGCCCGCTCCGTGTTGGTATCCGACGTGTGTTGAGAAAGAATCGTACCGACCAACTCGTCGACTGGATCGCCGTGTGAGCGCCAGCGACGCGGGCCGTAATGCTCGTCGAGGCGTCGCGCGATCTCCTGGATCGTGCAGGATGCGCTCGGGGACGCCGGCAGCCTATCGTTCGTCATCGCTCCCATTGTCAGCCGGTATGCCCCATTACGTCTCGTTCACCGGGCGGCATTGCCGAGGTGATTATCGCGGGACCATCCGCTCTTGTCTTTCGAGACGCCATCTCGGCGGCGCCGTAAGACCAATGCCGATGCAGAGACGACTGGATTCCGTGCGTTCAGATTGACGTAACCGGGCGGGCCGACGAAGGTCATCTCTTTGGCACAGGCCGTGCGTCGGGTAGCCCTACCGCGCTTCGGCGCGGCACCTGGAGGCTGGAAATGCATGACCCTTCCGTTGTATCGCTCGAACCCTACCTGGCAGAGCACGTCCGGGACGCGCTTGACCGGGACAAGCGCACCTGCGGGTTCGATATCGATGTCGCGGTCGACGATGGAGTGATCCGGCTCGGCGGCACCGTCCTGACTCAGGAGCGGCGCGTCTTGGTGGAACAGGTCGTCAGGGAACTGCTACCCGATAGGGCTGTCCGGAACGATCTCCTCGTCGGTGAATTAGCAGAGCCGACGCGGGCGGAGCACCTCGCGTGATCCGGATTGCCGCCATGGCTGACGTCCATTTCGGTGCCGACGCCGCCGGGACGCTTCGTCCTCATCTCACCCATCTCACAGAGCAGGCAGACATGCTCCTGATCGCCGGCGACGTTACGCGCGTCGGCGACCCGGCTGAGGCGGCCCACTTCCTGGCCGAACTCGAGGGCGTCGCCATTCCGGTGTTCGCCGTCCTCGGCAACCACGACTACCACGCGAACCGCTCGGCGGAGATCGCCAAGCTCCTGGAGCGTGGCGGGGTGAAAGTGCTGGAGGGGGAAGGGACGACGATCGACGTCAACGGTGCCTGCGTCGGCATCGCCGGTGTCAAAGGCTTCGGTGGCGGATTTGTCGGGGCGAGCGGGAGCGACTTCGGTGAGCCGCAGATGAAGGACTTCATCCGGCACTCGAAGGAGCGGGCCGGCCGGCTCGAAGCGGCATTACGTGGACTGACCTGCGATCTGCGGATCGCACTCGTTCACTATGCGCCGGTACCGGAAACGCTGATCGGCGAGCGACTGGAGATCTACCCGTTCCTGGGAAGTTACCTTCTCGCCGAAGCGGTCGACAGCGGAGGTGCCGACCTGGTCGTCCATGGTCACGCGCACGCAGGAAGCGAGAAGGGAACGACACCAGGCGGAATCCATGTGCGAAACGTTGCCCAATCGGTGATCCGGCGTGCGTATGCTCTCTACTCCTTCGATAACATCGGAGGACCGCCGATCGACGCCCCGCAGGCCGAGTTTGCCGGCTGGCGTTATCTCGCCCATTGACCGCATGACGATGACGACTCGACGAATTCTGGGACGGCACGGACCCGAGGCGGAAGACGGCACCCTGCCATCCGCCTGCCGTGGCGGCACCTCTTTTGTTTCAATTTCGGACTCAGACGACTTCTACCGGCAGATGGTGCAGGCGTTGACGGACGCAGGAGCTCCCTTCCTCGTCGGTGGTGCGTACGCGTTCGCGCGGTATACGGGAATCGAACGGCATACGAAGGACTTCGATATCTTCGTCCGTCCTTCGGATGTGGACGCCGTGCTCGGCGTGCTGGCGGGCGCCGGTTGCAGTACGGAATTGACGTACCCGCATTGGCTCGCCAAGGCGTATCGCGGTGAGGACTTCGTTGACGTCATCTTCTCCTCGGGAAACGGGGTCGCGGTGGTCGATGACGAATGGTTCGCACATGCGGTCGAAGCAGAGGTGCTGGGCCGGTCGGTGCTGCTCTGCCCGGCTGAGGAGACGCTCTGGTCTAAGGCGTTCGTCATGGAACGGGAGCGCTTCGACGGCGCGGACGTTGCCCATCTGCTGCTGTGGACCTCGGCCCAGCTCGATTGGCATCGCCTCTTGCGCCGCTTTGGGCAGAACTGGCCGGTGTTGATGGCACACATCACGTTGTTCGGATTCTCCTTTCCGTCGGAGGCAGACCGCGTTCCCGATTGGGTGACGAGAGAGCTGCTTGGACGAGCAGCGTGCGGGCTTTGGAAGCCGGTTAATGGCGAACGGGTGTGCCGAGGCACGATTCTCTCGCGCGAGCAGTACCTGATCGACGTGCAGGAGTGGGGTTACCGCGACGGCCGGCTACCGCCCGATGGCAGAATGACCGAAGCCGAAATCGCTGAATGGACCGACGCGATCGACGACCACTAACAGGCCAGGGCGCGAATAGTCGGTCCAACGTTGGCCGCTTAGTCCCGCAGTGGCGAGGTTTCCCCAAGCGGGCTGGTCCTCGCACGAGGTTGACACGCCGGAACGCGGTGACTAGAATTCTACGTGCCGACGATACGTCGGGCTGCGATGCGGAAGTGGCTCAGTGGTAGAGCATCTCCTTGCCAAGGAGAAGGTCGCGGGTTCGAATCCCGTCTTCCGCTCCAAGCAATTCTCTCGGGGAGGACGGGCCGGAAGGCCCGTTCGTTGTATCTCCCGCGGAAGACTGGCGGACGTGGCGGAATGGCAGACGCTGCGGTCTTAAACACCGCTGGGGCAACCCGTGCGGGTTCGAATCCCGCCGTCCGCACCCTTTCTAAATTCCGCAGAGATATGCCAGAAACCGAAGGGCCGGCAGACTGGAAGTCGCCGGCCCTTCGTCGTGTTGACAGCATGATGGCGTCAACGGGATAGAATTGTCCCCGACCTCTGGGGTGGGGAAAAGGGGACCCACGCTGGCGCGGCCAGAGATCCCGGTCCTTCTCGTCCGGGCAGAGGTCCCGCCGATCAAGACCGGCGCGCACGTCGGGAAGGCGAGGGCGCTGCGCACGACCTGAGCGCCATCACCGCAGATTCGTAGACGATCAGCCGGGGCGGTATCATTGCCGCCCCGTTTTGTTGTTTGCAAAGACTGCAGTGTTGCTCAGAGCGAAAGTGAGGGGCGGCGTGGTCGTCGAGCGTCTCGGACCGTTTTTCCTGGCCGTGCTTGTTCGGGTATGGACTCGTATGGTGATCCTCGGATTGGTGGCCTTCGTTGTCGGCGTGTGGCTGATGTTCACGGCGGACGCGGGCACGTCAGCCTCTACGTTCGGCACGCTGCTCTCCGGCGTGGGGTTGACCCTGGCGGTAACCCACGCGTACTACGAGTTCTCCAGCCGGTCCTTCAACCACGAGGCACAAGAACTCAGGGTCGTCTCTCAGGCCGCTGCGGACGCCGGAAACAAACTGCTTGTCGAGTCGGGCGAATTGCGCCGGTTGACGTTGCTCCTGATGCGCGGGATTGAGCAGGATGACCGACCGCAGTGGAATAGGGACGACCGAGGTGTACCGCTTGGGATTCAGCACAACCTAGAGACGATGCCTCTTAGTGCCAAATTTGGCGGCGGTGCCAGTGCGACGGTGACCAGTGCAGACGACGGGGACGCGTTGGACGGGCATCTGGATCAAGAGGCGCGGACATGAGCAACGCCGACCAGGCAACCCCGCGGGTTGAGCGGCTACGCTACGCCGTCCGGGCGAAGGGGACCGTCTATTTTGCCGAGGCGCGCGTAGATATCGGGGCGGGCATGGGCATCGCCGTCGATGGTGCGGTAGACCCCGCGCACGGGGGTACCGACGAATTCCGCGTAACGCTAGAACACCCTGAGGCGATGAAACACGGCGTCGCCACGGTCGAGATGATCAGCGACTACCCCACGATCGACGAGGCGCGGGCGACGGTCGAGCCGTACTTGAGGGCGTGGGAGATCCGAGCGCTCCTCGATCACGTCGCAAAGCACGGCGACACGCAGCGACCGCTCTACTTCGAGTACAAGGGCGCCGATGTCTCGAACCCGAGAAGGGGCGACAACGTCATACTCCAGCTGTCGCCGGCTGGCGCATTTATCTACAGGACGGAGCCGCCATCTCCGTCCCTTTTCGCCCCTTCGGTGGCGGTGGATACCATGTGGCTGCGATGGCAGGAGTACGACGAGGGACGGGAGCCACTGCCGTCGATGGCTTATTTCTGCCTCACGGCCGTCGAGGATCTGGCCGGCGGCCAGG